>WHSY01000030.1 GCA_009379815.1 Pseudonocardiaceae bacterium
GACCTGAAGGTCGTGCTCATCGAGGGCGGTTTCGCCTGGGTGCCGCCGCTGATGTGGCGGCTCGACGGGCTGTACCAGCGGCTGCGCGACGAGGTGTCCCACCTGCGGCGCCGGCCCTCGGACTACCTCCGCGACCGCATCCGGATCACGACCCAGCCCATCGAGGAACCCGAGCGGCCCGCCGACCTGCACGACCTCATCAACGACGTCGGTGAGCACGTGCTGATGTTCTCGACCGACTACCCGCACTGGGACTTCGACAATCCACGCCGGGCGTTCCAGACCAAACTCCCCGCCGACCTGCACGCGCGCATCATGCACGACAACGCCTACCACTACTACCACTTCGACTCATGACCACCGCAGGCCGCAACCGCCACGTGATCGTAGCGGAATGCAGTGAGATCCCGCCGGGCCACCGCAAGATCGTGGATGTCGGCGACAGGTCGATCGGAGTCTTCAATCTCGGTGGCGAGTACTTCGCCATCCGGAATTCCTGCCCGCACGCCGGAGGCCCGCTCTGTCAGGGGACCCGATCGGGTCTCGTCGTATCCGATGAGCCGGGCCGGTACGACTACATCCGCCGGGGAGAGGTCCTGCGCTGCCCCTGGCACCAGTGGGAATTCGATATCCGTACGGGACAGTCGTGGTTCGACCCCGCGAAGACTCGGGTCCGTCGTTACGACGTGCGTCTCGAGAAGGGGGCGGATCTACTGGAAGACGATGAGCAGGACATGCTGAAAGCGGGTATGCGGAAGGGCCCGTACTCGGCCGAGACATACCCGGTGCGAGCGGACGGCGAGTATGTCGTTATCGAACTGTGACGCCTGGTCGTCAGGCCACGCAGCGGCTATCCTGAATACTGCGCAACACCCTGTGATCGGGCGATCATGACGAGGAGCTGGGCGCGAGTGACGACGACGTATCCCGGTGGCCCACCGCTGGAACTGGGCAAGGTAACCACGAGGTCAGACCTGGTCGCCGAATCGTTGCGCGCTGCGATCCTGTCCGGCGAGCTCGAACCTGGCCAGACCTTGGTGGAACGCCAGTTGGCGACGATGTTGGGGGTGTCGAAGACACCCGTGCGGGAGGCGCTGATCGCGCTCTCGTCGTCCGGGCTCGTCGTGATGTCACGGAACCACGGTGTCGTGGTGCGGACACTGACCAGTGACGAGGTGCGCAAGATTTACGAGCTGCGGATGCTGCTCGAGCCGTGGGCGGTGGGCCGTGCAGCAGCGCTGCATGCCACGGTCGCGTCGCGCAATGCCCACGCCGCCCTCGACGAGGCCTTCGCCAGGTTCGAAGCCGATGATCAGGTCGCGGTCAACCTGGCGAACCGGCGGTTTCACCGCGCGCTGTATTCGCACACCGACAACGAACTCGTCATATCCCAGCTCGATCGGATGCAGGATCTCGTCGCCCTCGCGCTCCAGGTATCGGAGGTGTGGAAGGGCGGAGCACGTCCGTTCGGCAAGCCGGAGCTGGAGGAGCATCGCGCCGTCCTGGACGCAGTTGATGGGCGTGACGGGCACCGCGCCGAGGCTCAGGCGCGCGGGCACATCGAGCACGCCATGGCCGCGCTGGAGCTGAACCCGCGGTCGAACTTGGGCCCTCCTGGTCGGAATGGCGAGAGCTAGGTTCGCTCGGATGAGCGTGAGAGGCAATATTGCTCAGCGAGGCCCGCGCTGTGTAGCACCGGCGACGGGATCGAGCTTATCCTCGCAGCGTCGGTGCAACTTGGTGATCGACAATTGTGAGAAGAGCGCGCCAGCCGAGGTTCGCAGCCGCATCGAATGCGACTCCTGTCCGCGACACGAGTGCGCATGAGACCAGACTGCCGACCTGAGCTAGCCAGCACCGGGTGCGAGCCAGCGGTCTCAGGTGCCGACGTCGGCGCGCAGGGACTCGGCGAGCTTGACCAGCCGCAGCGCCTCCTCTCGCTCGGGCGTTGCGCGGGTGTCGGCGGTGATCGTCAGCAGCAGGTAGCGGCGCAACGCCCGGTCGGTGTCGTCGTAGCTGCTGTTGCGCAGCCAGCGGAAGAACTCATTGAGGAACGGCTCGATCGACTGCGCGGTGCGGTCAGGGCCGGTGACCTGCACCGCGGCACGGACAGCGGTGAGCGCATCGAGCTGTCGCTCGCTGGCCCCGGAGATCGCACCCAGCAGGCTGTGCTCGTCGAGCATGCACCAGACCATAGCGCCCGGCACCGGCCACCAGCACCCACGCGAAGATGGTCGACAGCACACAGCACAAACAACAGAAACAGCGCAAGTCAGGTTGGCGACGCTTCTGCTGTTTCCGCTGTTTCTGCTGCGAGGACGTGGGGGTTGACGTCGTAGGGCGGCACGGTCGGCCGGCCGCGCCGGCCGGTGGCTGGTGGGGCGGGTGCTCGGCGCAGGTAGCCGTGCTCCTCGAGCAGCTGCAGCGGCGGGTCGAGGTCGGCGCCCTTGGCAAACCGGGTTCGGGGCAGACTGGCGAGCAGCTCGCGGCGGGTGAACCGATCGCGACGGGTGCGGATGATCCAGTCGAGGATGATGCGGGCGCCTTCGACGGTCGGGTCGTTGTCCATGAGGTCGAACACGGCCAGCGCGTGGGCGAGGTAGTAGTGCCCGATCCTCGCGGCATCCTCCACGGTGGCCGCTGGGATGGGGCCGGTGTAGCCGGTGCGCAGCCCCCCGGCGAGGTGCAGCAGCCCGGCCAGCCGGGCGATCGCGCCGTTGAGTTTGCTCGCCCAGTCCGCCAGGTGCCCGAGCTCGGCCCCGTCGGCCAGGCGGGGCTCGAGCTCGGCTTCCAGCGCCAGCATCAGCTGATCGGCTTCCTCGCTCAGGACGAGAGGGGCGGCCGGGTCGTGGTCGGCCAGGGTGAGCGCGAGGGCGCGCAGCTCGGTGTCGTAGGTGGCTGCCACGTCCGCTGGGATGGCGGGGGCGCCGATGCGGCGGTGGCCGACGGTGTTGGCCGGCACCGCGTATAGGATGCGGGCGAGCAGGCCGCGGCCGCGGAAGCCGGGCATGCGAGCGATGTCGCGCAGCACCTCAGGCTGTACCGCCAGCCCGAGCGTCAGCGCCGGGTGGGCGACGTGTTCGGCGGCGCGGCCCTTGCGGTCGACGCGCAGCAGGTCGCCGGCGTGGCCCTTGAGAAAGACCTCCAGGTTGGGCACCCCGGCCGAGTAGCGCCCGGCCAGAGTCGTGAAGATGCCGCCCTCGGCCGAGAGCACCGCCAGCCGGCCGCCCTGCTCGGCCAGCAGGCTGCCGGCGGCCTCAGCGGTGATGTCGTCGGCGACCAGCCGGGGCGTGGCCGGGACGGTGACCTGCTCGGCGGCCAGCGCGGCGTCGGCGGCCATCCCCAGCGCCTCGGCCCGAGCCTCGGGGTTGGCCGTGTCCGCGGCGCCGGTGGCGTGGCGCTCCGCGTCGCGGTGGGCGGTGCGCTGCGCCAGCTGCGCGTCGATGATCAACGGGCGGGACTGCTCGACGAGCTGGGCCTCCGCGGCGAACAGCGGCGCCGTCATAGCGGCGAACACCGCCGACTTACGCGAACCCGGCGGCATGGCCACGACGGTGAACAGGTTCACCGGCTCGACCCAGCCAGGCCGGACCTGCACCCTCGCCCGACCCCCAGCAGCGGCGGACAGGGCGGCCAGCGCAACGCAGCCGGCCAGATCGGGCGGGGTCTGGGTGAACGTGGCAACCGCCTCGACGTGCTGCGCCAACCAGCCTGGCAGCGCGTCGACGGGAAACCGGGGCAGCGCACGCCGCGGCGCCAGCGGGGTGGGTGGCTCCCAGCGGCCAGCGGGCGGTAGCTCCTCGAGGCTGTCGACGAACGAGCTCATCGCCTGGTCGACCACACCGTCGAGGTCAGTGTCGGTGTCGGCCAGCTGCTGCAGCCGGCTGCCCAGCGCGTGGACGTGCCGGCGTCGCCAGGCCTCGATGATCTGCTCGGCCAGCCACTCCGGGGTGCCGCCGCAGACCTGGGCCGACGCCATGTAGTCCGTCAGCAGGACGCCGTTGCGTAGCCGGCCCATCAGGTTCGGCACATCGGTCCGAGCTCGCAGCGTCTCGGCGATGTACAGCACCCCGGCGTCAGCGCCGTGCTGCTCGGCGGCGACCACGATCGCGTCGTGGATCACCCCGTGCAGCGGCTGCTGGAAGTGCTCGCGGCGCAGCGGCAGCCGCAGCACCGACGCCGGCCGGTGCAGCAGCAGCCCCAGCAACGCCGTCTCGTGGTCCAGCGCCTGCGGATGCGGCGACTTCGCCGTCACGTCACGCCCCTCTCGCTGCGTCAGTTGTGTGTTGCCAGCGCCCGGCGGACCTGGCCCATGCTCAATCCGGTCGCGCGCATCAGGGCGGCGGTGTCCGTGGCGGCGCCCTCGTCGAGCGCCTGCTTCACCCGCCGAGCGGCCTCGCCGTCGTCAATGGCCGCTACCGGCTGCAGGTCGCCACTGGCGGGCGCGATGGGGTCGGCCTCGTCCTCGCCAGTCAGCTCTGGCACGTTCACCGGCTCGCCGTCCCCAACGGGTTGCAGCGGGGTAGCGGTGAGCGGCCACGCGGCGGGGTGGTCCAGCAGCAGCGACCGAGCGCGGATCATCCGCGCGGTGAGCATGTAGCCCAGCCCCTTGGTGGGAGATCCGTCGGGGAACTCGGCCGGCAGGTGGTGCAGCGGCTCCGGCATCGGAGCACCACTGGTGATCATGTTGCCGGTGGTGGACTCGGTCACGCGAAGGCCCACGATGGTGCCGCCCTTGAGCTGGTCTCGGAGCACGGTCGACCCGCCGAGCTGTTTTGCGCTGGGCACCTGCGTGGCCAGCACCACGCTGATCGCGAACTTGCGGCCCTCCTGGGAGAGCTTCTCGACCATGCGGCGCAGGTCTTGATTGCTGGTGCCTTCGACCTCGTCGTCCATGAGCAGCCTGTGGGCCTCGTCGATGACGATGACCAGCAACGGCGTGTCCGGTGTGGGGTCGATCGAGCCACCGCCTTGGCGTTTGATCACCGCGCGGCGCGCGTCCATGCGCTTGAGCGCGTAGCGCAGCAGCTTGCGGGCATCCCCTGGAGTCTCGGCGGCCAGCGGCACCCGGTCGGTCCACTGCGGCAACGACGCGCCGTCGCCCCCGTCGATGATCAGCGGGACGATGCGGTCGGAGGCGCCAGCCTCGGTCAGGACAAGGTCGAGAACCTTCGTCTTGCCCGACCCGTTGACTCCGGACACCAGCGCGTGGGCGGCGCCGTCGCCGGGCCACCAGAAGCGGAACCGCAACAGTTCGCCGTCGGCGGTGGTCATCAGCGGGAACGTGCCGCGGGCGGGGTCCAGACCTGGCCCGGTCCAGCGGGTGATCTTCTCCAGCGGGTCGCTGGTCAGCACAGTCAGCCGGGCGGTGCGCACGGACGCGCCGGGGATGGCCTCGGTGAAAACCCGGCCGTCGGGCAGCCCGTAAACGGAAAGAACCGCCTTGTGCGCGGCGATGACCTCGTGCCAGTGCTGCCCGATCGGCAGTTCCACGGTCGCCTTCCACCCGTAGCGGAACTCGTCCACATCGAAGAGGCGCGAGCCCGCCAGGGCCTTACCCTTCGCGCCGAGGTGGCGGCCCCAGGTGACCGCTCGCGGGTCCGGCGCGGACTCCGGCGCGCGCGGCGGCTGCGGGAACTCCGGGGGTCGGGCGGCCAGGTCGTCGAGCTCGGCAGCGACGTCCGGGTCGGGCTCGGCGTGGCGGGCCCACCACGGGATGGCCAGTGCCGCCCCGCCCAGCCACAGCAAGCCCGGCATGATGCCGTCGACCCCTGCCAAGGCGGCGGTGGTCTGCCACCCGGCCGAGCTCGCTGCGGCGACGGCGGCGTAGACGCGGTTCCAGCGGGTGGCGTGGTGGTGGGCGTAGGCGTAGGCACCGGCGGCCGCGCCGAGCCCCGCCCCCAGGGGTAGCAGCACGGCTCCGCCGGAAACCACGGCCGCGGCTGCGCCGGCCGCGTGCGTGCCACCGATCGCTGCCAGCGGTAGCCCCTGGCGGCGGTAGCGGCGCCGCAGCCGGCGGGCCTCGGCGCGGGTCAGCTCCCACGGACTCGGCGGCAGCGTGTCAGCACCGTCGGCCTCGGGCGGGTCAGTCTGCTGCTGGATGGGCTGGGTGTCGCGGCCGGCCATCACGAGTCCTTTCTCGGGTGTCATGGCCTGGCGGGTGCCATCAGCCACAGACCGCGGTCGTGGGCTGTGGCTGATGGCCCCTTCAGCCGGGGAACGGTCAAGCTCGCTGGTCAGTGGTCGTCATACCAGGACTTCGCGGCGACGTTGCCCGAGCCGCCGGCCCCGGCCACGGCCTCGGCGACCGGCTCGTGGCGCTGCTGAACGTGGCGGGCGGTCCGCTCGGCCAGCGGCGACGAGGTGTCGAGCATGTCGACCAGCTCACCGACGTTCGTGATGGTGTCGTTGTCGACCTCGGCCGCGGTCAGGTTGTCGATCAGCGTCTGGGCGGTCTCGTGGGCGGCGGCCAGCTGCCGCGACAACGTGGTCAGCGTGGCCACGGTGTCGGTGTAGCCCTCGCCGGTGCCGGCGACCTGCTGGCCGGCTGGGAGTGCGTTCATGGCGGTACCTCCAGTGGTGAACTGTGGTTTGTCTCCGCTGCCGCCGCAGGGGCGGTAGGGCTTCGGGGTGTCGTCGCCGAGGCTGGCCTCGTGTGCGTCATAGCGATCGATCAGCACCGCCTCGAGCTGCTCGTCGGTGCCGCTGGTCCCCCGCTCTCGTAGCTGCGCAATGCAGTCGGCGCAGCCACGGTTACCGGCCTCCAGGTCGCGGACACAGCGCGGGTTGGGGCATTCGATGGAGTCGGCCGGGTCGACGGCACTGTTCGCTGGCGAGGCTCGCTCGGGCGACGGCACCCCGATGCCGGCGAGTGTCCAGCCGCGCTGCGGGTGGTAGTAGACCTCCGGCACCGTGGCAGTCGGCCGGCCATTGGCGCCGAGCACGCTGACCCGCGGCGTCTGCTCGGCCGCGCGCTCGGCGGCATCCCTGTCGCGGTGCGCGGTGACCCGCAGGGTGCCGTCGTCGGCGACGGTGGCTACACCCCAGGCGGTGGCATCGCGGTCCAGGTCGGCGTAGTCCAGCGAGGGATCGTCGGCGGCGCCGTCGCCAGCGGGGGTCTGCGGGTCGCGGGTGGCGGCCTGCCAGCCGACGCAGGCCGGGCACACTCGCCCGCCCTGCGGTTCGTCGATCATCCGGTTCGCGGTGGTGTAGACACCGCAGGCCGGGCGGGGCTCGAGCACCGTCTCCGTACCCACGGGGTCGGCCTCGTCCCCGCCGGCGCTGGCGCGGTGTCGGCGGCGGTACTCATCCCAGGTCTGGCGATAGCTCCAGTCCCGGCGGGCGCCCTCGCGGCCGAGCCGACTGCCCTCGCGAGCACCGGCCGCCGCGCCCTCACGAGCACCCTGGATGGCGGCGAATCCGCCCCGCACGGCACCGGCCGTGACCCAACCGACGGCGTAGGCCCACCACAGCGGATCGCGCGGACCGGTGGCCCGAGCGGCCCGCAACCGGCTGGCGCAGGTCGCCGTACGCGCCTGGCGGGTCTTGTCGCGGGTGGCCCGGCGCTGCTGGGTGCGTTGCTGGGTCTCGGCCCACGCGGCGGCCGAGCGGCGTTTTGACTGCTCCCAGCCGCGGGTGACGACCGCCGCGACGATCATCGACAGGATCAGGTCGGCGCCCATGGTCAGCCCCCGATCAACCGGCCGAGGCTCTCGGCGCCGACCTGGGCGATCGAGGCCGTCAGCCCGGAGCCGACGTCGGCCAGCGGCCCCACCGCAGCGAGAAAGAGCAGCGGTAGCACGATCAGCCCTGCCATGGCGGGCTTGTCGACCTTGCGGTCCACGCCGATGTCCCAGCAGACGACCACGGTCGTGATCAGGGTGGCGACGCCGACGACCAGGCCGGCGCTGGTGCCGAACAGGTCGGCGATCAGCCCACCGGCATCGGACAGCAACCCGGATGCCCAGACGCCGATGCCAGTCTCGGCGAGGCTCGCACCGCCGATCGCGGCCAGCCCGCCTTTGACCCACTGCATCCACGGCTTGGCCGGCTTCTTCCGCAGGAAGATCAGCAGGCCGAAGGCGGTGCACATGATGGCGAAGTTCATAGCGTTCTCCTCGGTTGTCTTGCTCGGGTCAGATCGCCAGCACGATGGGCAGCACGGTCATCAGCACGACCAGGACGGCGATGGCCACGCGGCTCGGGCGCTTGACGAGCTCGGCCAGGGCGTAGAGCCCGGCGACGAGCGGCAACGCGACGTAGTAGCCATAGAGCTGCCCGGCCACGCGCAGCGCGTCGAGGTCGCCGGCCCACTCGGCTCGGGCGATCCGGGCTCGAACGTCGCGCAGCGCGGCCGGGCGGGACCGCCACACCGATCCGTCCAGCGCGGCCCGCCCACTGTCGCGAGCCTCGGCCGCCCACCGGGTCGACACCACGCCAGCGCGCGCCACGAGGGTTCGCGGCTCTGCCCTCGCGCACGGAGCTGTGTCGGGTGACGTGTGGGCGGCCGGCAACAGTTGCGCTTGGTGACTGTCGGTGGCAGCCGCGCTGGGCGGAGCCGGGAAGGTCAGCACCCGGCCGCCGACCAGGCCGTGCCCGTCATCGGTCTCGGGCGCCTCGCGCGCGGGCGCGCGCTCGGGTTCATGCTTAGGCTCATACTCGGGCCGACAGTGGGCCGTCCCGGCGGAGGGCTGTACCGGGGTCGAGGCCCGGATCAGGTCGGGTTTGGCGATGCCCATCTCGATCACCGTTCTGCTCGGAGCCGCCCCGCTTCGCGGGTCAGCTCGGTGATGTAGTGCTCGAACAGCCGGTCACGCTCGGTGCCGGACTCGGGTAGCTCCTCGATCGCCGCGCGCAGGCACATCAGCGCCACCCCCAGCCACGCCCGGGCCGTGCCGGGTTGGGCCAGGCGGGCCTCGTACAGCTCCCGGCTGGCCGGGGTCAGTTCGGCGCGGGCAACAACCCACGCGGCCTGCTCGGCGATGTCCGCGGCGACGTCGGCTGGCGGCCGGGTCGGGTCGGGGCTGTGGGCCACAGCCGACAGCAGCGCGTCTGCCGCGGCCTTGAGCCGCGCGCTCGGGTTGTCGGCGCGCCGTGCCCGGTCGGCGTGGAACGCCGCGCGGCGGCGGGCCGACCGCACCCGCCGCGGCTCACGCGGTGCTGTCGCGGCCATCGCTGGCACCTCCCTCCAGCTCGCGCTGCTCGGCCCGCTGTTGGCGGATGGCCTCGAGCAGCGCTAGCAGGCGCGCGGCGTCGGCTTTGTCGATGCCCAGCTCGCGGGCGGCCCGCCGCGGTCCGGCCACCCGGCCCTGCGACTGACACAGTTGCGAGAACGCGGAGAGCAGCTCCGTGTCGCGGCCCGGTTCGCGTACGCGTTCCCGGGCCGCGCGCGTCGTCCGCATCCGGGTGCGGACCAGCTCGGCGACGACCACCAAGACAGCCACTGCCACCAGCGCGGCGATCAGCCCGGCCAGCCCGCCCTGCCGGCCGGCCAGGCCGAGGGCGACCCCGGCCGGAACCGCGGCCACCATGTGTCCGTCCGTCGGCCAGCGGCGCCGGTGCGATGTCCGCGCCGCGGACCCGGTACCGGACACGGCGGGCGCGTCCGATTGCGCGTCCGGTTCGGTGTCCGCAGCTGCCCGCCCCATGGCCGGTCTCGTGTCCGCGCTCATTGCTGGCCTCCTGTCACGGCCGTGGTCTGGTGCTGCGCGGCGAGCTCTGCGCGGCGCCGCCGCTTGCGCTCTCGGTCCAGCCGCCGTCGCCGCTGCTCGGCTGACTCGCCTGCCTCGCCACGCGGGCCGCTGCCGGATCCGGTGTTCGCGGACGCGTCCGGCTTGGTGTCCGGGGTCCTGCCCGGACGGGCCGCCTGGTGCCGCGGAGGGGTGTCCGGTCGCAGCGTCCGCACGTTGTCCGTCGCCGGGACCGCGGTGCTCGGTTGGTGACCCGGACCGGGACGGGCGGGCGCCGCGGCCTCGTCCGGCCGGGCGGTCTGCGGACCTGGCGCGGTGTCGACGGCCATAGCCCAGGGCTCCGAGACGGCGTGACGGTCGCCATTCAGCAGATGCGCCAGCGCGGCGCCCATCCCGAGCACCGCCACCGGTAGACACGCCACCAGCGTTGTGATCTGCCACGGTGCCGAGTCGACCTCGGACGCCACCAGCAGGTGGTAGGCGATTTGACCCAGCGCCCCCAACAGGAGCGCTCCGATCGCTGACCGCTTTGCGAACTGGCGCGCCCGGGCCGGGGTGCCCGCAGCCAGCCACGCCCGCAGCGCGTAGGCGGCGTAGGCCTCCATCCCGATCGGCAACGTGATCGCCGTGTTGATCGTGAAGCCGTTGGCGATGCCGGGCAGGGGGTGCACCACGCCGAATCCGGCCAGCCCACCGAGTCCGACCCAGCCCGACCAGATGGCCACGCCGGCCGGCGCCGCCAGCAGCCACACCGGCCACGCCCTGACCCGCGGCTGGGCGCCACCCGAGTCGCCGCCTTGTCCGGGGATGTTCAGTTCGGCGCTCACGGCACTCCCCCGTCGGGCTCGGGCTCGGCGGGCTGGTAGCCGTCCGGCCCGACGACAGGGCACAGCGGCTCCCCGTCGGGATGGGAATGGGATGGCCGTGGCCCCCAGCTGGGATTCCACGAGGTCGGCGGGCGACGGACAACGGCTTCGCCGCATACCGGGCAGACGAGACTCCGGTCGAGTAGAGGCATGGTGGGCTCGCTCTCGGTCGAGGAACGGCACGGGGCCGGGCATCGAGGTAGGCGCGGCACAGCGCAATGGCGCGCTCACCGCCGGGACAGCGGGTCGAGTCGCTGCCCGCGAGCGACGGCGATTACGGCGTCGGCGACCGCGGCGGCGCCGTCGGCGTCGTGCGTGGCGTAGATGGTGATCACTGGGCCGCTGTGTGCAGCGCCCGAGATGAGCGCCCACCCGGATCGGTGCACGATCGTGATCGACAGACCGGCTGCGCAGTCTCGGGCCAAAGTGACCTGCAGCCCGTCACGCGTGGCTGGCACGCCCCGCGCGGTCAGGGCGGCCGCGAGCTCGTCGAGCAGCGCGGCGGCCTGCTCCCCGGTCTGCGGGGCCGTGTCCCGATAGCGGGGATGGGCCACCATCACGCAGGCCTGGGGCAGGTGCGTGACACCGCCCCATTCCGATGGCGCGACGCCGTGACGGTCGCCGGCGGCGTACAGGTCGGCCAGCAGCGCGGCCGCCTGATCCAGGACGGGCTCGGTGTACAGACCGGCCAGGCCGGCGGCGGCCTGCTCGACTTCGCGGCGTTCAGCGCCGGACATGGGAGTGCTCCTCTCGCGGGATACCGGGTGCCGGCGGGATGGGTTGGCGGCTTCGCGCCGAGCACCCGGAGTGCGGTGGCGGGTCAGGTTCCTGGCAGGGCGGGTTGCGGCTCGTCGAGCACCGGCCAGGATTGGGCGTTGCATCCGCCCTGGTAGGCGGCGCGCAGCGCACCCAGCAACTGATCGGGGTGCAGCTCCACCCTTGGTCGGGCGGTGTCGGTGTCGTAGGTGCAGAACTGGGCGCCCGTGTCGGCCAAGGCTGTGCGAGCACGGTCCAGTTGGTGCTGGGCTCGGTGGTAAACCGGCAACCAGCCGCGGAAGGCCTCCAGGTCGGCCATTGCCGCCCACAACGCGTCATCGACCCCACCGTCGGTGGGCTCGGTGTCGGGCCCGAGACGCCAGGCGCACACCACGCCGCCCTCGTCGTCCCAGTCCAGTTCGAAGCCGAGGCTCTCGGCGCGTTCGGCCAGGAAGGCCCGGAAGTCGTCGTAGACCGTGTCGAGCTCGTGCACGCGGGCGTGCCCCAGCAGGAGCTCTCCGGACAGCCGAGCCATCACCTCATGGCGGGTTCGTGGCATGGTCGCTCGGGCAGCCACCGAGGTCAGTGCCGCCCGGGACGCGCCAGTTGTGGTCATGTCCTGGTCTCCTCTCGGACGTGACTGGTCAGACATCCCGTTAGGGCGACGGGCCGGTGCCCGGTCATCCACCCCTCCACCACGGCGGCGGTGGCCTGCAGCGCCCCCAGCACGGCGGGGTGAGCGCCGATGTGGGGGTCGGTGAAGTCGATTTCGTGCCCGGCGAGGACCTCCGTGAAGATCACCGCGTCGAGCAGCTCGCCGAAGACCCGATCGGTCAGGCGCAGCCCAGTGGGCTCGTGGGTGATCTGCCAGCCGTCCCGCAGCACCGGACGGCCCTGCTCGTCGCAGCTGCAGCACGGTGTGATCACCAGACCGGGGCAGACGGAACGTTCGCCGGGTACGCCGATCTCGATCGGGTGCGCGGGATCCGTGGGACTGCTCAGCCGGATCCGGGTTTCGGGCATCGTGGCGTCCTCTCTCGCAGTAGTGGTGGGCTCCCCGGGACGGCGGGCGCGTCTCGGTGGCGGCCTCGTGCCGCCCCGGGGGCCGATCAGGAGGTCAGGTCGCGGTCAGCGCGGCGCGGCACCTGGCGAGACAAGCTCGGCGCCGCGAGAGTGGTGGTGGAGAATGGTGGGGCTCCTGTCGCGGGAGTGGCCTGCTGCTGGTGGGCCGGCCCGGGGCGGTGGGTGCTTGGCGGCTTCGGCTGCCCCGGGTCCACCTGCGGCCTCACCGCAGCACTCCGGCCACATCAGCGACTGCGGTCATGTCCCGCTCGTCATGCGGTCGGCGGGACGAGCACTGCCTGTGGTGACTCCAGAACCGCGCCCGGCGGATGGCCTCGTCGAGCAGGCCGATCCCGAAGCCCGACAGCAGCCCCAGCGCCACGTAGAACGCCGGCCCGTTCAGCACCAGCGCCACCGGAACGACGAGCACCGCCACCGCAAGCCAGCGAGCCGGCCACCCCGACGACGTCGCGCCGACCGCCCTCCCCCGGCTCCGGCACCCAGCCGGCCGGAACGGGACTTGGCTAGCCGGCGACTGCACCCGGAGGTGATCCCCAGCAACGACGGGCATCCCGTTCTTGATTACGTAGAGACGCTCGGTCATCAGGCCGCCGCTCCCAACGCCTCCGCCGGGACCGCGGGGGCACGGTCGAGCTGAGCCTGGGCGCGACGGCGCCACGTCGTTGCGGTGCGTCGGGCAGCCTCCTGCGCCGCCAGCGCGGCGCGCCAGTGCACCCGGATCCGGGCGTGCTCGAACAGCACCGCCCACCACGCCGCCTCCAACTCCGCCAGTTCGGCCAGTTGAGAGGACCGATGGTGCGTCGACGGCAGTCGCATCAGGCGTGCCCGCTCGACGTGAAGCTCGTCCAATGCGGCGTCGACCTGCTCGTTCACCGGAGTCTGGTTGCTTGTCATGGCAGCGCCACCCCCGCCGGCACGAAGCCCGACGCGTCGACGACGGTGCGGTCGGCGACCGCCTCCTCGGCCATGGCCTCGACGGCCCTCGCCGGGACGATCAGGCGACCGCGGATGCGCACCGCCGGGAACTCCCCCGCGCTGATCGCCCGGTACACGGTCATCGACGACATGCCGAGCATCCGTGCGACCTGGGCAACGCTGTAGAAGCGCGGCGCCTCGCCACCGGGCGGGGCCACGGACCTGAGTGGGCTCACTACTACCTCCGATCAACGACGGCAACTTAACCCTCATAGTGCACATAGTGTTGCTAGTAAGTCAAGGACGCGACTGTGCACGGCGGTCACCGCTGTGATGGACTTGGTGTGACAGGTGCACGAAGCCGCCGACGGGAGGCCCGGGTGACCGCCTCGACCAGGGGGCCGAAGTACCGGCAGATCGCCAACGACCTCCGGGCCAAGATCGCTGACGGGACCTACCCCGTTGGCGAGGCGCTGCCGTCAACCTCGCAGCTCATGGCCACCTACGGCGTCTCGGTCACCGTCGCGCGCGCCGCGGTCAAGGAACTGCAGAACGAGGGCATCGCCGAGGGCCAGCCCGGCAAGGCCGTCTACGTTCAGCGCGAGCCCACGCCGGTCGAACCCAGCACCGAGTACCGCGAGATCACGCAACAGATCGAGGCCCTGCGCGAGGCCCTCGACGAGGCCGTTCAGCAGCTCGACCAGCGTCTGACGGAGCTCGAGCAGACCGCTCGACCTCCTGGCCGATCGCGTTGATCCTGCCCTCGGCCTCGCCAGCCCACCGCCGTACCTCCGCGGTGAGCTCGTCCAGCTGCTCGAGCACCTCCCGGCGCTCACCTGGTGTCAGCATCCCGACCTCCCACTGGCCTCGCTCGTGACGGCACGAGCATCGCCAGCAGACCTGCGTCCTGACCAACAACGGCGAGCTGTACAACTTCGTGCTGTGGCAACGCACTCGACAGCGGCCGATCCGGGCGTGTTGGCGGGTAGCCACCCCAGCGAGCATCCGTTCCGGCACCACCTGCGAGAGCAGGTCATCGGCGGCGAAGTGCGCATACGAGTCCAGCGCCACCTCGTGCCCGCCGGTGCTGCGGCCTCGCGGGCGGCTCACCGGCACCCTGCCGACCCCCGAGGGTCACCGACCCGTGCCCGGTGCCGTGCCGGACCGCGGTCCGGTTCGGGTCGTGCTTGCACTTCGGCCCGGCCACCTCGGTGATCTTGGCCTCGAACATCGCCTGCATCACCGCCAACCCGGTGGCCACGCTCATCGCCAGCAGCCCTCCCGGGCCGCCCCGACGATGTCGGTCAGCGCGAGCCGAACCTCCTCCGGCAACTCGCCTGCAGCCGGGGGGCCTCGGCGATCCGACCGGCGACCGGGCGGGTCATCCACACCTCGAGACTGGGATAGGTGGCCAGCAGTTGCTGGGTGCCTCGTCGGCGCAGGTACTTCGCCTGACTCCGGCAGGGCAGCTCGGCCACGAACGCATCGTGCTCGACAAGCAGCCGCCCAGGATCGAGCTTCCCGCCGCCCGCCACCTCGACACCAGGGAAGCCCGCCGAAGCGCCCGCTGGGATAGCGGTGAGCATGTCGCCTCGATCCGGGGCCCGGGCCGCGCGGTGCTCCGCCGCCAGCGTCGTCGCGGACGGATGCACATAGCCGTGCGCCATGGATCAAGGACGCCGACACCATTCTGGCCAAAAGCGAATCGTCAAACTACTTCACGCACGCGACACGAGATTCGGAACGGCGTGTCCGGCGAGGGTCAGGAAGATGGTCCTGGAGCGCTCTTGGTGATGATCTCGATCGCCTGCGTTGGGCAGGCCCACGCCGCTTGTTGGATAGCGTCCTCATCATCGCGTGGCTCGCCCGTGATACTCTGCCCACCCTCATTCAATCTGAAGGTGTTCGGAGCGATATCGACGCAGCGCCCGAATCCGAAACACCGATCGTGGTCGACGTGAACCCTCAATTGTGACTCTGTTTCGTTAGGCGTTGATGGAGATATATTTGCTGAATGTGAACTCCTCAAGGCCCTCCGGTCCTCCCTCCAGGCCGATCCCGCTCTGCTTAACGCCGCCCTGCGGGAAGTGGACTCCGGAGGGAGCGGCCCGGTTGACGACAACGATTCCGGTCTCGAGATCCTCGCTGACCCGTAGGGCCTTGCGCAGGCTCTCGGTGAACACGTAGACGGCCAGACCGTAGTCGGTCCTATTGGCTGACTCGACGGCCTCGTCGATGTTCGAGATCGGCTCAATCGGCGCGACGGGTCCGAAGGTCTCCTCGGTGACCAGCCGCGTGTCCGGCGGGACGTCTCGCAGAACCGTCGGTGGATAGAACGAACCACCTGAGAGATCCTCTCTGGCAAGTGGTAGACCACCGCATACTAGGGTGGCGCCGGCGGAGACCGCGTCGTCCACGGCCGACTGGATCCGTGACGCCGCTCCAGGTTGCACCAGCGGTCCAACGTCAGTCGTCGGTTCCAATCCCGGTCCGACGACCTGGTTCCGCATGGCTGCCGAAAAGAGCCGGGTGAACTCGTCTAGTACGGATTCGTGCACGAGCAGCCGGTTCGCGCAGACACAGGTCTGACCGCCGTTGCGCAGCTTCGCCACTAGCGCGGCGTCGACGGCGGCCTCCAGATCAGCGTCCTCGAACACCAAGAACGGGTTGTTTCCGCCGAGTTCGAGGCTGACGCGGGTTAGGTTGCGGGCGCTGGCCTCCATGAGCTGCTTACCCGTACCGATTGAGCCGGTGAAGGAGATCTTCCGAACCCTCGGGTCACCGGAGAGCACGTCACCGACGTGATCCGGCGGATTTGCGGTCACAATATTTAGCACGCCGTCGGGGAGCCCTGCTCGCTCGGCCACATATCCGAGCCGGAGGGCGGACAAGGGTGCGAGCTCGCTCGGCTTGAGAATAACGGTGCAGCCGGCTGCCAGCGCCGCGAACACCTTCCGCGCGGCCAGCAGCAGAGGGTAGTTCCAGGGTGTTATCGCACCTACGACTCCCAGCGGCTGACGTACAAGGTGCATCCAGGTCTTTGCGTCCGAGCCGCCAAGCGCCGTACGCCCATAGATACGACGTGCCTCTTCCGCGTACCAAAGACCAAACTCGGCTGCGTACTCAACTTCGGCTCGCGACTCGCGGAGCGGCTTGCCCACCTCGAGGGTGATCAGCCGTGCGAGCTCGTCCTGCTCCTGAAGCAGGGCGTCGTGCACCTTCCGCAACAGCCGGGCGCGGGCGTCGGGGGCGGTCCGCTTCCATGCGACGAACGCCTCCTCAGCGGCGTCGATGGCGGCAATTACGTCGGCAGCGGCAGCGTTCGGGCAAGAACCGACGACCTGCGACGTAGCGGGGTCCAGTATCTCGAAGCGTTCAGGGGTATCGACCCGCCGATTGCCGATCCTCAGGAGCTCACGGATTTCGGCATACTCGGTTGCGATCGTCGTATCGGTCATGGAGTCCTACCTTTGACCGTGGCGAGAACGTCGATAAGGAACACACCCTGTCCGGCGGCACCCACGACGAGAGGGTTGAGCTCGATCTCGTCGACCGTGTCGCGGTGCGTCAACACGACCTGCTGCAGTTGCACAATGGTCGCAACCAGGGCATCGATATCCGACGGGGGCGTGTCCCGGTGGCCTCTCAGGACCCGGTGGACTTTGAGCCGCGCTAGGACGTCCCGCACGTCGGACTCGTGGCATGGGACGACAAGGTGTGTGAAGTCGTCCAGAAGTTCGACGAGTTTGCCCCCGGATCCGACCGTCAGCACATATCCCCAGTCGGGATCATGGCTGACGGTCACAAGCAGCTCGACACCAGTGACCATCTGCTGGATGACAACCGGGACGGAGAGGCCCACCGCGCTACGGACCTCGGTAACCGCTTCTGCCACGTCATCGAACGTGTACAGGTGGAGATGCACGAGGCCGCGGTCCGTCTTGTGGTGCACCGCGTTCGGCAGTGGCTTGACAACGTAGGGAGGCGGCCCAAGCTGGTCGTCAAGGAGCGTGACTTCGCCGCCGAGCAGCTGGGTCGGCGGGATGCGCGCTCCCAGCGTCCTGGCTAGCTGCTGGATGCCCGGCCACGTTGACAGATAGTCCGCCGTCTCGAATGCACGACGCTCCGGCAGGTCGGAGGGCGCCCTGCATACCTTCCTCTCGATGAGCCACTCGAGTGGCGACGCGGCGTCCGAAGGGTCGTCCGCGACGAACACGCCCTCCTCGCCGAGTCGCCGTTCGACTTCGACGGCTCGCTCCGACGGAGGGTCCCACAGCGAGAACACGAGCGGCTTGCGTGTCCGGCTGGCGACCGACGTGAACCGTTCAACGTTGCGGACCAGGCGGTCGTACCCGAGATTGTCGAGCCCCACAATCAGCGCTTCCACGCCAGGGTCAGCGAGAACCGCATCGACCGTGTCGAGGAGCAGTGCCTCGTCCTCCACCACAGCTCCGGTCACGTCCACGGGATTCGCGGAATCTGTATAGGGCGGGAGCGTTCCCCGCAACCGAGACAGCGTATCATCGGAAAACTCGGCCAGTTCGATCCGCCGCTCGCATGCGTCGACGAGAAGCGCCAGCATTCCCCCGGATATCCCGAGCACCGCAGTCTGCGGTGCACGCTTAAGCCCGTCAGGTGCCAACGCCAGCGTGCGGGTGGCAGCAACGAGTTCTCGGACCGTCGCAGCGACGACGACGCCGTGCTGCTCCAGGACGTCGGTGAACAGCTGCGGACGGGCGATAATCCGGCCGGTGTGAGATGTTGCCGTGGCGCGTCCGACGGTGCTCACGCCGCCGGGCAAGGCGACCACCCGGACACCACGCCGGTCAGCCTCCTCCAGTGCGGCGGCCAGTCGGCGACCGTCGCGGATCCCCTCGAGGTAGAGCGCGACGACACGCACAGCCGGATCGGCGATGACGTGCCTCAGATAGTCGGCCGTGTCAATGACTGTGCCGTCGCCCGTGCTCACGAAGTACGCCACGCCGACGCCGAGATCCTGGATCCGGCGTGTCACCGCTCCGCCAAGGCTCCCGCTTTCGGCGAGTACCGCAACGGGACCGGCGTCGACGCGCGCGCGTTGCGCCTCGGAGCCGAATGCGAGCACCATTCGGTGGGGGACGTTCCACAGCCCCTGGCTGTTCGGGCCGACCACATTGAGTCCGTAGGTCCGGGCCAACTCTGTCAGTCGGCGTGCACGGCGCGCTCCGGAGCCGGACTCCTCGAACCCGCTGGCCAGCAGAACGGCGTTGTGACCGCCGACCTTGCCGAGCTCGGCGAGAATCTCCAGGGAGGCGTCGGCGTCGACGGCGAGCAGCACTAGGTCGGGCACGGCGGGCAGGCTCTGCAGTGATGGGTACGCGCGGAGACTGTCGACCTCTTCGTGGTTGGGGTTGACGACGTATATGTCTCCGGCGAAACCGTGCCGGCGAACGTTCGACAGCACCCGACTGCCGATCCGTCGCGGGTTTGGGGAGGCCCCGACGACGGCGATCGACCGAGGTGCGAACACCTGAGTCAGCGGTGATTCCGTCCGTGGGCTGAGCACAGTGTCCGGCATCGGACTCACTCCTGTCGCTCGCGGCCGAGGCTGCGAAGGAGAATCTCATGGAGCAGGAACCAGAGGCTGTGGTACGAAGACTCGTTGACGCCGGACAGCTGATCTGTTTCGCCAGCGAGGGTGGCGTGCCGGCTGGCCTGCAGGCGGTCCAGGTAGCGGCCGAACAGGTGTTTCGCGGCGCCCATTCGGCCTGCGGCCTCGTGCAGGCGCCGGTCGATGTCCAGCCAGCGTTCGACGGCGGCGATCTGGCTCTCTGGGTCGCCCTCGCGCTGGGAATGCTGCCAATCGGTCAGGGTCACCTTGAGCTCGGCGTCCAGACCGATGAACGTGTCCGCGAACTCGGCGAGGGCTTCCTCGTCCTCAGGGCCGACCTGCGCACGCAGGTGCTTGGTCAGCCGCCGGTCGCCCGCTTCAGTGACGTAGAGGAACTCGCCGTCCTGCGCAAGAACCTCCTCGGCGACGAGCTCGGAGATAGTTCGGTCGCCGATGCCGGTGTCGCCGAACCACTCCCGGGTCGTGTCGTAGTCAATGACGCCTCGCATCGTCACCTTAAGCAATAGCTCTGTGACTGCGGGACGATCGACCGGATCCGACTGAACCTTGAACGTCATGTCGTGCTCACCTCCTCGCCCTCGGCCACGAGAGATCGTGCGCGGCGGACGATCTCGGGGACGGAGCGTTCGGTCGCGAGCCGGCCCGCGTACAGCCGACCGGCCGCGCCGTCCACGGTGACCTCGCCGCCGCTACGGACCGAGTCGAGATCACCGCAACCGACCACACAGGGGATCCTCAGCTCTCTCGCGATGATGGCCGCATGCGACGTGAGGCCGCCGCGCTCCGTAACCAGCGCCGCGGCCCGGCGCATCACCGGAAGATCGTGCGGGGAAGTCTCAGGCCGCAGGAGCACGAGCGGATGGCGCTCTGAAGTTACCGATGGCGCGGAGCCGACGTCGCGCGCGACCACTCCATGGGCGATCCCTGGCGAGGCCGGCAAGCCGGTGGCCAGCAGGAGTTCGTCGGCGGGTGGCTGGACCAGCGCCTCAATGGCCAAGTCGGCGAAGTCGATGGACGACAATCGCTGGATGGCCTCGTCTCGAGTGATGGAACCCTCATCGAGCAACGCCAGGACGATCCGACAACCGGCCAGGGGCGTGTGCTTCAGGGCACGGGTCTGCAAGAGGAACAGCTTGCCTCGTTCCACCGTGAACTCGATGTCCTGCGGCTCGCCCGCCTCGCGCTCAAGGCATCGGGCGATTCGGAGGAGTTGGTCGAAGACGTCAGGCTGGCAGCATGCAAGTTCGTGAACCGGCGCCGGCGTCATTCTGCCCGAAACGATCGCCTCGCCCTGGGCTGCAGCCACCCATTCTCCCCTCGGGTCTCCGGAGCCAGTCACAGGATCCCTCGTGAACAGAACCCCCGCGCCCGACTCAGCGTCGGCGTTTCCGAAAACCATGGCCTGCACGACGATGGCCGTCCCGTGCTCATCCGGGATGCGGTTAATCCGGCGGTACAGCCGGGCGCGGTGGTTGTTCCAGGATGCAAACACGCCCTCGATGGCGCCGACAAGCTGATCCTGGGCAGCAACGGGGATGACCGGACGGGGCACAGGCTTCCCACCGTGCTGGCTGGCGAACACCGGCGTCGCTGTATCGACGAAGGTGGTGATGACGTCACCGACGATCTGGAGGCTCCGGAACTCCTCATGCAGCGCGCCCAGAGCCTCCGGTGTCAATCCGAGGTTGAGAATGGTGTCCATCATTCCCGGCATGGATACCATTCCAGCGGAGCGGACCGAGACGAGCAGTGGTCGTGGGCCGCGCCCGAATGTGCGTCCCGTCCGCTGCTCAAGCCACCGGATCATCTCCATGATCATGGAGGTGTGCGGTTCGAGGAGCTGTCCGGCCTCGTCCCACTCCCGCCAGGCACGGGTCGTGAGCATGAAGAACGGTGGTACGGGGACACCCAGGGAGGCCATCCAGAACAGGCCGGCGCCCTTGCCGCCCAGCAGCACCCGGTCCTGGTCGACTGCCTGCACCTCGTTAACGACAATCGGGGGCAGATCGCTGTCCATCTCACCCTCGTCCCGTGGTCAGGGAGTGGTCGCGAACCGGCAACGAACCGCCGGCCACAATGTCGAACGAGGCCGCGATGTTGAGCCCGTCGAGCATGCCGCGGCCGTCCGGCGCCACCCGGACGACCGACAACCCGGCATTGGGCTGTCCAAAACGGAAATAGCGGCTAACGGGCACGTCCATAACGTGGCAGAGGATGACGGATGTGACCCAGGCGTGGGACACAATGACCACGCAACGGCCCCGGTGACGCTCACAGATGCGCCGGAGCGCGGCAACGGCGCGCTCCGCCATATCTGTGATACTCTCCCCCCCGGGGAAGCGCAGCGTCGGGTCCAGATGGTCGGCGTTCGACGCGAAGCCCTGCTCGAACCCGGCCCGGACCCAGGGCAGGAACGCGGGGTTGGATCGCTCCAACTCCTCGACTGTCGAGCCGTCGAGATTCCCGCAGTCCACCTCGCGCAGCTGATCGTCGTACTCGACTGGCAGGTCGATTGTCCGCGCGATGATCTCGGCCGTCTGCCGCGCCCGCAGTAGGTCGCTGGCGTGGATCGCAGCAATGCGCAGACCTCGAAGGAGCTTCCCGACGTGTACGGATTGCTGCTCGCCGACTGCCGTCAGGCCGACCGGGCCCTTGCTCAAAAAGCGTCCCTCGGGGTCGGGGGCAGCCGCCTGGCCATGCCGGATCAGAGCGACGATAGTGGGAGCGTTGGGTGGCATGGTAGTCACGGCGTGCTCACAGGAAGCCTCCAGAAACCGCGCAGGTCGCCGTGCGGCGTCAGCTTCACCTCCGCTGCGGAACCAATGCGGTAGTCAGGCATCCGGGCGAATATCTCCTCGAGCGCTACGCGCATCTCGGCGCGAGCCAGGTGCGCGCCGAGACAGGCGTGAGGGCCGGCACCGAACGCGAGGTGGGGATTCGGGTGGCGATCGATTCGACATTCATCGGCGGCCGGGAACACCCGTGTGTCCCGGTTGGCGGACCCGTAGCACACCGCCACGGTCGCTTCCGCCGGGATAGTGCGCCCGTGGAGTGTCGTGTCCTGCGTGGCGTTGCGGCCGAGCAGTTGGATCGGCGACATGAATCGGAGGAACTCTTCGACTGCGGCGGGCAGGAGACCGGGCTCCTCTTGGAGCCGTCGGCGGTCCTTGGAGTGCTCGGCCAGGTACCAGAGGCTGTTTCCGATCCCATTGACCGTGGTTTCCTGTCCGGCGTTGAGAAGCAACACGCCGAAGCCATGCAACTCGGCCTGCGTCAGGGGCCGGCCCTGGAAGCGCGACGTGACGAGAGCGCTGAAGAGGTCGTCGCCTGGAGACCGTCGACGGTCTTCCACCAACCCGTCCACGTACGCGATCATGTCGCGGCTCGCGCGGTCAGCCTGGGCCCGGTCCGTGAGTCGGCCGTGGAAGATATCTTTGGCCCACTTGACCCAGCGCTTGGCGTCCTCCTCGGGGACCTGTAGGAAGACCGCGAGCACGCGCGAGACGAGTGGGAGGGCGAACTCTTGCACGAAGTCGCCCCCGCGCGCTTCGCGCAGCGGCTCTAGCAGCTCGACGGCGATGCGACGGATGTCGGCTTCAAGCTCCGAGATCGCGTTGCGGGTGAAGAACCGAGTGACGAGCCCGCGGTACTCGGTGTGCTCCGTGGGGTCTACCTCCAGCGGGATTTCGGGGAAGTCTCGTTGCACACTCATGGGGATTGACGTCACGCCGGGTTGCGCAGAGGAATATAGTTTCCAGTCCAGTAGCGCCTTTCGCACGTCCTCGTAGCGGGTCAGGATAAAATAGCCGCCGTAGCGCTCGCTGAAGTGGACGGGGTCCTCGTCCCGGAGCTGCTCATACTGCGGATAGGGATCGGCGATGAAGGAGGTCGAGTTGTGGTCGAACTGGGTGGTGGCTTCTGCGCGCATGTGTGTGCTCCCTTGGGTCGCGTGGTTGGCCTCTCAGGCAGAGGCGAAGTCAAGGGGTATATTGCTGCCTGTGATCGATGGCGCGGCGGGTGAGGTCAGCCATACGAGCGTCTCGGCAACTTCGTCCGCGGTCAGCCAGCGCTTCACGGGCTTGGACGCCATCAGGCCGGCATTGTGGTCAGCGGAAGCGCCGTCCTCTTGGAGCTCCTTGATCATCCCCGCAAGTAGAGGCGTTTCCACGCCGGTGGGGCACACGCCTACGACTCGGATGCCCTCGTGTGCGACCTCGCGGCCCAGCACGCGAACGAGCATGCCTACGCCGGCCTTGGAGACACAGTAGGCGCCGAGCCTTTCACGTGGGTGCAGTGCCGTCGTGGAAGCGAGGCAGAGGATGATGCCTCCGCCACTATGCCGCATCGCGGGAACAGCATGTTTGCAGACCAGCCAAGTCCCCGTCAGATTAATGTCGAGAACCTTCTGCCATGTCTCCTCGGAAGTGTCTTCCACACTGCCGACTGCCTGGACACCGGCCGCCGTAATGACGACGTGCAGGCCCCCGTACGTCTGCTGCGCCTCCTCCACAGCCGCGGCAACGTCCCTGGCGATGGTGACATCACCTGTGACGGCTCGCACCTTTCCGGAGAGGCGCCGCCCCTCCAGACGCCGAATCCACGACTCGTCGAGGTCAAGCCCCACCACGTTCGCCCCGCGGGTCAGGAAGGCGGCGCACACAGCACTCCCTATCCCACCACCTGCACCGGTGACGAGAACACTGGCAGAGTCAAGCCAGTTCGCCGTCTGCTCTCCGACCTCTGGCAAGCGCATCTCAGACATAGGCGTACTTCGAACGCCAGAGCTGGGCATTAGAGGAAATCGGCGCAAAAGAAGTCTCCGACGAGGTGAAAAGACGTGTCGGTACCACAATCCGGGCGAAATTATTGCGGTCCAACTCGTAGTATACGCGCGAGGCTCGCTCGTCGATCTCCCACAGGTCGAACTTCTCGCAGTAGTGGTCGTACAGCCCCGCCTTCCGCATGAACGGCAGAATCATCCCGACGTAGTACACGAAGGCGCCATTCTCGACCAGGTGTCGGCGGGGAGTTCGTGTCATCCACTCAAACACACCACCCGTAGCATCGCCGACGGGTGTGAGATATTTCGCCGTTGCCTCCTCAAGCGATATCTGACGGAGCTCGGAGTTCCAGTCATCGCGCACCCAGACACTGCCCTTGACGATCGCGTTGATGTAGTTGCGGGGACGAGTCATCAGAGTGCCGATGCTTATAAGTCGAAGCTCTTCGAGGCTCATCTGGTCGGCATCGATCTCGAAGGTGAAGGTCATCGCGTGTGGCAGGTCGCGTGCAAACAAGGACCAGCTGTAGGCGTCCTCGCGGGTGAATGTGCTGCGCACGATCATCGGGTTTCCGTTGTCGAGCACGAAGGGGCCGAGATCGTACATGCCCAATCGGCAGTCGAGGTGGAGGTAGAAGGACAGCAACTCACACGAGGCCATCAGGGCTGTGAACTCGCGGCGGGTGGCCTCCGTGAGGGGTTCCATGCTGCCCTGAAGCCGCTGCGTCCACGCGTCGTCGAGCGCGGTGGTCGTGTAGCGGTTCTGCGACGACCACAGGTAACCGTCCCCTCGGTAGCCCCACACAAGTGCCTGCCAGAACTTCATCGCCGCGTTGAACTCTGGCAGGAATTCGTCGGGCTTGTTGTGCCCCATGATTATGTAGAGCGCGCGTCCGAGCTGCGTGACTGCTCCGAGGCACCATGCGTGGAGCATGTTAATCTTATTGGCTGGCTCGCGGCCGCTTCGAGCGAGGTCGGTGATCCCGTCGATGCCCAGTCGATCTGTCATGTCGATCATGAATTCCGGCCAGCGGTAGAAGGCATTGGCGAAGGAGAGTGCCTCGTACTCCTGACGTGGGACGAGACCGCTGCTGCCCTCGCTCGCTCGGAGCGACAACTGGTCCCAAAGGTCCCAGGCCCAATATGCGATCAGGTCATTGAGCTCGTCTGCCGTGAAGCTGGGCCTTTGGATATCCTCGAGTGTCAGCGGTCGCTTAAGCAGGTCCGTTTTCAAATTTCCTCGGAGAATGCGGTCCCCGAGGATGCCGTCGGGCAGCGGAGGCAGTCCGCCGTAGTTGAATTCGGCTCCTGGCATGAACCGGATACCTTCGTCGTCTGGCTTGTAACGGTCGAGATAGACGGGTCTGGACTGTTTCGTCTTCATGGACATGTCGTCTCCTTCTGATGTGGGAAGCACCCGCGGGTGGTGACCTCAGGCGTCCTCTCCGACCAGGTACACTTCACCGGTGTCGTGGTCTCGGCAGTCGAGTTCGACCATCTGGTCCTCGAGCGTCGCTACGACCTGCTTGACATAGGCGTCCGTCATTAGACCATCTGCTCCCACGCGCGCGATGCCGCCATCTGCGGTGAGCTGCACCGACATCACGGCGGGAATGCCGAACTCGCGCGAGACGATCCCGAGGTGTGATTCGGGAGCACCCTCGATGGTGATGAGGCCGACCGGTCGCTTAGGAAGGATCGCCCCCGCGAAGGTGACGGCACCGCCTTGGGTGAGGACTATCGTGGATTCGATATCCGGGTCGCGGAGGAGCTTGACCACGTCGGCGGGCTTGCCGACGTAACGCACCCGCCCTCGTACCCGCTCACCGGACTGGGCGACGTTGAGACCCGTCGCCGCCAACTTATCGACCATCGGGTGCTCCTTTTCTCGGGGTCACCGCCTCGTCGCGCGAGGGGCGCTACCCTGTGTGGGCTGACGACAAGCGCTATAGTGGTCACGCTGCGCTGAAGCAGCGTCGAAACACCGTTGAACGGTCGGAGATGCGACGTCGGGACATCAGGGGCACAGCGGCATCCGGTGGGTGTCGCAGCGGCTCGCGGTTGGCCTCACAGCTGCTCCTGCTTGGCCCGCCCATGATCGTCCGCGACGGGTCGTCTTGTACGCTGGGGACGCAGAAGGCCGTGGCGCTCGCAGGCTACCTCGGGATTCGGGGGGAGCCGATCGGGCGGGAGCAGCTCGCGACCGTGCTATGGGCCGAAAGCACCCATGAGCAGGCTCGAAGGAGTCTGAGGGGGGAGCTGGCGCGGCTGCGTTCCGCATTGCCGGCCGGTGCGGTAGGGGCGTCCCGCCTCAACATCTGGCTAGATCCGTCCGTGGTGGAGATCGACGTCCGACGGTTCTGGGCGCTGCTCGCGCATGGTCGTGACGATGAGGCCGTGGAGCTCTACCGCGGACCCCTCCTAGAAGGACTCGACCTCCGCAACGCCGAGCCGTTCGAGCGATGGCTGCACAGCGAGCGCCATCTCCTCGAGATCGACTATGTGGGAGTACTGCGCCGGCTGATCGTCGCGGCGTGGGACCGCGGTGACGCCTCGATCGTCCTGCGCTGGGCCCGGCGCGCCCTGCGGTGTCAACCGCTCGCCGAGGAGTTCTACGTACATGCGATGGAGGCAGCAGAACAACTCGACGACCGTGCCACCGTCCTCACAACGTACCGTCAGCTTGAGGATGTCCTGCAGGGTGAACTTGGGATCGGTCCCGGGGGTGAGGCCAGGGCGGTGGCACGACGAGGATCGAACGTGGATGATACGGAGGGCCCGCTGGATGTGAGTTCGTTGGGGCGACGTCCAGGCGAGTACGTGGGTCATGAGCGCGAACAAGCCCTCTTGCGGGAGTTAATTCGAAGATCAGGCGCCGAGTGTGGATCCGTCGCGTTCGTGCACGGTCCCGCGGGCGCGGGCAAGACGAGCCTCCTCTGGGAGGTGCTCGGCAGACGCCGCGCTGTCTGGTGCCGTGCGCAGCGTTCCGCGTCGACGATCGCCTACTACCCGATCGCCACCGGACTCCGGGAACACCTGTCACGCTGGGGTGTCCCGTCGGTCGATGACCTGTGGCTGCGGGAGGCGGCGCGGGTCTGTCCCGAGCTGAGCCGCGCAACGCCCAGTCCGAGTCTCGGCGTCCGCGAGGACAAGATAAGGCTGCTGGAAGGTCTCTCAGCCACGCTCGTTGGCGCGGCTGGCCGCGGCGGCGTGGTGATCTTCGATGACGTGCAGTGGGCAGATGCAGACACCACCGCGGTGCTCGAGGATCTGATCCAGCGGCTTCCTCGCCTTCGTGTCTCGATCGTGGTAGTCGCACGTGACGACCACGACCTCAAGAGCACCGGAATGGCGGAGGTGCTCGCCGCGACGGCAAGGTCAGGTTATCTCACCGAGGTGGTGGTCGACGAGCTGTCGGGCGGTCAGATCCTCCAGCTGATCCGGCAGTCCTGCCACGACCTCTCAGCGCGAGCGCCTGCGGGCTGGCTCGAGGAGTTCGCGGAGACGGTCTATGAGGTGATCGGCGGCAACCCCTTCTATGCGCTCGAGTGTGCCCGTCTCGCGCTGGACGGTTCGCAGGAGCCGCCGGTCGAGCCAGTCGTGGCTGTACGATTCGGTGTCAGAGACATCGTGAGGGCCCGCCTCGCAGCCCTTCCGCGACATCTACAGCAGGTGGCCGAGGCCGCAACTGTGGTGGGTGAGCCGCTCAGCCCGGACGTCCTCGCCCGGGTGCTCAAGGTGGATCCGTGGGAGTTCGCCAACCACCTCGACGCGCTGGCCTCACGGGGCGTTCTCACGATGGGGCGAGACGGACTCGGCTTCGTTCATGATCTCGTTGCCGAGGCCATCTACGAATCCATACCGTCGGCAAGGCGTCAGCTGTTGCACGAACGTGCGGCGCTGGCACTGGCCCATGCCCACGCAACAGGCATAGACAACGTGGGCGGCCGCATTGCCGCGCATCTCGAGGCGGCAGGTCGCAAGGAAGAGGCAATCCCTTACCACGAACGCGCTGCCGAGGCTGCACACCGCGCCCACGCGCCTCAGATGGCCATCTACCACTATCAGCGGTTGCGTGAACTCCTTCCCCGCGACCAGCACGTTCCCCTGCTGCTGCAGCTGGGAGGAACTCTCTCCTACGGGGCCTCGGGCGAGTCTGAAACGGTCTACCGCGAAGCCTTGAAGCTAGCGAGCGAGCAGGGAGACGGACACGCGCAGGCCCGCTGCCACCTGGCCTTGGGGGCACTGCTTCGGCGCCGATCCGACCTGTCGGGCAGCCGGCGAGCCCTCACCGAGGCCTTGCGACGATTCGAGGTCTACGGGGACGCGGAGGGCATGGAGCAGGCGCTGGAGGCCCTGACATATGCGTACATCCAGCAGGGCCAACTCGCCGCCGCCTCGTCGTCCGCCAGCCAGGCAGCCGCCCTCGCAAGGAACACCGGTCGCCTCGCAAACCTCGGACGTGCGACCCTAAGCAGGGGCATCGCCCACCTCTACGGTGGCGAGTATGAGAGCGCGCTGCGATGTTGCGAGGCCGCCCGTGGCCTCGCCAAAGACACCGGTGACGAGCTCTCCGAGGCTGAGGCCCTGCGCTACCTCAGCGCCGTATACGGCATTGATGGGCGGCTGGGAACCCCCGAGCAGGCGTGGTCGACAGCCGAGCAGGCCATCGAGATCTGCTCGCGACTGGGCCACCGGACGGGTCTCGCCCGCGCCGCGGACGGGGCAGGAGGCGCTTACCTCTTGCAGGGTGACTGGGAGCGAGCCCTCGAATGCTATGTCGCCGCGCTCCACCTGAAGGACATCTTTGGGTATGTTTGGGGCTTCGACGCGGTGATCTACCGCATCGGCTACACGTTGCTCGTAGCGGGCGAAAACCACGGGGCACGTCGCGCGCTTGAGCATGCAGAGATACTGTCGCGCCGACTCAACGCCCCCTACTGGCTGTGCCGGACCTTGATGGCAGCGGCTGAGCTCGCACTGCGTGACGGAGACTGGGTCCGGGCAAGCCCACTCGCCACGGCCTCACGTGAGCTCGCCAAACGTATCGAGCACCGGGAATTCATGCTGCAGGCCCGGGCCTTAGTCCGGGGTGCTGACACTCTCGGCAGCGGGTCGCAACAATCCATTGGGTTCAAGGGGGCCCCACAGGTCAGTGGGCGTTTTCAGTCATCCCGGTCGCTCCAGAGGATCGGCCATCGCGCCACCGACAGCACGGGTACCGTCAACGCCCACCTGCCAGATCTACCGCAGGTGCTGGAGGTCCCGGTACGCGGGGTCGACGCCGTGATCACGTGGCTTGAGGGGGTCGTCGACCGTCAACTTCGCGCACTGCCCGAAGAGTGCCGGGGTGAGGGCGCTCATTCCGATCCCACCGAAATACATAACCGCAAATCTGCTCCGCCACCGTAACCATTCACGTCCGGAGTGTCGGGTCCAGCACCTTGCGCCGGGTCTGCGAAATTACTCGAACGCTCCCCAGGTCGAGGAGGGACCGCTCCTCAGCGGCAGCGGGCTGGCAGCGGGCGCCGCGCGACTCTTCGACGAACTCGCATCGGACGTCAGCCTTCGAGCATCACGTCACGGGCATTCCATACCAACGCGAGCGCTGCGGCCCCGGCAGACTGCATCGGTCCGCGCTCCACTAGCCGTCCCACCTCGCGCTCGGTGAGGTTGAAGCCCGGGAGCGACGTACCGTTGGCCCCCGCAGACACCAGCGCGCCCTCGTCATTGACGTGCACGAGGTCACCGAATAGATGGTCGAACAGGGGTGCATCGAAGACGATGGCGGTCAGCACATCGGTGGCGAAGGTTAGCGGGTCGACGCCGATCCCGAGGGCCGAAGCGCGGAGCCCGCCGCGGTTCAGTTCCTCGGTCATGTCGGCAGCGAGCGGCCAGCTGTCGTAGTCGATTGGCGCCAGCCCGCTGCCGTGGTCCTCGGGCTCGCCGAGCAGCTCCTCGGCGTACTCACGAACAATGCAGCGCCACAGCGAGAAGTCGTTGAGCTCGTTCCACGGCTGGTCGTCGGTGGCCTGGAAGATGCCGACGGGAATGACCATGTAGAGGCCGCCGGCGTGGCCCACCTTCGCGGGGTCGCGCCAGTGCAGCAGGAACGAGGCATCGCCCGTCGCGGGGTCGTGCCGCACAGTGAGGGTGCTGATCGCGAGGTTGGTCGGACGTCGCGCCGGGTCGCACGGGTCCCCGATCTCGTTCCGAAGCGGCGTGTCAGCGCCGTTGAGCCGGGCGGCTGCGTACTCGTGGGCGACGGCCTCACCGAGGCCGATCCCGTCGAAGTAGCTGCCACGTCCGAACACCAACCGACCGCGCTTGCCGCTGAGGTCCGCCGAAAGTAGCCGGTAGGTCGAGCGGTTCTCGAACACCGCTGGCGCGGCGAGATCGGCCATTGCCGCTGAGTAGGTCGAGTAGCGCGAGCCGTCAGAGCGCTCTGGCCGAAGGGACGCGGTCGCCGGATCGTCGCTGGCCAGGCCGGCGAAGGGGGTCTCCGAGGCGAGCTCGAGGTCGATCGCGTCGAGCGGGATCGGCTCGGTCGGCAGCCACTCCCGGCGGGTCAGCAGCGGGGTGCCGGCGACCTTTAGCGTCTCGGGGTATAGGTCGGCGGCGGCCTGGCCGAGCTCGTAACGGTTGGCCTGCAGGTACTCCCGCACCCGCAACCACTCGCGTTGACTCTCGGTCAGCTCGCGGCTGCGGTGCTGGTCAACCAGCGACATGGCATCCTTCCGCTCTACAGGCCCAGGAACCGCCGATGCTGCCACGCCAGCGCCAGGCATGCCGCGCCAGGTGAGGCCATCGGCTCGGACTCGAGCATCCGGGTCACCGCTGCCTCGGTGAACGGCACGCCCTCAGCGGGCGTCCCGCCGCCGACCGCGACAACCTCTCCCTCGTCGTTGAATCGCACCATCGAGCCGAACGCATCGGCAAACACGTCGTCATCGATCACCACCACCGTCAGGATGGTGGCAGCGAGGGTGAGGGCATCGAGGCCAAGGCCGAGCACGAACGACGTCACCGCGCCGTCCGCGTGCGCCTGCTCGAGCCGCTGGAACAACGTCCAGTTGTCGTAAGCAATGGGCTGGCTGCGGGTGCCGTCGTGTTCAGGCTCGCCGAGCAGCTCCTCGGCGAATTCGCGCACGATATTGCGCCACAGGTCGAAGTCGTTGCGCCGGTCCCAGAACGCCACGCTGGACGGTTGGAACTCCCCGGCCGGAATCACGTCGTAAATCCCGGCGGCGGTCGCCACCTTTGCCGGGTCGCGCCAGTGCAGCAGGAACGTCGGCTCGGCCGGGTACCGGCGCAGCCGGATCGTCAACGTGGTGACGGCCGGGATGATGGCTCGTCGGAGCGGATCGAACGGGTCGCCGACCAGATCCCGGAACGGCAGTCGCCCCGCACGCTCCACGGGCGAGGCCGGCACTCCGGTGTCCATGCAGGCGGCTGCCAATTCGTGACCCACGGCCTCGGACACGTCGAGCTTGTCGAAGTACGCCGCCAGCCCGAAGCCGAGCTGGCCAGCGCCCAACGAGGCATTGAGCAGGCGATAGCTCGGCCGGGACTCGAACAGTGCCGGCGGGCCCAGGTGCTTGATAGCGGAGGTGTAGCGCTCGAAGTGAGCCCCTGCGGTACGCAGTGGTCGCGTCTGCTCGGACTCTGGCTCCGAGCCCACCACCGCAACGGTCTGCGGGGCCTCGTCGAGCTCGAGCGTCAGGGATCGCAGCTCAATCGGCTCGGCAGGCTGCCAGTCCGGCGATGCGATCAGCGGCGTGCGCGGCACTCGCTGGTCGGCCGGGTACAGCTGCACCGCCAGCTGGGCGAGCGCGGATCGGTGGTGATTGAGCCACCGCCGCTCGGCGCGCCAGCGCAGCCGGCTCGCCGCGATCTCCGGGCTCGCGTCGTCCCGTGACACAAGCCCTCGGGTGTGTCCCGACGACAGCCCGAGATCTTCTGCCGCGATACCCAGCTCGGTGACTACCAGGCGCCGCTGCTCGAGCGACACCGGGCGCTGTCCCTTCTCCATCTGGCTCAGGTGCTGCTGCGTCAGACCGAGCATCTCGGCGACCTCGACCTGCGTCCGGCCGGCCGACTCCCGCCAAGCCCGTAGCACCACCCCCGCGTCGTCCGTGGCGGCCGCCGAACTCCGCTCCAGCCAGCCCGCCATCAGGGCTTCTGCCAGCGCAGCGTGAGCTCCGGGTCCTGGTGCTCCTTGCCGGGCTCGCGCACCTCGAGCTCGAAGTCACCGATCCAGCTCTCACCCCCGTCGGTGTGCTGCGGAGCTTCCATGCGTGCGATCGCGAGCAAGTGAGGCCGGAACGAGTCGGGCTGCTCGAGATCCTCCGTGACGCGCCGCGGCGGGTATCGATGTCCGTCCGGGCCGCGCACGGTGATCGCCCAGAGCTGCGGCGCCGCCATCGCGTCCTCCCCATCGCCGGCTACCGCCGGCTCACCGTCGGCTTCTGTGAGTATGCCTGCGGAGGCGCTCAGCTGGCCGCTCACGGACTCGGAGATGGTCCCCGCACTGATTACCCGCGCGCGCCGTCCACGGGCCGCATCAATCAGGCCCCACGCCTTCAGCAGTGACACGGCTCGCTGGGCCGTCGACACAACAACACCGTGGTCGGCCGCGAGCGTGGCCACGGTCGGGATAGCATCTCCCACCGCCAGTGCACCCGACTCGATAACCTCGCGCAGCTGGACCGCGATCTTCTCGTACGGGCTTCGCGCCTCGGCCGACGGCGCGACGACCGTACTGACAGCGGGCTGCGGTCTCGCGGGCATCCGGCTGAACAGGCTGGCTGCGGCCCGCTGATCGGACTCCGACACCCACGCCGCATACACCTTCAACGTCATCGAGCCGCCGCCCGCGTGACCCAGCCGCCCGGCCACGGTTCGGACGTCGACGCCAGCGGTGATCAGCTCGGTCGCCGAGTAGTGCCGCAGCTTGTGAATCGAGGTCTTGATGCCGAGCCGCGCGGCGAGCCGGCCGTACCGCTGCGTCACCGAGTCGGGCTTGAGATGCTCCGACCCGTCGATCGCCGGGGAGAAGACGAACGAGTCGGCGGCGGGGTCCACACCGATTGCCCGCGCCCGGGCCTCACAGCGCCCCCGGTGCGTGACGAGCAGCCCGACCGTCTCGGGATCGAGCGCGATGCGCCGGTGCTGGTGAGTCTTGGTGCCCTTCTCCCAGGTGCGGCCGCTGCGCTGCCCGATGCTCCGCTCGAGCGCGATCACGCCGGCGTCGAGGTCGAGGTGACGCCAGCGCAGGCCGCACAGCTCCCCACGCCGGAAGCCAGTGACCATGGTCAGCCACACCAGCAGCCCCCAGTCCGGATCGCTCCAGGCTTCGCCGAGGATCCGCGCGGCCTCCTCGGCGGTGGGCGGCTGCGGGCTCGGCCTCGGCTGCGGCGGTGGCTCCGCCTGGTCAATGGGATTCATGGCGATCCACCGCCAGCGCACCGCCCGCTTGAGCGCACCGCTGAGGACGAAGTGAATCTTCCGGACCGTGGCCGACGCGAGCGGGCGGCAGACGTGGACCCGGCACCGGTCGTCGCAGTCGTGCGGGTCTTCGGTGCGGTGCTCGAGGAACGGCCGCCCGCTGCACCGACGCCGGCACCGGCGCAACTCGGCATAGAACGAGTCGAAGACGTCGCCACCGAGAGCGCCCACCTTCTGAGTGCCGATCAGCGGCCGGATGTGGTTGTCCGCCAGCTCGCGGTACCCCTCGATGGTGTTGGGCTCCAGATCGAGCATCTCGAGGTGCTGATCCAGCAACTGGTTGAGCGTGGCGTTGGTGCGCGGGTTACGCCGCTCGTCGACACGGTTGGCCAGCCGGCGCATGACCTTCTGGGCCTCGGCGTCGGCGGCCGGGCCGGGCGGGACGATCTCGCGCAGCCGGTGCCGTCGCTTCGTCACCGGGTCGACACCGGCGAACACGGTGACCCGCAGGGCGCCGCTCGGCAGCTGCTCGATGTTGCCTCGCGGCCGTTTCTTCCTGGGTGCTGCAACCCGCGCCATGGGGCAACTCTACGACAGGTCGTCCCACGTATGGTCCCACGACACGACGAGCGGCCCACATACGAAACCCCTGACCAGCTCATTTGCGCTGGCCAGGGGTGGAGCCGCCTGGGGGAATCGAACCCCCGACCTGCTCATTACGAGTTGTGCGGCTCACCATCCGTCGAGGTCTCACACCGTCGCTGACCAGCGCGTTTCCGTCGGCTCCGGACCCTGCTATACCCCCGGGAACTGCGGGGAACTGCTACCACAACTGCTACGCCTGCAGGGCCACAAATGAGGCGGAGGGCTCGGGCTGCGCGGCATCCACGGGGCAGCCCGCCGGCTGCCCGCAACGCTGTCCCGAGGTCCGGCAGAGGCTCCGGGGTCAAGGGCGGTCGGAGGCCGTCGCGCAGCGATGCGCAGCACCCTTGACGCTGGAGGGGCCGGGCCGCACGATCGCGCAGCCCGAGCCCGGACGCAGCCACGGTTTCGGAACCCGGCCCACCCGTGAGGGATGGCGTCCGGTTCGTGCTGCCTGCCCCGCTCCGTGTTCGGCGGCCGGCCGGTGATGGGCGCGAAGGATCGCACAGGGGTCAGCCTCTCGACCCGCGGCGCCGTCCCGCCCGCGTCACTGCCGGATGGGCCCGGCCGGCCGGGGCGCGCCGGAGGCTGGCGCCCAGGCCGTGCCGTGGGCCAGGCCGGCCTGTCGTCCTCGGGCTCGGCGCCGGCGCCGCGGGTCTCGCCTGGGCTTGTCCCATGTGCCATATCTGTCCGCAACCCTCAACAGGCCGACGCGGCCGAGCTCGATCCGGGGGCGGTGTGGCAGCCGCGGTTCCCGGGTGCCGAGCTTGTCGGAGCGGCCGCGGATCTGCTGCCGAGCATCGCCGCGGCGGCTGGACGGGCGGCGGAGATCAGTGAGGGGCCGCGGTGGGAGATCGTGGTCTCCCCCGGGGTGCTGCGGGTCCGCACCCGCGACTACGCCAGGGCCGAGCGCACCCACGAGCGGCAGCTGCGGCACCACCGCGCGGATGTTGACATCGCCGCCAGCTACCTCGTCGACGGCGAGGAACCGGCCGAGCTGCTGCCCACGAGGGGTACGATCACGGCCTGGTCGCCGAAGTCGCGGGCCCGGATGATCGCGCGGCTGTCGGACCTGGACTACACCCGGCTCTACGGGCGCTACCGCACCTGCCACTCGTGCGGGCGCGACTACGACCCCGACGGGGACCGCTGCCCGGTCTGCAAGCACACCGGCTCGACGCTGACCGACCGCAGCGGACGGCTGCCCGCGATGGTCACCCTGACCTACCCAGGCGACTGGCTCACCGTCGCCCCGGACGCCGAGTCGGTCACCGAGCACTTCGCCGCGCTGGCCAAGCGCTATGCGCGGGCCTGGGGCGAGGATCTTATCGGCCCGTGGAAGAAGGAGTTCCAGGCACGCGGGGCACCGCACCTGCACCTGTCGACCACTCCCCCGATGGGCTTTACCACCGTCACCGACCCCGACACCGGGCAGCGCCGCGAGGTCGACTTCAAGACCTGGCTGTCGATCACCTGGGCCGACATCGTCGCCCACCCCGACCCCAAGCAACGCCGGAAGCATCGCGCCGCGGGCACCGGGGTGGACTACGCCGAGGGCATCCGGCTGACCGACCCGCGCCGCATGGCCGTCTACTTCGCCAAGTACGGCACCGCGCACGGCAAGGATTACCAACACCGCGTCCCCGACGAGTGGATCAGCTGCTACCTGCTCTGCGAGTCCTGCGGCCGCGACTACGACACCGACCATGACGAGTGCCCCGACTGCGGCCACCCCGACGCCGAGGTCGTCGAGCTCGGCTCCGCCGGCCGCTTCTGGGGCTACCGCGGCCTCCGGCCCGTCCTCGCCGCCCGGCACGTCACACCGGCCAACGGCGTCCGCGCCGGGCGGGTGCTGCGCCGCTGGTACAAAGCAAAGGGCCTCACCAAGCGGGTCCGTCGACCCCGGGTCGACCAGGCTACCGGCCGCGTCACCTACCGCACCACCACCACGCGCAGGCAGCTCTTCGCAGACAACCGCGGCTTCATCGTCGTCAACGACGCCCCCGCCATGGCCTCTCAACTCGCCCGCTATCTCGCTACCGTACCGAGACCCACACAGAGGGCGGCCGAGGCCTGGGTGTCATCATCGTCGGTCTAACCTAGCCCATATCTTACTGAAAAGCGGGGATCACATTCTTTCCGAATCGCTCGATGGATGCCTTCACCTTGTCGACTGGAAGTCCCGGGGGCTGGAAGTTGCCGATCATCATGTCGGCTCCCATTTTCTCGTATTTCCTTACCTTCTCGATACAGGTGTCAGGACTACCCACTATGCACATGGATTCGTCGTTCAGGTGGTCGAAGGTGACCTCGGGCACCTCGAAATCCTCAACGTAAGCGTAGCTTTCCTTCTTCTCGGCCCACGTCGAGAACCTCCCGAAGATTTCGGCTGCGACCACCGAGTACTCCACCGCTGCTGCCGCAGCTGTTTCCCTGGCCTCCTCGTCGGTCTCGCCGCAGTAGATGACCGCGAAAGGCGCGACCTTGTCGTTGATGTACTTCCCGGCCGGCTTGGTGCAGCGCTTGATCCCCTCCTTGTAGAGACCTATACGGCGGGAGATCTCGTCGAGTGGAACCAAGACTGAGAAGGTCAACATCCCGATTCCGAGTTCGCCTGCCAGCGAGTGGCTGTCGGGTCCGGACCCGGCCACCCACAGCGGGGGATGCGGATCCTGGACGGGCTTGGGCAACACATGCCTCGGGGGGATTTTGAAACTCTCGCTGTCCCAAGTGAACTCCTCGTCCTCCCAGGCCTTGACGATCATCTGGAGGCTCTCTTGCCACTGCGGCCGGGTCTGGTCCGGCTCGATCCCAAAGCCCTCCAGCTCCTCACGGGACACGCTACGGCCGGTGCCGAACTCAGCCCGTCCTCCGGATATCTGGTCCAGAACCGCCCCCGCCTCAGCGGCCTTGACTGGGTGGTTGTAATTGAAGGGCAACAGCTTGACGCCGTACCCGATGCGTATGTTGCTCGTCGCGGCCGCGTAGGCTCCGAGTAGAACGTCGTTGTTGCTTGCCTGGGACAGGTCCGGCAAAAAGTGGTGCTCGACGTTCCACACAGTATGGAAGCCCACCTGATCAGCGATGCTGACCTGATTTACGAGGTCTCGAAAGACCTCCTGTGCTGCGCTCTTGTCGTGCTGCGGGCGGGCCACCACCTCGTATATGAGCCCGAAGTCCAGTGCCACTTGTCTGCTCCCTTGCGTGCGTATTGTCGCGGTACTTCAGTGGATCCGTTCGAACGCCCGGCGCAATGCACGGTCACGGTCGCTCATGAGCCGATGTGATATTTCGGTGCCCGGCCCGAGCAGATCAAAACCATGGAACGCGCCCGCATAAACGTGCAGCTCGGTGGGCACACCCGCCTGCAACAGGCGTTGTGCGTACTCGATGTCCTCGTCGAGAAACAGGTCGAGATCGCCGACGGCGATGAACGCGGGCGGCAAACCATGCAAGTCCTGCTCCCGGCTGGGTGCGGCGTAGACTGGTACATCCTCGGTGGTGCCGGCCTCATGGCCGAGGTAGCAGCGCCAGCCGATGATGTTCGACTCACGGTTCCACACCCGGGGTTCGGTAATGGACTGGCTCGAAGGCGTCACATTGCGATCATCGATCATCGGATAGATCAGCAGCTGGTAACAGACCGGTATCTCGCCGCGGTCGCGCGCCAGCAGGATCAGGCCGGCTGCCGAGCCACCACCGGAGCTGGCCCCGCCGACGGCGATACGTTGCGGGTTGATCTGCAGTTCTGTGGCGTTCTCACACGCCCACTTCAGCCCCGCGTAGCAGTCGTCCATCGGTGCGGGGTACGGATGCTCCGGTGCGCGCCGCCAGTCAACCGACACGACCACACAGCCCACACTGTTCACATAATGCTCCGCCAGCGGGTCGTCCTGATCGACCGAGCCGAGCACATGCCCGCCACCGTGGATCCAGTACAGGCATGGCAGCGGCTCAGTCTGGTCTGCCGGGCGATACGAGCGGACCTTGACATCGGGCGCGCCCGCAGCGCCGGGAACCACATGATCACGCCGACGGACGTTGGGGGCTGGCTCCACATCGGCGTTGGCCTCCGCGAGCATCTGTGACAGCACTTCGCGGGCACGGGGCACATCCCCAAGATCCAACACAGGCAGATGAGGAAAGACGACCGCCAGCTCCGGATCCATCCGCGTGAGCAGGTCCACGAAACACCTCCGCCCATGCCCCGGTCGTCATCGCTACCATCTGATCAACCGTTCGTCAACGGTCCGCGTGCCACCGACACCAGCTCGTGTTGTGAGACGCGACAAGAGAATGGCTAGACAGACAGATCCCAGACATTCCCACCCCTACTACCGCCACGAGCACTGCCCACGATCAGGGCTCGGGTTGCGCGAACCCACCGGGGCAGCCCGAGGCCGGTCCCGACCACGGTGTCGGAACGCTCGTCACGAGAACCGGACGACAACCAGGGTCTTGTCGTCGTGGCGTTTGGACCGGGGCAGCTGCTGGCCGTCGGGGTCGGTGTCGGCTTCCCAGCGGTGCAGGTCCATCAGGAGTCGGTACAGGCCGTCGACGTGCAGTTTGGCGATGTGGTGCCAGTCGATGCCGAGGTGCTCGATCGGCCGGTGGGCGCCATCGGTGCTCAGGATGCACCATTCGATCTGGTCGAGCGGGTAGCTGCGGGTGAAGGCTTGGGCGGCGGCAGCGGGTTCAGCTTCAGCGATCCAGTAGCCGGCTCACGTTGCGGGCTGTGGCCTGGTGACGCTGCAGTTCGTTGAGTAGGGCTCGGTGGTCGCTGTCGTAGCCATGGCCGTCGCTCAGTCGCTGTTGGGAGGAGGCCCTGACGTTGGGGGTCACCGATGCCAGCCGATCGTCGGACAGGCGCTTGACGCCGTCCGGGGTAGCTAGGTGAATGGCGCTGTCGCCGAGGACCAGAAGGTCGAGCACGTCGCCGCGAGGCCGAAGCAGCGCGACCGTCGACGTCGGTGCGGTCCCGGGCGAGAGTCCGAGCAGGTCGGTGGTGGTGGCAGCGATGGCGGCGGCGAGTCCGTCAGCGAGGTCCATCGACGGCTGGGCCGCCAGCGCTGCGACCAGGCGTTCGGGGAGGCAATCGACGTAGGCGGAGGCGTCGGCGGTGGTCGGGTCGAAGGCTGTCGCGCCGTCCAAGACGATGACGAGATCCTCGGCGCTGGCATGCTCGTCCTGGCCCGAGCCTGGCGCCGCCGGCAGCGCAGCTGTCGAGATTTCCATGCCTGTCACTACCAACGCTTGCGGCGGGATCCACCGGCCGCGTCACCTACCGCACCAGCACGGTCCGAAAGCGGCTGTTCGCAGCGAACCGAGGCTTCGTGACCGTCAACGACGCCCCCGCCATGGCCTCCCAACTCGCCCGCTACCTGCAGTCGGCCCGCTGATCCAGGGCTAGGTCAGGCAAGAGCGGCGTCGTACGCCGCCCCCCGCCACTGCTGACGGCTGGCACCGCTGAGTACCATCGATGGAGGTGCCTGACATGAGTGCACCGACCGTCGGCTCCCGTCTCGCGCACCTCCCACCTTCATCACGACAGCCGTTTACAGGCAGGGAATCAGTAGCCGGTGAACCGTGGGTTGCGCTTGTTTAGGAAGGCGTCGACTGCTTCCGCGTGGTCTTCGCTGAGAAATGTAGTCATTTCGAATCCGGTGGAAGCGTCGAAAGCGTTCTTTAGAGAATCCTTGATGAGCTTATTGACCGCGAGCTTAGTGTATCGGATAGCCATCGGGGCGCCCCCAGCGAGGCGGTGGGCGAAGGCGAGGGCGTGTTTATCGAGCTCCTCGTCCGGGACGACGTGGTTGACCAGGCCCATGCGTTCAGCGTCAACGGCTGACACCGGGTCGCCCGTCATCAGATATTCCTTAGCACGGGCTGGGCCGACGGCCAGAGGCCAGGCCACGACGCCACCGTCGCCGGCCACGAGCCCAGCACGGACGTGCGGGTCCGCAATCCGTGCGCTCTCGGCCATAAAGATGACGTCGCTGAACAGCGCCAGACTTGCGCCGAGCCCCATGGCGTAGCCGTGGATGGCCGTGACGAACGGCAGCTCGATGTCGAGCATGTCCCAGATCATCTGCTTGGCGTCGCGGTGGAGGTCGAACACGCGCCGGGCGCTACGTAGAGTGCGGAACCATTCGAAGTCTCCGCCTGCAGAGAAGGCACGGCCACGGGCGCTGAGCAGCACCGCCCCAGCGTCGCCCTCCTGCTTGAGCAGCCGGAACAGTCGCGTGAGGTCGTCGTGGAGAGCCTCGTTGATGGCGTTCTTGTCGTCGTGGGGATGGTCGATCACCACGCGGAGCACATCGACATCGCGGGTGATCTCAAGGCAGGAGAAGTCGCTCGATTGCATCACAAAGCGTCCTCGTCTCGGTAGCCGGTGCGTGGGCCCCAAGTGGTCCCGAGCCCACGCTACGCCCCGCCAAGCCGATCGCACAGCTTGGTTAATGCGCTCTGCTGCCCCTCGCGCACGCCGCTCTCGACCATCGAACAGCTATCAAGCGTCCGGCCTCGCGTCAGGTGAACCGCAACAACAAGCTCACGCCAAGGCGAGCACGGTCAGCGCACCGCCACGGGCTTCGCAGACACAGCCTGCAGGTTCTGAATTAGCACGTATAAGTTACACTTCTTGACCGTTCCTCTGCCGCTACACAATATCGGAGTGTGCTCGCCATTACGTGCGATCATAGATCATACCGACTTGTTGTTCGAACTCCCGCACCAGCACGTTTTTTGCGGTCTTCTGCGTAGAAGTTCGCGGCAACGTACTTCGAAAGACTATATAGCGCGGCACCTTGAAGTAGGCGAGTCGCTTCTCGCACCAGTCCCAGATAGCGGCGGGGGTGACTTCGGGTTGGTCCTCGCCCTCGACGAGGACGATGATGGCGGCCACCTCCTGCTCACGGGTCGGGTCCGGCACCGGTAACGCTGCAGCGTCGACCACCCCGGGGTGCATGAGCAGGACTTCCTCCACCTCCGCTGCTGCAATGTTTTCACCACTGCGCCGAATGATGTCCTTGCGCCTACCAAAGAAGCGAAACCAGCCAGCCGGTTCGCGCACGATAATGTCGCCGGTATGAAACCATCCGCCACGCCATGCGGCTTCGGTCGCTTCAGGGGATTTATAGTATTCGGTAGCGAATGTCGCCCAAGGCCGGTCGTCGTCACTCCCTCGCAACACGAGTTCACCCGGTTCTCCGTCCGGTACGTCACGATCCTCCTCATCGACGACTCTCGGCCGGAAGTCACGTAAAGGCACGCCAAAAGAGTGGGTGCCCACGTGGCGCTCACCCTCCAGCGGCGCGGCGAAATTGATACCGGTCTCCGTCATACCGAAGACCTCAACGAGCTTCGTACCGAACCGCTCTTCAAACGGGCGGTGGAGCGCGCCTGGCACACCAGCCCCCTGGCCCAGCCGCGCCGGGTGATCGCGATCGTCTGCTCGAGGAGGAAGCCCCATCAGTATCGCCGGCATCACCCCGAGGTAATTGAATACTGTGGCGCCACTTGACCGGATGGAAGACCACCAGGTTGTTGGGTGGAAGCGATCGAGGAGTGCGGCATTGGCGTTTACGAGTAGTGTTGCAAGGATCGTAGTGAGCTGGGGGTTCATATGGAAGAGCGGCAGCGGTGTGATCGCACGGTCGGCGGGGGACAATCGCATGAGCTCAGCATAGCGATGGGCATTCGACGAATAATAATCATTGGCGACCACGCAACCTTTCGGGCTACCTGTCGTGCCCGAGGTATAGAGGATTGCGGCTTCGTCTGTGTCGACCAGTCCGCAGTCCGGCGGTTCTCCGTCCTCCGGCGCCATAAAACTCTTGAGCGAACTCACGCCATCAATAGGCCCGTGGACACTGATCACAAAGTCGAGGGCTTCCGCGGCCCAAATCTCCGGTAGCAGCTCACCGAAGCCAGCGCTGAGGAAGAGCATCCGCGCGTCGGAGTGGGCTACTACATATTTTGCCTCGCGTCCAACGAACGATGTGTTGACAGGCACGATAGACAGACCGATCTTGGCAGACCCAAGCCAGATAGCTAGAAATTCTGGGCCGTTATTGACCATCAACGCAATTCGCTCGCCCTTCCTTAGACCGAGCCGCCGGAGCCCGTTCGCTACTCTGTTCGCGTCGCGATTGAGTTCCTCGAGTGTCTGCGTCAGCGATAGTTCCTCATTCTGGAACCACAGATACGGTCGTTGAGCATCTCGCTCAAGCGACGCGAGAAGGATCGATCGCACAGTTTCACCCACGACGTCACCGCTTTCATCGAGATTGGATAGCCTGCCGTAGGCTCGCCAAGCCACCCGCTAGCATCTCAAGGTGATACATCCACCTACCGACCTCATCTCCACACGACCCCCCATCCTCCTGCCTGGAGTCCGGGGACGTATCGAAAGGCACTGCTGGCGGGACGCCGCGGCGGTGCAGGCGCTTGCTACGTCAGATGGAGCCGCTCTTCGCCGTGTCGCGGTAGCGTTACGCCCTCAGCGTCACCGAGTGCGTGCTCCAGTCTTCACGGCAAACGTTGGAGTCCGCGGTGCATCTCGATCGAAAAAAGGGTCCGTTATCTTTTCGATCTATCCGCACCTTCGTAACGAGTCGGGCACCCAGGCGCCTCGTCCCATCGGATGCCGGTCGTCTACTCGTACGCCGATTCGGGCCCATAGGCCAACTCGACCATCTTCGACTTTCCACCAGGAAGCTGCTTGACCGCGACGTCGTCATGGCCCGGAACGACGAGCGCCTCATGTGTCTGCGCGTAGCGGTAGACCTTTTCCATTGACCGCTGCCACTTGTCCGGGAACATCGTAACGCCACTGCCGACTGGTGGAGGCCCATAAGCTTCGTGATGATAAAGCGCGTCGGTGGTGAACATAATTGCGCCGGTGTGCGCCAACTGCACGAGCATCCCCATCGTGCCCCAGGTGTGCCCCGGAAGGCTAAGTAGCCGCACCCCCTCCATAATCTCTTCGTCGCCGTAAACTAGCGTGGGTCGCTTCCGCGGAAGGATTGCGAAGTCAGCCAGCGATACCGCCGCTGCGCTCTCCTCGAGCTGGGCAACACCTCGATATTCATCTTCATGAATCAAGATATCGACGTCGGCATCTTCGAAAAGGCGTAGCCCGCCCGCGTGATCGATGTGCATATGCCCCATGACGACATAGCGGAAGTCTTCGGGGCCGAGACCAACGGACTTCAGCTTCGCTTCCAGGAAGTCACCCGGTTTGATTTCATCCCATCCGGCAAGTGCCTTCCACTCCTCCGGCCACTCCTCGCGCCACTGCGGACTAACTCCGGTCTCGAACAGGATCCGACCCTGCGGGTGTTCCACCACGTACGCCATGGCCGGACATTGGTACCAGACCTTTTTCTTCTCTCCCGACCCCGGTAGGAGCATATACTTGGGGTGGTCCCACATTAGATGTTCAATGTCGACACTGAACGTACCCAACCGTAAACCATATACCTTCATGCCCATTTTTCGGCCACTCTCTTCTATTACCTTAATTGCTAGCCCACAACTCCCCACAGCCGGACGAATACTTAGAGAGGGTTCGTCAGGCTGGCTCAGCCTCCGATCCCGCGGCGGCCCGGATGTCCGCGAATAAGCGTGGCGCCTCTCCACGAATGGCGAGGAGCGGTACCATCATCTCTCGGCCACATGCACTCGAGCCTCCGGTTCAAGCTCGACGTCTGACGCGGGAAGATCGACACCGCCACCGCACTCCTCACGAAGAACCGGCATCACCTCCTCCGAATATATGCAAAGTTGCTCCTCAAGTTCCGGCCCGGACATTCCACCGAAGTCAAAGTATGTGTTAAATATGAAATCTTCGCCGTATTGGCCATCCTCCTTCAATTTCATGATCTTGTCAATTACCTCGTCCTTCGAACCAATGAGTAATACCTCACGCTCCCTCAGATCATCCGCTGTGGGCCGCTTACCACTAGGCCACGGGCTCTCATCGAGTGTTGTCAAAGCCTGGGGGAATCCGAATGGCGTATAATAATCCCACTGGAGCCGCATCGCAGCGTCAGCTTTCTCTTGGAGCTCTTTGTGGTTATTCTTCGTAGTGATCATGACCCACTTACCTGTGATAAATCCTCGGTGCTTTTCAGCGTCCCAGCCGTATTTGAATGGCCCGCGGTCGAGCCGGTCCGGCCATCCAGCCTTCTCTGCCTCCTCCATATATATCTCGATATTTCGCCGCAGCCGCGAACTATGTTCAACCACCGTATAGCCGTTCACCCCGTTCTGGGCGGCCCAACGAATTGATCGCTCACTCGTAAGTGGCATCCAGGTCTGCGGGTATGGCTTCTGCACGGGCCTTGGGAACATCTGGAGTTCCTTGAGCGTTGCAGTCGTCGGCTCGATGTTTACTACTTCCTCAAGTTTCCGCCCAACGTCTGGCTGCTTGAAATATGCTTGCGTCATGGGGTGATCCCAAACAGTGTAGCTAGGCGGAATCTGAAAAAACGTCCCTGTGTGGGAGAAGGACGGCTGTGTCCAGGCCTTCTTAATAACTTCCCACGTCTCTTCAAAGTAGCGGCGGTTCCGCTCTTGATCCTGGACACTCGAGCCAAGTATTCGTCCGAATGTCTCCACCTCCCGCGGCTGATAGCCACGTCCAAGGCCGAACTCGAGGCGGCCTCCGCTAATAACGTCGAGCATGGCTCCCATCACGGCTAGCCTCAGGGGATCCCACCATGTCAGGATGTTCGCTGCCTGTCCGAGTCGAATCTTCTTTGTACGCGCAGCCACTGCTGCCTGGGCGAGGAGTGGAGAAGGGCTATTCTCCGCGCCTTCGGGCTGAAAGTGGTGCTCTGTCATGAAGAAGTAGTTGAAACCCAGCTTCTCGCAAAGCACCCCTTGGCGAATCTGGTTGATTGTCGATTGCTGGAAAGACGTGTTGACTTCCTCCAGATTGCCGTCCGCCACCACTACGCCCTCCGGCGTTTCGTGGTTTGGAAGCGGAGAGGCTCCGTTGTGTAGCGTCCCAAACTCAACGGCCATAGTGACTCCTTGTTGTCTGTGATTGATGCACGTTGAGTGCTTACCATATCTAATTTGTATCGTCAACGGTTGGCTAATGGGTCGTGTCGTTGGGTCTGTAACGATCAACGGCGGTACGTCGACAAGATCGCCGGGATGGTCATCTCGCCGATAGCTCTCGGGCTGCGCGACCGCCGGGGCAGCCTGCCGGCCGCCCGCACTGCTGTCCCGAGGCCGGGCAGAGGCTCCGGGGTCAAGGGTGGCCGGAGGTCGTCGCGTCGCGATGCGCAGCACCGTTGACGCGGGAGGGGCCGGGCCGCACGATCGCGCAGCCTGGGCCCGGATCTAACGACGGTTTCGGAGGCTGGTACAAGCGGTGGTCGGAGGGCTTGGGAGTCAGCCCGGCGTGTCGGTCTGGTCGACGATTGTGACGTCCTGGTGGTCAGGTCGGTCGCTGGTCGGCTTCTCGAACAGGGCTCCGGAGAACCTGCGGGGTGCGTCGACGGTGCGGAGGTGTGTCCAGCCGGTCCGGCGGTAGTAGTCCAGCAGGCCGGGGTTGGTGCGCCAGGCGTCGAGACGGAGCCAACGGTGGCCGGTGCGTTCGGCGCGTTCGGCGGCCCAGTCCAGTAGCGTGGTGCCGAGATCGTGGCCGGCAGCATGTCTGGCTACGACGATCCGGTGCAGATACAGCGCCGCCGATGGGTCGTCGGCGTGTGTCCAGAAGTCGGTGTCGGCGAAGGTGTCCATCGTGAGGGTGGCGACCGGCTGCCCGCTTTGGTCGTGGGCGATGAAGACATTGCCGGCGGCGAGATCGTCTCGGATGCGCTGCACCCGCGGCGGCCGCTGCCACTGATCGAGTTCCTTGTCGTGCAACCAGGCTGCAGCGTCAGCCAGTAGGGCGAGTACGGCCGGCAGGTCGTCATGGGTGGCGGTGCGGATGGTGACCTTCTGGTCGGCGAAGTCGTGCATCACTGCGTACCTCGGTCCGCCAGGGAGCCATCCACTCGGTGCGGCTCGCCGCCCGGCGTCGTGCTGTCCGTCTCGTGCTCTGGGGCGGGTTTTGCTCGCTCGAAGAGGATCACGTGGCGATCCCCGGGCAGGACGTTGATCGTGCAGCGCACCGGGCGACCGTCGTGGGTGTAGCCGGTCAGGCGGTGCACGGCCACGGGAACACCGGCGCTGAGGTCGAGCCGGTGCACCTCGTCCGGGGTCGGCATCCGCACTTCGATCTCGTCAATGGCTCGGACCTGTTCGGCGCCGAGCTCAGTCAGCACCTGGTTAGCCCCCTGGGGAATATCAGCCGGGTACATGATCGGCGAGCCCTCGACCAAGGTCATCGGGTAGTAGGAATCGTTGGTGTTAAACGGCATCCCGTCGATGAACCGGACTCGCCGACGAACCACCGCCGTCTGGTCGCTGTCGAGGTCCAGACGGCGGGCGACCTCGTCGGGTGGAGTGACCAGCTCGACGCCGATGACCTGGGAAGGCTCTCGCCCGAGGGAGGTCTGCTCCTCCATGAACCGGTCCATCTCCGGCGAGGCCGGCTGCGGGCGCCACTCGCTCTGCGGCCGGTAGATCATCCGGTCGACCTGGCGGACGAAGTGTCCACGGGGCCGGGAGCTCACGACCAGTCCTTCGTTGATCAGGACACCGATGGCCTGGCGTGCGGTCGCCCGGGTGACGCCGTGCTTGTCGGCGAGCGCGAGCTCGGTGGGCAGCTGCGCACCAGCGCGCAGCGCCCTGCTGGTGATCTGCGTGCGCAGCTCGTCGGCGATCTGCTGGTAGAGCGGTGCCGTTGCTCCTCGGGCCATGCCCTCAGTGTCGCCGCCCTGCGGCGGATTGTCTAGTCAACATAGGCAAAAGCTTGACCGGTCCGTCGGTCTCGTGCGACGGTGCTCATTGGCTAGACAATACAGCCAGTACAGTCAGTACGACACGAGGAGTGGACAACCGTGATCCAGAACTTCAAGATCGACCAGGCCGCGACCTTCGCCTCGGTGCGACTGTTGTCGGTGGAGGCGAAGGCCGTCTTCGGTGACAACGATCGGCAGGAGACCACCAAGGACGGCGTGCCGAAGTGGGAGGCGCAGCTGGTAGCCGGGTTCCGGCAGTTCGGCAAGACCCAGAACGAGATCATCAAGGCGAGCATGGCTGCCGAGCATGACCCGGGCGAGGGCATCGCCCCGGCCACGCCGGTGGAGTTGATCGACTTCGAGATCGGCGTGATGGAAAAGCAGCGCGACGGCCAGGTGGTCGGTGTGCAGGTCTGGTACCGCTGCCAGGGCATCCGCCCGATCGCCGCCACCGGCTCAAGCAACGGGACCGATCGCAAGACCCGCAACGGCTCGACCTCCGCGACGTCGAGCGAGGCCGCCGAGGCGGTGGGCTGACATGGGCATCACCGTCGAGATCGTCAACCTGATGGGACGAGCCGGGTCAGCCCTGGAGTCTCTGCCCCTGGCCGAGCTCCCCGACATCACCACGATGCATATTCGTGGCGCCCTGTCACCCCCGTTGAGCGTCGAGCTTGAGCTCGGCGCCGGTGACCACCAAACAGCGCGCCTGCTGGCATGGGCGGACGCACTGCCCGGCGTGACAGCAAGCGCACGTCGTCACCGCCATTACGTCCGCGTGGAAGCCGCCGCTGTCGTCAACGGTGTTCCGCTCGCAGTGCAGAACCACTTCACCGACATCACCGCCATGGACGTCGCCAGCGACGCCCTGGGCCTCCCCCGGGCGGGCACCAGCGATGTCCCGGTTTCGCTGACCGCGCTGTGGCGCCTCGCCGGGCGCGACCTCGGGGAGGTGAATCGCCATGGCTGACCAACTCGGCGCGCCGCGCGCCGGCTCACCACCAGCGCAAGCGGTGCTGTGCTGCACGACTTGCCAGCACGCGTGGGAACCCGACCCCATCGAACTGGACGAAGCCACCACACCCACCGGTTGCCCGTGGTGCGGGGGCTGGACCTGGATCGGGGAGCTCGCCGAACCCGCCACGGCGTCGCGAACCGGGAGGGGACAGCGATGACCACGGAGACCAGCACCAGCGAAGCACCGGCTTCGACACCGGAGAACATCGACCGTGCCGTGCAGCGGGTGCGCAGTGAGCAACGGCGGGCAACGCAGCTACTCGCCGGCGGGCCCAAGTGCCGCCGGCTCTCGGCGCTCTACGAGCACGAGGCCCGGCTGTGGACCCTCCTGACGCTGCACACCCCACGGGGCATCTACCAGCACGCGGCGATCGAGGCCGAATGCGCAGCCCGCGCGCGAGCCCGCGAGTACGCAGAACTGGCTCGGCAGTGGGCCGCACACACTGACGCGAGAGAGGAGCATGCGCCATGACCGCCGCACCGGAGATCGTGCTGCGCCGGGTCCGCGACGTGCTCGGCAGCAACGGGCTGGAACGGCTGGATCCCGCTGGGGCGCGGCTGCTGCTACGCGAACTGCTCTTCGACAGCCAGGGCGTGCCGGACTGGCATTGCCAGGCCGCCTGTCGTGATGTCCGCCGGGAGCTGTTCTTTCCCGAGCACCCCGGTGCCGCTGAACAGGTCCGCGAAGCCAAGGACGTGTGCGCGCGCTGCCCGGTGCGCGCCGAGTGCCTGACCGACGTCATGGCCTGGGAGCGGCCCGGCTACCGCTACGGCGTCGTCGGTGGGCTGTCGGCCCGGGAACGCCAACAACTGGCCCGCAGCCGCCGTCGGGAAGTGCAAGGCGGTGAAGCCGCATGAGCAGCACGACACTCACGGGCACGCTGCCCGATACGGCCGCTCAGCCCTGCAGTGATGCCACCACGACACGCACAGCCCGAGCCCGCGGCTGGCTCGCCACGTTGCCCGGACGGGTCGGCGCGGCACTGCTGCGCTGCCTCGTGGCCGGCTGGCGCTATGCCTGGACCGTCTACGCCGTGATCCGGCTGGGGCTGCTGTGGCCCAGCTTCTGCGGCAACACCAGCCTCGCGGAGCAGCGCACCCGCAGCCGCGACGGCAACACCAAGATCACGGTGCACCGGGTGCCGCGGGTCAAGCTCACCGAGGTGTCGCAGCATGGGTGGCGGATGCGGGTCAAGGTCCGACCCGGCCAACACCTGGGCCACTACCTCGACGCCGCGGCCGCGCTGCGCCACCTCGCCCGCGCCCAAGCCGTGAAACCCCGCGAGCTGTGGGACCACCCCGGCTTCCTCGAGATCTCGGTGCTGCGCCGCGACCCATTGCGCCGGGTACTGGAACGCCCCCGCGAGCTCGCCCCCGGGCGCATCGTGGTCGGGGCCACCGAGACCGGCGCACCGCTCGTGTTGGACTTCCGGGAGCAGCCGCACTGGCTGGTGTCCGGGGCCACCGACTCCGGCAAGTCCAGCCTGATCGCCGCCGGGCTGTCCGCGCTGGCACCCACCTCGGCCGTCCTCGTGTCGTGGGATCTCAAGTTCGGCATCGAAGCCGAGCCGTTCCGACCCCGGTTCACCGATGTGGTCACCACCGCGGCCGGCGTCGCCACCTGGTGCCAACGACTGCTCGCGCTGGCGGGGTCGCGGGCCGAGCTGCTCAAGGCGCTACGGGTCGGGTCGGTGTCTGAGGCCGAGGACGTGCACGGCATCGCGCTGCGCCGGGTCTACGTGTTCTGCGACGAGGTCGCCGAACTGGCCACCAAGCACGACGACACGAACCCCGACGAGCTGCTGCGCCAGGTGCTGCGGCTCACCCAGCTGTGCCGGGCGATGGGTATTCACCTCATCGTCGCCGGGCAGCGCTTTGGCTCCGACCTGGGAAAGACCGTCACCAGCATCCGCGCCCAACTCGGCGGCCGTGTCTGCCTGCGGGTCAACGACGAGGAAACCGCCAAGATGGTGCTCTCCGGCCTCGACCTCGACGTGCACCAGCGGGCCATGACGCTGCCGCACAAGGGCATGGCCATCGTGCAACGGCGCGCCGAGTGGGAATACGCCCGCGCGTCTTACCAGACCGGACCCGAACGGGCCGCCATCGCCGCCCGGCACGGCGACAAGGCCATCAGCTGGCAGCAGCTACTCGACGACGACGCCACGGCCACCGCGAACCACCACGACACCGAGCGGGGGCAGCGGTGATGAGCAGCCACCGCCGCTCCGGACATCGCAGCGGTGTCGACGAGCTGCTGGCTCGCGAACTCGCCGCCCACTACGACACCACCGCCCGCGACAAGACCGACCGACCGCCCACCCCAGCTGAGCGCGAGCAGGCCCTGGCCTGGGCACGCGGCGTCATCCGCGCCGCCCGCCGACTCGGCCTGCCCCTACGAACCCCGCAACCGCAAGGGAGACCCACCATGACCACCGCACCGACCACCACTGGCTGGACCGCTCCGCGCGCCGGAATCGACGCCCGCAGCTGGGAACCCGAGCACCGCGCGACCGTGGTCTCCGGGCTGCGCGCCCTGGCCGACCTCCTCGACACCCACCCGGACCTGCGCTGCCCATATCAGGTCCGGATCAGCGCCAGCACCATCGGCGACAGTGCCACGGCCGAAAGGGCCGAAGTCGACGCCGCGGCAGCACTGCTCGGCGTCAGACCGCACAACGGGCAGACCTACATCGCGGAGAGATACCTCAACGACGCCGTGGCCTTCGCCGTGGTGCACCTGCCCGCCCGCTTCCAATGCAGCTACCAAGCCGCGCTGTCCTATCAGGACAACCTCGCCCCCGGCGAACAAGGAGCCTAGCCATGTCCACCGCCACCACCGTCGCCGTCACCGTGCTCGCCATCAGTCTCGTAGTGATCGCCGTCATGCACCGCTCCCGCACCGTCGGCCCCCTCGTCGGCGTCGGAGTCGTCCTCGGCCTCGCCGTCGGCATCGCTGGAACCTTGCTGGCCGCCGGCCTCACCTGACCACGAGGGAGATCGATCGTGAACAAGAAGCTGTACCGCGTCGAGGAAGCAGCGCAGCTACTCGGGGTCGGTCGGACGCGCGTGTTCGATCTCATCAAGCTCGGCGAGCTTCGATCGGTGAAGATCGGCTGTAGTCGGCGGATACCGGCTGCTGCACTCGACGAGTACATCGAACGGCTCCTGGCGAGCGCGTCATGAGCGGCAATCGCAACACGACCCGGGCCAGCAACGGCGAGTCGTCGATCTTCTACAGCGAGGCCGATGGGCTCTGGCACGGCTTCGTGACGGTCGGTCGCAAGGCAGACGGATCGATCGACCGTCGGCACACCCGCAGCAAAAGCGAGGAGACCGTTCGCAAGAAGGTCCGCGGCCTCGAACGGGACCGGGACCGCGGTGGCGTCGCCAAGGCCGGCCAGGCGCCCACCGTCGAGCAGTGGATGGCCACCTACCTCGACACGATCGCTG
>WHSY01000310.1 GCA_009379815.1 Pseudonocardiaceae bacterium
GCAGCAACACTAACGATCAAGCCCGAATCTGCCTACGATCTTCGGAAGTCCGGTCGGAGATCGTCGAACAATCGTTCCGGCGTCGGAGATCGCCGCACAAGGAGACCTGCTACATACCGAGGAGAGGTCTGATGTCTCGATCAAGGACGGCGCTGGCTTGTCTTGCCGCACTCGGCCTGTCGCTGACCGTCGCTGCGTGCGGCGGTGGCACGCAGCAGGCGACATCTGCAACCGATCAGAACCTCACGCTCACGGTCGGTGTCGCGGAGTCCCCGTCGTCGGCACCGCTGTGGCTCGGCATGGAGAAGGGCATCTTCGAGCGCCACGGCATCCAGCTCGAGAAGGCGCCTGCAGCCCATGGAGCTACCGCGATCGCGCAGCTGATCAACGGCCAGCTCGACGTCGCGCTGGGTGGGATGTCGGGGGTCATCGCGGCAGTCGCCGAAGGCATTCCGGTGCAGATCATCCCCGGCGGGCCCGGAGATCACCCATCGCCCAAGGGCACGCAGTACCAGATGATGGTGCCACCGGACAGTGACGTTCAGTCCTTCCGGGACCTGGAGGGCAAGACGGTGGCGATCAACTCCCTCAACTGCTGCTGGGAGTTCTGGACGAAGGAATCCGTCACGAAGGACGGTGGCGACCCGAACGCGGTGCGCCTGGTCCAGATCACGTTCCCGAACCAGGTCGTGGCGATGAAGCAGGGTCAAGTGGACGCGGTCCTCACCTTGCAGCCGTACGCGACGCAGCTTCGAGCCGACGGCTACCGGAGCCTGGGCGACCCGGCCGCGATCGCGTTCGACAACCCCG
>WHSY01000311.1 GCA_009379815.1 Pseudonocardiaceae bacterium
GCCGCTATCTGCCGGGTGACCTACCGAAACGCATCACCGGCGACCGCGCCTAAGCACCGAACCTTGGATCTGTCAGGTCGAGAGTTCGCAGACGCGAGGTCCGTCAACGTTGCCGAGTCGGCCTCTCTGGGTATCAAGAGCGCCGCCTGCGGCGGCGCGACGCCCGTCCGGTTCCGTAGCTGACCAGCCGCTCGGGCTCGCCCCGCCACTGCGCGCGGCCTCCGGCCGTGCTCGGCCGGGCCGGCCCGGCGGCGGGGGACGAGCGAGTGCGCCGCGCCCACGGCGCAGGCGACGAGCCGGCCCGACACGCACTCGACGGGTTCGGTGTCGTTGCACTGATTCGCGTGCTCCCGCAGCTAATCTGCTCACGCGGTCCGTGCCGCCATCGATGCACGCCTGGCCTTACCCCGCGGGGGGTCAGGAATCTCCGACAAGGAGGCGTTGATGGCAAAGGCTCGACACCGAAGAGGACGGGACCGGCAGCCATGCTGGCGTTGCCGACTATGGCTGCCGGTCCACCTGTTCGTCGCGATCGTCAGAGAGCTCTCCGGCTGGTAGACGATCTCGGCGACGCCGGCCGGGCCTCATCCAGAGGTCCGGCCACTCTCTTGTGCTGGGCACAGTACGGCACAGTACGGCATATCGCTCAACATCGGACGCATTTGCGTCGTGCGCCGCACCCAATTCGACACATCCTTGACGACGCCTCCGGCGGGCCTCCGCTCCGGGATGGGGGCTCCGGCTGCGACGGGTTGCGTCGGGTGGCCGAGCTGTCCGGGGTGGACCGCAAGACGGTGCGCCGCTATGTT
>WHSY01000312.1 GCA_009379815.1 Pseudonocardiaceae bacterium
CGTGGCAGGGCAGCAGATTCGGCTCACCGCGGGCGATCTCGTGGTGACGGAGGCGCCGAAGGCGGGCTGGGCGGTGGCCACCGAGCACAGCCACACCGTGGCGCTCGACCTGGAGCTCACCCCCGAGCTGCGCCGGGCCGGTCTGGTACGCGAATCGATCAGGGCGATCCAGGAGTCCAGGAAGGCGGCCGGCCTCGAGGTCTCCGACCGGATCGCGCTGGTGTGGCGCGCCGACGGCGCCGACCTCGCCCAAGCACTGCGGAAGGCCGCGGACACGGTGGCCGACGAGGTACTCGCCGAGTCGGTGACCGAGCATGCCGCGACGCCACCCGGCGCGCGGGAGCTCCGCGACGAGACCCTCGGCCTGAGCTACTGGCTGTGGAAGACCTGACGGCTCAGCCGCCGCCCGGGTCGCCTTCGGGCGCGCCACAGACCCGGCACGGCGTCAGCCCTTCACCGCGTGCCGCCGCCGGGGTCGTCTCCACGGTCTCCGCGTCGTCTTCCTCTGCGTCCTGCAGCACCTGACAGCCCCGCAGGTGGTATCGGCGCTGACCGGTGACCACCGTGACGGGCACCCGCTCGGCGGCCGCCTCGCCATCACCGGTCTCGGCCGCGGACCCGCCGGTCTCCGTCTCGGTCTCGGTCTCGTCTTCTGTCCTGGCCGCGAGCACGGCGTCAGGGCGGCACGAGGTGCACGCCAGATAGCCCTGCTCGCGGGCCTCGGCCACCGCGAGCGTCTCGGTCGCGCGCCTGGTCACCTGGCGACAGCTGGCCAGGTGGTAGCGCAGACTTCCTGGCACTACCAC
>WHSY01000313.1 GCA_009379815.1 Pseudonocardiaceae bacterium
TCGCCGTCGGCTCGCCGCTGGGGCTGTCGGGCACCGTCACCTACGGGATCGTCAGTGCACTGAACCGCCCGGTGAGCGCAGGCGGACCGAGCACCGGGCAGAGCACCGTGCTCAACGCGATCCAGACCGACGCCGCGATCAACCCGGGCAACTCGGGTGGCCCGCTGGTCGACATGCAGGGCCGGGTCGTCGGGATCAACTCCGCGATCGCATCCACTGGGCGGCAGGGCGGTTCGATCGGGCTGGGCTTCGCCATGCCGATCGACCAGGCCGAACGGGTGGCCCAGGAGCTCATCGCGGACGGCGTCGCCACCCAGGCCCTGCTCGGGGTGACGGTTCCGACGGGTGGACCGGCGGCGAACATCGACGGTGCGATGGTGCAGGACGTGGCGCCGGGCAGCGCCGCCGCGCAGGCGGGGATCCCTCCCGGCGCTGTGATCACGCAGGTCGGCGGCCGACGGATCGACAGCGGGTTCGGCCTGGTGGCGGCGATCCGCTCCCACGCACCCGACTCGCAGGTCGAGATCACATATCGGCAGCAGGGCGAGGGCGAGCGCACCGTGCAGGTCACGCTGGGCAGCAAGCCGGTTCCGCCGGGGGGCTGAGGATCGGCGGCGGTCAGCGCGGCGGTCAGCGCAGCACGGCGGCCATGTCGCGGACGGCACGCAACGTGCCCCGCACCGAGCCGGAGACCTTCGAGCGGGTTCCGGCCGCACGCGGGCCGTATGTCATCGGCACCTCGTGTATCCGCCAGCCGGCCTCGCCTGCCCGCAGCAGCAGCTCGAGCGGGTAGCCGAAGGCC
>WHSY01000314.1 GCA_009379815.1 Pseudonocardiaceae bacterium
GGATCTTGTCGATCATCAACGACAGCCGGTCGCATTGATTGGACATGGACGCGAGAAGCTCGAGCTTCGTCGTCTCGTCGAGGTCATCCCACTTGTACTGCAGTGTCGTGACCCCTCCACTGATCGTCGTCAGCGGGGTGCGCAGCTCGTGCGACACGACCGAGACGAACTCGGTCTTCATGCGGTCGAGGTCCGCTAAAGAGCGTGCGCGCTCCTGCTCTTCGCGGTATAGCTGGGCGAGGTTGTGCATCACACCGCGCGTGACCTCACGGCCGAGAGCGGCTTCGCCCGCATGGACGGCGTCGAGTGAACGAAGAAGCTCGTCGGCGCTGCCTCCCTTGAGGAGGTAGCCGTCGGCCCCCGCTTTGACCATTTCGCTGACGAGTTCCATCTCACCGAAGGCCGTCAGGGCGAGAACCTTGACGTCGGGGTGATCTTGCTTGATTACGGCGGTTGCTTCGGCCCCCGTCATCTCCGGCATGCGCATGTCCATGACGACTACATCAGGGGTCAGTCGCTCGACCTCGGTCACGGCCTCGCGCCCGTCCGCGCACTCCCCCACGACCTGGATGTGCTCTTGGAAGTCCAGGAGCTGGCGCAATCCACCACGCACATGGACGTTGTCGTCGACAATGAGAACTCGCATCAAATCCTTATCGACCCGATTGCCTTCAGACTCAATTCGTCCCACTAAAGATCGGCCTGACGGCTTACCAATGGGTAGCTCACAATGACCAGCCTCTAGTTCTTTTCGGCCGCTCGGTCCCCGGAAATCGAGACGTCGAGAAGCTGGATGGGATGG
>WHSY01000315.1 GCA_009379815.1 Pseudonocardiaceae bacterium
CCATGGTCGTGCCGGTCATCGGACTCCACGGCAAGCCGACTCCGAAGCTCCTGGTCGACGGCACCTGGGTGGTCGGCACCGAGCGCCTGCCGAGGGAGATCCTGACCGACAAGTGTGCGCTGACGCAGCCGCAGGTCGAGCAGGTGGTCGACGCGCTGGACCGCGGTCTGTCCACCGCCGCGGTGCCCGCCAGGACGTACCCCTCGGAGGCAGCGGCGAAGCCCCACCACTGCGCCGGGCTGGAGGACACCTTGTTCTCCGTCGACGACCTCGACGAGGACGCGCTCACCGCCGCCCTGAAGAAGCCGCTCGCCGACTGGATGGTCTTCCTGCATCCGTCCCAGGCACGCTATGCCCGGCGCGACCTCAACGGCGCGGGGCGGATCACCGGACCGGCCGGCACCGGCAAGACCGTCGTCGCACTGCACCGGCTCGCGCATTTGGCGGAGACCGGGTCGCAGCGCCTGCTGTACGTCACGTTCGTGCGGACCATTCCGCTGGTGCTGAGCCACTCGTACCGCCGGATGTCGCCGCACACCGCTGACCGGGTGGAGTTCGCCAGCCTGCACGCCTGGGCGGCCCGCCTGCTCCGTGGTCGCGCGCTGCCACACCAGGTCGAGACGAGGCGCTGCGCCAACGCGTTCAGTCTCGCGTTCGCCCGCTGGGAGGAACGCGAGTCGCTGGCCGTGACCGCGCCGTACAGCTACTGGAAGGAGGAGGTCGACAACGTCATCCGCGGCCGCGCACTGACCAGCCTTGACGACTACCTCGCGCTCAACCGCGCCGGTCGCAGCACCCGGCT
>WHSY01000316.1 GCA_009379815.1 Pseudonocardiaceae bacterium
GGCTGCTCGGTACGCACCAGGGGTCGACCGATGTCGCCCACCTGCCCGCGTACATGAACGAGTGCGTCTTCCGGTTCAACCGCCGCCGCTCACGCAGCCGAGGCATGATCTTCTCCCGGGTGCTTGAGCTCGCCGTCGATCATGGACCGGTCCGGTACCGCGACCTGATCGTCAACAAGCAGCCCGGCAAAGCGCCACCCGCGCCGCCGAGCAGCCGCGGGAAACCGCTCAGCCTGGACCGCCCTCCAGCGAACCGACCTTGGCGGACCGCTGACCAGTACTCCTCCGGTTAGATGGATACCCCCAACACCGATACACGACGTGCGGTCGATAGAGCCGGTCCAGGATCGCGTTCTCGCTCATGGCAAGGCCTCGGCCGCGTCGGAGATCAGACGCCGCGCCGCATCCCCGGTGACCGCGGACTCCCACAGCACCTTCATCACCGGCAGGTAGCTCGCCGCGACGTCCGGCGGTGGCTGAACCTCCTCCACGAACGTCTCCAGCACCACCGTGTCATCGCAGATCAGGAACGAGTTCTGCGGCGTCGTTGCCAGCCGCACCCCGAACGGGATCACCCCGAACCGGATGTTCGGCGCCCCGATGATCGACTGCAACCGGTCGAGCTGGCCACGCATCACCTCCGGCGGCACGAGAAGGAACCGCAGCACCGCCTCCGTCACGATGAACTCGAACTTCCGGCCCGCCTCGTAGAGGAACTGCTGCCGTGCCAGCCTGCTCGCCACCGCGTCGTCCAAGTCGCCGTCACCGACTCCGTGCTCGGCGGCGGATTCGGTCAACAT
>WHSY01000317.1 GCA_009379815.1 Pseudonocardiaceae bacterium
GGGAGCGGCATGCCGGAGGCCCCGGAGGAACCGTGCTCCCCCGATGCCACCGGCGAGCGCAGTGATCCTCAGCACAGGACGACGCTATCGCGCCGCCGGCGGCGTGGTACCGGTGAGGGCCGGCGTCGGCAACGACACAGGTGGCGGCCGGGACGACCCGCGGAGTTTGAGAACCGGGCAAATCGTGCCAGCCGCCTCCGGCTTTCCGCGAGTTTGCTCTTATAGCACGGTTCGGCTTGACGAGCACGTATCTCAAGCGTGTAACTTACAAGCGTGTCGTTTTCATGCGTCGCCGGCTCGGCCACGGCGTCGCATCCGGGGGCTAGTGGTCGAGGGAGGCGAGCCATGGACGAGTGGGATGATCTACTCGGAGGCGACGCCGGGGAACAGAACTGGCAAGAGCGGGCCTTGTGCGCGCAGACCGATCCAGAGGCGTTCTTCCCGGAGAAGGGCGGGTCAACTCGGGAAGCCAAGAAGGTCTGTCGAGGGTGCGAGGTGCAACCTGAGTGTCTGGAGTACGCGCTGCTGCATGACGAGCGGTTCGGCATCTGGGGTGGGAAGCGCGCCGTCTAGCGGTAGTAGGCTGCGCAGCGGGGCCGGGTCGGCTCCGTGGCCACGTCCTGTGGCCGAACGCAGAAGTGACTGTTGCTCTGCATAGGCCCTATGGTAGGGCCTCGGCGCCGCGCAGGAACCCCTGCGCGGCCACCGACCACCCGGACCACGACGAGGCATGCAGACCGACGCCCACACACCGCCACCTGGAGCCAGCTCCGCTGAGGCGGCGCAGAATGTCTATTCCG
>WHSY01000318.1 GCA_009379815.1 Pseudonocardiaceae bacterium
ATGAGTCGTGCTCCATGGCGGTGCTCGACGGCGACGAGGTCGTCTACGTGGCCCGGGTGCCGACCACGCGCATCATGAGCGTCGTGATCAGCGTCGGCACTCGGTTCCCCGCCTACGCGACGTCCATGGGCCGGGTTCTCCTCGCGTTCCAGGAAGCCGACTGGCTGGACACCTACCTGGCCGAGGTCAAGCTGGAGCCGCTCACCCCCAAGACGATCACCGACCCGGACCGGCTTCGGACGGCACTCGACAAGGTCCGCCGACAGGAGTATTGCTTGATCGACCAGGAGCTCGAATTGGGCCTGCGTTCGATGGCCGTCCCGATCCGTGATGGCGAGGACCGGGTCATCGCGGCGCTCAACGTGTCCGCCCACATCAGCCGCGGTTCGGCCGAGGCGATCCGCAAGGAGCTGCTGCCTGCCTTGCGGGAGACCGCCAGCGCCATCTCCGCCGACGTAGCGCGCCTGTGACTCGGTGGGCCGAGCCGCGGTCTACGCTCCCAAGCGTTACCTCCTGAGGAACGGTGATCCCGCGATGTCGTACCGATACATAGAAGAGCTGCTCGCCAGCGATCGCTGTGTGCTGCTCGACGGCGCGACTGGCACCGAGCTGCCTCGGGCCTATGGCGGGGGAACGCCGCTGGACGAGGAGATCTGGGGCACCCGCGCGCTCATCGAGGCGCCGGACGCCGTGCTCGACGTCCACCGGCGCTACGTCCGGTTCGGATGTGACGTGATCACGACCGACACCTGGGGGTTGGCGTCGTTGCTGCACGACGATGGCGGCCAGCTGTGGCAT
>WHSY01000319.1 GCA_009379815.1 Pseudonocardiaceae bacterium
CACAGATCGACGGCCTCATCGCCTCCATCGCCTCGCTGCCGGAAGGGCCGCGCAACTTCGGCCCCGGCGAGAGGATGCGAGAGGGCGACATGATGGACAACGGGAGGATGATGGGAGATGGCGGCATGATGGACGGCGGCATGATGGGCGGGTTCATGGTGCTGTGGGTGATCCTCCTGCTGGCGCTCATCGCCCTTGCCGTGGCCGGGGTGGTGTGGCTGGTGCGCAGCATGGGCGGATCCAGCCGTGGCGGCCGCTCCAACTCCGATCACACGCCCGTCCGGGCCGAGCTCGACCGCCGCTACGCAGCCGGTGAGCTGTCCCGCGGCGACTACCTCGAGCGCCGCCGCGGTCCAGGAGCCGCGGGAGTGGTTACCCCGGGGATGGACCTTCTCCCCCGCCTGCTGCCCGTGGTGACCGACGGCTGGCGGGGACTGGCAAGAGGCAGACCGCAGAGCACGCGGGAGCTGATGGCGGTCCTGCCTCCCAGCTGCGTGCCGGCAACTGGCTGCGGCCGCTGCTGGCCCCGCTGACCCTGCGCGCGCGGCCACTGCCCACGCCAGCGCAAGCGGGACTGGTCGCGGCGGCGGCCGTAGCCGCTGTTCTTGCCGCGTACCGCCATCGCGCACGGCGAAGTCGCTGAGCCGCCCGGAGGACTGTTACGCCGCCTCGCTCAGCCGGCGTTCGGGTTTCCGCTGCAGTAGTTCTTGTGCGTGGCTCACACGCAGGTCGGTCCCTCCGGCGGCTGGCTGAGCACCGGGGACCCTCGGGACGGGCCGGTGACGATCGTACTGG
>WHSY01000031.1 GCA_009379815.1 Pseudonocardiaceae bacterium
GTAGCGGAGTTCGACCTGCACGGGGACCGCGGGCGTCCGCGGCGCGAGAAGGTCGAACACCGCCGATGAACGGAGTGTCACATGGTCGTCGCGCATCGCTTCGCCCCTTCCTGCGGCTCCGGGCGAGAAACGACCGAGAACCACCACTGTGACGCGCGGGCACGCACCGACGCCCGATTGCCGGTCGTAGACCACCCGGTTGGGCCACAATCGCCCCGTCAACGGAGCGTGGTTGGTCGCGCGGTGTGATGCAGGCCTCCGGTACTGGGCGAGCAGGCGCCCCCACTAGTCTGAACTGCAGGCGCAGGTAAGGCGAACACCCCGATGTGAGGACCCCACTCGTGGCCGACCAGGTCCGACCCGATCCGCCTGAGCGGCCCGGCGCGCCCGCGCCGGGCCGCGCTGCGGACCGGGCCGCCGAGGACCCGGCGGACGTCGAGCTGGTCGGTCGGCTGTGCGCTGGTGACAGCAGCGCACTGGCGGAGATCTATCGCCGGTACGGCAGACCGGGCTACTCGCTGGCGCGCCGGATCTGCGCCGACGAAGGGCTGGCCGAGGACGTGGTGCAGGAGGTGTTCCTGACGCTGTGGCGCGATCCGGGCCGGTTCGACCCGGCACGCGGCGGTTTCGCGACCTGGTTGCTGACCCTGATCCACCACAAGGCGGTGGACGCGGTGCGCCGGGAGAGTGTCGTGCGGCGTCGTACCGTGCCCGCCGCGGAGGCGGGGGAGGAATGGTCCCCGGTCCCGGTGCCCGGTGCCGATCAGGCCGCCTTGGCTCAGGTCGCGGCGGGCCAGGTTCGCGATGCACTGCAGCGGCTGCCCGTCGAGCAGCGCCAGGCGCTGGCGCTGGCTTATTACGGGGGCCACACCCAGCGCGAGGTGGCGACGTTGGTGGGCGTTCCGCTCGGCACCGTGAAGTCGCGGATGTTCGCCGGTGTGCAGCGACTCCGCTCGCTGCTCGAGCCCGAGAACCTCATGGCCGAGCTGCGCGACGCCGCAGGGGTGCACCGGTGAACGCGCCACGCTCCGAGCCAGGTTGCCCGCACCGCGAGCTCGCGGTGGGGTGGGCACTGCGAGGTCTCGAGCCCGCCGAGGAGTCGCTGTTCGCCGCTCACCTGCCGGACTGCGCGGAGTGTCGCCGCACGGTCCAGGAGACCGAGGAGGTCGGCGCTGCGCTGGCCGTCACGGTGCCCGACGCCGCTCCGCCCGACACGCTCGAGCAGCGCATCCTCGCCGTGGCCGACGGCGTGGACGACTCCGATGCCGGGGCGGACCGCGGTGAGGTCCGGTCGCTGCACCGGCACGCGCCCCCCCGTGCCGCGCGACGCAGCACGGGGCAGGTGCTCACCGCCGCTGCGGTGGTGGCCCTCATCGCGGTCGCGGGCGCGCTCGGCGTGCGCGTGGTGCAGCTCGATGGCGAGCGCGACAGGGCGGCACGGCAGCTGACGGGTATGTCACAGCTGGTCGACCGGATGGCGGAACCGGATGCCCGGCCGGTCGCGCTCGCAGCGACCGGCGGGCGCCCGATGGCCATGCTGGTCGCCGAGCAGGAGCGCCTCACGCTGATGCCGATGGGCTTGCAGCCCAACTCCTCCGACCAGATCTACGTCCTGTGGGGGCTGGGCGCCGGGACACCGGTCGCGCTCGACTCGTTCGACGTCCCCGCTGACTCGCGGATCGTGCACACCGTAGGGTCGGTGCCGCGTGCGGAAGCGTTCACCGGTTTCGCGATCTCCCTCGAGCCGGGCCGGACGCCCCCTGCCGCACCCTCGGACGTGCTCGCGACAGGTGAGGTGGACAGCTGAGCAGTACGGTTGACGATGAGCGGGCCGGCCGGCCGGGGGCATCTCGCCTGCCATGGCCACATCACCGCTCGCGGCTGCGGCAACGGCTCGGTCGCCGGCCAGGAGTCGACCTGGCGTACCGCATCGTGGTCGGCGTGGTCGGGGGCATGGTGCTGGCCGCCGGGATCGTCATGATCCCGTACCCGGGCCCTGGCTGGCTGGTGGTGTTCGCCGGGCTGGCGATCCTGGGATCGGAGTTCACCTGGGCCCACAGGCTGCTGCACACGGCACGGGAGCGTTACGACGAGTGGACGGCGTGGATGCGCCGCCAGCCTGCCGCGCTGCGTCTGGCCATGATGGCGCTCACCGGACTCGTCGTCGTCCTCACGCTGTGGTTGGTGAACGCGTTCGGACTGGTCGCGACAGTGATCGGGCTCGATTGGAGCTGGCTGCAGGGGCCGATCGGTTGATCCTGTAGGCTTAGCGCGGCCACGGGGGCGATTAGCTCAGCGGGAGAGCGCTTCGTTCACACCGAAGAGGTCGCTGGTTCGAACCCAGCATCGCCCACCAACAAGGTCCTGATCAGAGCCTCAGACGAGCTTCTCGTCAGTGCCCGTTGGCTGTGACCGGGTCATGGGCCCGTGACTCGCTGAACTGTAGTGTGGCCGTCGAGGTCGAGGGCATCGAGGAGCGCTGCCGACATGATCAAGATCACCTACTCCATCGGCGGGATCCTCGCTGCCATGGGGATCGTCGCCTACATTGCGACCGGGGCTGCCAGCGTCACAGCGCTCATCCCGACGTTCGTCGGCGTGCTTCTCCTGATCTGCGCCGTCCTTGCTCACAACCCCGCGCTGCACCGCCACAGCATCCACGCCGCCCTGGTCGTCGCGCTGTTGGGCGCAGCCGGGTCGCTGATGAACGTGGCCGAGCTCGGCGATCTCTTCGCCGGTACGGCACAGCGCCCGTCGGCGATCATCGTCAGCACGATCATGTTCCTGCTGCTGGTGTGCTACATCGCCATGGGAGTGCGCTCGTTCATCGCGGCACGCCGCGCCCCGACCGCCACGCAGGGCTAGGAGCCGCTCGAGAGCCCTCGCCGGGCGTGCAGATCTCCGGGGTGGCGCACGCTGCCGTGGGCATCGCTCACGCGCGGGCGCGTTTGGCCAGGCGGTGCGGGGTGGGCCAGCGGACGTCGTAGACCCACTGGAGTTTTTCGAAGGCACGTATCACGCGGGCCGAGATGTCGAACTGGCCACGCCCGACGCCGTGGCGGGCGCAGGTCGGGTCGGCGTGGTGGGAGTTGTGCCAGGACTCGCCGAACGACACGATCGCCAGCGGCCAGAAGTTCGCGGACTTGTCGCGGGAGGCGAACGGTCGCTCGCCGACCATGTGGCAGATGGAGTTGATCGACCACGTGATGTGATGCAGCAAGGCGACCCGCACGAGACCTGCCCAGAAGAATCCGGTGAGTGCACCCCACCACGACCACGTCAGCAACCCACCGAGCACGGCGGGCAGCAGCAGTGTCGCCACCGTCCAGAGCGGGAACAGCCGATCCACGCGACGTACGTCGTCGTCTGCCTGCAGGTCCGGCGCGAACCGCCGGGCATTGGTCCGGTCCCGTCCGAACAGCCAGCCCATGTGGGAGTGCCAGAACCCCCGGGCGAGGGCGACCGGGCCGGTGCCGAACAGCCAGGGCGAGTGCGGGTCGCCTTCCTTGTCGGAGTAGGCGTGGTGGCGGCGGTGGTCGGCGACCCACTCGATCACCGATCCCTGCATGGCGAAACTGCCGGCGACGGCCAAGGCAGTGCGCAGCGGCCGGCTGGTCTTGAACGCCCGGTGGGTGAGGTAGCGATGGAATCCCACAGTCACCCCCAAGCCGGTCCCGATGTAGAACGTCACGGCCAGGGCCACGTCGGTCCAGCCCAGGCCCCAACCCCACGCGAACGGAACGGCCGCGAGCAGGGCGAGCAACGGGACGATCGTGAAGATCGCGATCAGCGCGGTTTCGCCGGGTGATTGCCGACCGTCGACGACCGATGTGGGTGCACCGGTGGATCGTGCGGGTTGCGGATCCTGCAGGGTTGCGGTCATCGGCCACCATTGCCTGGAGTAGGGCGGGTTCCCGTGCTCTGCCGCCAGGGTCCGGGGCGACCTTCGCTCGGCCACGAACGAAGCCTCAACCTAGCACTGCTGGGCACCCGTCGCTCTCGAGCGTGGTCGAGGATCGCCGCCCGCACGTCGGCCCGAGCGGCGAGCTACCGGTCCGGCAGCTGTGCGTGACCGTGACACGAGCACCACAGACTCGCCGAGTTCTGATAACGATCCGTCTCTCGAAGTGCAGGTGTCACACATGGCGGGTATGCATACTGCCGATGGACACAGCCGGCAGCACCGAGTGGCCGACAGGCGACCTGAGCTCGCAGCCGGTGCGCGGCGGGACCGTCTGGGTGATGAGCCGCCTTCGTGAGGACACCCGGCCGCCGTTGTTCGTCGAAGTGATGGCCACCGAGCGCAATGCCAGCCAGCTGCGCCGCCAGTTCCACGACTGGCTGACTCTCGATGTTCCCACCGACACCGTCAATGATCTGGTGCTCGTGGTCTACGAGGCGGTAGCCAACGCCGTCGAACACGCTTACGTCGACCACACCGGCGCGCCCGGGCCACTGCGGCTCGAGGCACACCGCACCGACGCCCAGGTCCTGATCACGGTCGCTGACGAGGGCAGCTGGCGCGGTCCCATCGGTGATCGCTTCCGCGGCAACGGCATCCCGCTCATGCGCAACCTCACCCGCGAGGTCCGGATCGAGCGCACCCACCGCGGCACCGTCGTGCGGTTTCGTGCCCAGATCGATGCGTCAGCGCCTGGATCCACCTGACCCGTGACAGTCGGCCAAGGACCTCGTCCCCAGGTCGGCCGGCTCGGGGGAGTGCGTAGCCGGGCGGATGTCGAGGTCGTGTAAGCCGCCGACGGCCACCTCGACCGGGGCGGCGTCGTGCTCGAGCGTTGCGTATGGCGCAAACATCGTTGCGCACAACGATACGTCAGTTTGACATCACGTGCAGAATGCACTAATTTGCATTGCGAAGCAAACAATTCTCGTTCCCCGGGCGGTCCGCCGTGTTCCGGATCGGAATTGCTGTCCGCGAGGGAAGGAGTCGGGTAGACAGGAAGGAGGACATGTAGCCTCCGAGACAGATTTCCGTTCCAACATGTGGTCGTAGCGCACGAGCGCCCGACCACCTGACGCCACCGGGTCCGGCGAACCGGACCTGACGAGAGCGCCGGCCGCCACGACGACGGTTCGAGCTTTCGGGAGGACCACGATGACTTCATTGAGCACCGATTCCGCGCAGCTTCCCGAGTCGACCCCCAAAGCGGTATCGGAGGGCCTCGACGGCCAGCACCCGCAGCAATTCGGGGACGATCCGACGGAGGTGCGAGACACCGACCACTACACGCAGGAGTATGTGAAGGGTTTCGTCGAGAAGTGGGACGATCTCATCGACTGGAAGCGTCGCTTCATCAGCGAGGGCAGGTTCTTCATCGACCTGCTCAAGGCTCGCGGGGTGAAGAAGGTGCTCGACGTCGCCACCGGGACGGGCTTCCACTCCGTGCGCCTGATCGAGGAGGGCTTCGAGACCGTCAGCGCCGACGGGAGCCCGCAGATGCTCGCGAAGGCCTTCGAGAACGGCCGCAAGCACGGCCACATCCTTCGCGTGGTCCACGCCGACTGGCGGTGGCTCAACCGGGACGTGCACGGTGAGTACGACGCGATCATCTGCCTCGGCAACTCCTTCACCCACCTGTTCTCCGAGCGCGACCGCCGCAAGGCGCTCGCCGAGTTCTACGCGATGCTCAAGCACGACGGCGTGCTGATCCTCGATCAGCGCAACTACGACTCCATCCTCGACGACGGCTTCTCGAGCAAGCACACGTACTACTACTGTGGGGAGGAGGTGTCCGCCGAGCCCGATTACGTCGACGACGGCCTGGCCAGGTTCCGTTACCGTTTTCCGGACAAGTCCGAATACTTCCTCAACATGTACCCGTTGCGCAAGGACTACACGCGCCGGCTGCTGCGCGACGTGGGTTTCCAGCGCATCGACACCTACGGGGATTTTCAGGCCGATTACGACGACGGCGGGTCCCCCGACTTCTTCATCCACGTGGCGGAGAAGATCTACCGACCCTATGAGGACTTCGTTATGGATTACTCCTCCGCCGTGCAGACCGCGCGGGACTACTACAATTCCGACGACGCCGACAACTTCTACTTCACCGTGTGGGGTGGCGAGGACATCCACGTCGGCCTCTACGCCGACGAGACCGAGGACATCCGGGCGGCCAGCCGGCGCACGGTCGAGGAGATGGCCGGACGGGTGCAGCTCGGACCGGACACCCACGTGCTCGACGTGGGCGCGGGGTACGGCGGTGCGGCGCGTTACCTGGCTCACACCTACGGCTGCCGGGTCAAGTGCCTCAATCTGAGCGAGGTCGAGAACGAGCGCAATCGCGTGATGAACGCCGAGCAGGGCGTCGACCACCTCATCGAGGTGGTCGACGGGTCGTTCGAGGACCTGCCGTTCCAGGACAACCAGTTCGACGTGGTGTGGTCGCAGGACGCGTTCCTGCACAGCGGTGACCGGCCGCGGGTAATCGAAGAGGTGGCGCGGGTGCTGCGCCCCGGCGGCGAGCTGGTCTTCACCGACCCGATGTCCCAGGACACCAGCTCGCGGGACGATCTGGCGCCCATCCTCAAGCGGCTGCACCTGGACACCATGGGCTCTCCCACGTTCTACAAGCGGGAGCTGACCCGGCTCGGTCTGACGAACATCGAATTCCAGGACGCGACGCCGCAGCTGGCCCGGCACTACGGCCGCGTGCTCGAGGAGACCGAGCGGCGCGAGGGGGAGATCGAAGGTTCGGTGAGCCGCGAGTACCTCGAGCCGATGAAGGTGGGCCTGCGCCACTGGGTCGAGGGTGGCAATGCAGGCAGGCTGGCCTGGGGGATATTCCACGCCCGGGCGTGACGCACGCCCCACGAGCGAGGTCCCGTGCGAGCCGGCTCGCACGGGACCTCGCTCGTACGGGTGCCCTGAGCCTGCCGATAGCATCGGACCGGTCACATCCGATCGCCAGACGAGGAGCCCGCCGTGTCCCAGCAGCGCCCCGCGCCCACCGACTGCCCACTGCGGGTGACGGTGCCCGCCGGGACGGCAGCCGGGCAGGCGTTGCGCGACGCCGGAGCGCCGACCAGCGGCCCCGATGCGCTCGTCGTCGCGCGCGACGACGGCGGCGTGCTGCGTGACCTGACGTGGGCGCCCGGAACGGACACCGACGTCGACGGCGTGCCCGCCAGCAGCGAGGACGGTCGCAGCGTCATCCGGCACTCCTGTGCCCACGTGCTCGCGCAGGCCGTCCAGCAGCTGTTCCCCGAGGCCACGCTCGGCATCGGCCCGCCGGTGACCGACGGCTTCTACTACGACTTCGACGTCGCGCGGCCCTTCACCCAGGACGATCTCGCCTCGCTCGAGAAGGCGATGCGCAGGATCCTCAAGGCCGGGCAGCGGTTCTCCCGCCGCGTCGTGGAATCGGTCGACGCGGCCAGGGATGAGCTGCGCGGCGAGCCGTACAAGCTGGAGCTGGTCGACCTCAAGGGCGACCCGACAGATGAGTGGGACACCTCCGAGGTGATGGAGGTCGGAGCGGGCGAGCTGACCGTCTACGACAACGTGCACGCTCACACCGGTGAGACCGTGTGGAGCGATCTGTGCCGCGGTCCGCATGTCCCGACGACCAAGCACATCCCGGCGTTCCGGCTGTTGCGCACTGCCGCGGCATACTGGCGCGGCTCCGAGCGCAACCCGCAGCTACAGCGCATCTACGGCACAGCATGGGAGTCCCAGGAAGCGCTCGACGCGCACCTCGAGTGGCTCGCCGAGGCGGAGCGGCGCGACCACCGCAGGCTCGGCGCCGAGCTGGACCTGTTCAGCTTCCCCGAGGAGATCGGCTCCGGCCTCGCGGTGTTCCACCCGCGCGGCGGTGTGGTGCGCCGCGTGATGGAGGACTACTCCCGGCGCCGTCACGAGGAGGCGGGCTACGAGTTCGTCAACTCCCCGCACATCACCAAGGCCGCGCTGTTCGAGACCTCCGGGCACCTGGAGTGGTACGCGGACGGGATGTACCCGCCGATGCACCTCGACGCCGAGCTCGCCGAGGACGGCACCGTCCGCAAGCCCGGGCAGGACTACTACCTCAAGCCCATGAACTGCCCGTTCCACAACCTGATCTACCGCTCGCGCGGGCGCTCCTACCGGGAGCTGCCGCTGCGGCTCTTCGAGTTCGGCTCCGTGTACCGCTACGAGAAGTCCGGCGTCGTCCACGGGCTCACCAGGGCGCGGGGCTTCACGCAGGACGACGCGCACATCTACTGCGCGCCGGAACAGCTGGCCGGCGAGCTCAAGTCCCTGCTGACATTCGTGCTCGACCTGCTGCGCGACTACGGCCTCGACGACTTCTACCTCGAGCTGTCCACCCGCAACGAGGCGAAGTACGTCGGCTCCGACGAGCTGTGGGCCGAGGCCACCGAGACGCTGCGGCGCGTGGCGACCGATTCGGGACTGGAGCTGGTCCCGGATCCCGGCGGGGCCGCCTTCTACGGGCCCAAGATCTCCGTGCAGGCCAGGGACGCGCTCGGGCGCACCTGGCAGATGTCGACCATCCAGCTGGATTACGGCATGCCGGAGCGGTTCGACCTGGAGTACACGGCGTCGGACGGCTCGAAGCAGCGGCCCGTCAAGATCCATCGCGCGCTGTTCGGCTCGATCGAGCGGTTCTTCGGCGTGCTGCTGGAGCACTACGCCGGCGCCTTCCCGGCGTGGCTCGCGCCCGTGCAGGCCGTCGGCATCCCGATCGCCGACGAGCACGTCGATCACCTGCAGCAGGTCGCCAAGGCACTGCGCTCCCGCGGGGTCCGGGTCGAGGTGGACGCCTCGGACGAGCGGATGCAGAAGAAGATCCGCACCCACACCACACAGAAGGTGCCGTTCCTGCTGCTCGCCGGCGGCCAGGACGTCGGGGCGGGTGCGGTCTCGTTCCGGTTCCGCGACGGTTCGCAGGTCAACGGCGTCGGTGTCGACCAGGCCGTCGACGCCGTGGTGAGCTGGATCGCCCGCCGGGAGAACGCCTCACCCACCGCCGACGACCTGCCGCTGGGGACTTCGTGACATCGGCCGACGAACCCGACCTGCAAGCCCAGGACGGCGTGGGCGAGCCCGACCACTGGCAGCGGCTCTGGACGCCGCACCGGATGGCCTACATCAAGGGCGAGAACAAGCCCGAGGAGTCGGCAGGCGAGTGTCCCTTCTGCCGCATCCACCGGATGGACGATGTCGAGGGCCTCGTGGTGGCCAGGGGAACCACCGTCTACGCCGTGCTCAACCTCTACCCGTACAACCCCGGCCACCTGATGGTGGTGCCCTACCGCCACGTCGCGGACTATCCGGAGCTGTCCGGCGCGGAGACCGCCGAACTCGCGACGTTCACGCAGCAGGCCATGCTCGTCACGCGTCGCGCCGCCGACCCGCACGGCTTCAACATCGGCATCAACCAGGGCGCCGTCGCCGGCGCGGGCATCGCGGCGCACCTGCACCAGCACGTGGTGCCGCGGTGGGGCGGTGACGCGAACTTCATGCCCGTCGTGGGGGGGACCAAGGTGCTGCCGCAGTTGCTGGAGGAGACCAGGGCGATCCTCACCCAGGCGTGGGAGGAACTGCCCTGAGGGCACAGCACACCACCTCGTCCGACTCCTGGTGGCCAGGCGGCCACCGGCCGGATCGCGATGCCTCGAAGCGCGATGTCTCGAATCGCGATGTCTCGAATCGCGATGTCTCGAATCGCGATGTCATGGTGCGATCCAAGCGGCTGTTGGTGATCGCTGCACGGGTGCTGTTCCTGGGCGGTGCGTTCGGCCTGCTGGGATGGCAGCTGGCCGATGACGCGTCCGGCGCGATGCGAGCGGTGCGCGAGATCGGGATTCCAGCGGTGGTGGGGTCGTTTCTCGCGGCCGCCGGCGGTCTCGGGGCCTCCGGCATGGCGTGGCGGTCGCTGCTACGCGGCGTCGGCGCGCCGCTCAATGTGCACGGCGCGGCGCGGATCTTCTTCATCGGCCAGATCGGCAAGTACATCCCCGGCGCCGTGTGGGCGTACGTGGCACACGCGAAGCTCGGTCGCGAGCACGGCGTGCCCGCCTCACGCACCACGGCGGCGTCGGCACTGTTCGTGGTGGCGCATGCCGCCACCGGCGCCGTGGTGGCGGGGCTCGTGCTGCCCTTCACCTCGGCCGACGCCTTCGACCGGTTCGGCTGGGTGACGATGCTCGCCCCGCTGCTGCTCGCCGCGCTGCACCCGAGACTGGTGCTGCCGGTGCTGCGCCTGATGCACCGCGTGCTGGGCCGGGGCACCCCCCCGCAGTGGGTGTCCGGCGGTGCCGTGCTCAGCGCGTTGGGCTGGCTGTCGGTCACCTGGCTCGGTTACGGGACGAGCATGCTGCTGCTGCTCGCGCCAGTGGTCCGTGACGACAGCAGGGCGTTGCTGCCGCCGTTCGCGCTCGGCGGTTTCGCGCTGGCCTGGACCGTGGGCTTCCTCGCCGCAGGGATGCTGGTGGTGACCCCCGCCGGCCTCGGGGTCCGGGAGTTCGTGTTGCTGGCCCTGCTCGGCCCGGTTGTGGCCAGCGGCGGCGCCGTCGCCGCCGTGGTGCTGCTGTCGCGGGTCGTGCACACGCTGTCCGACGGGGCGTGGGCGCTGCTCGGCACCGGTCTCCGCGCGCCCGAGGGCGCGGGCTATCCTGACGATCACCATCCCGTCTCGCCCTGACTGCAGGCCGCGATGCTGAATATCTTCGCCCGGTCATCGGTCTCGCGGGTGACCGATCCGATCGGCGCCTGGCTGTTGCGACGGGGCGTCACCCCGGACCTGGTCACGGTGTCCGGCACGGCCGGGACGGTGGTCTCGGCGCTGTGGTTCTTCCCGCAGGGGCAGCTGCTGTCCGCCACGTTGGTGATCTCGGCGTTCGTGATGTTCGATCTGCTCGACGGCGCGGTGGCACGCGCCCGCGGCTACGGCACCCGGTTCGGCACGGTTCTCGACGCCACCTGCGACCGGCTCGCCGACGGCGCGCTGTTCGCGGGGCTGACCTGGTGGTGCTTCGGCGTCGGTGATCGGCGCGAGCTCGCGGTGGCCGCGCTGATCTGCCTGGTCACTGCCCAGGTGATCTCTTACATCAAGGCCAGGGCGGAGGCAACCGGGCTGTCGGCCGGGGGCGGGGTGATGGAACGCGCCGAGCGCTACCTCGTCACCCTGGTCGGCACCGGCCTCACCGGCATCGGGGTGTCCTGGGCCATCGACCTCGCGCTGTGGCTGGTCGCCGCGCTGTCGCTGGTCACCATCGGGCAGCGGGTGGCCGCGGTGTGGCACAGCGCCAAGGAGGTCACGTGAGCCGTTGGGCCGAGCTCGGCTACCAGGCGGGCTGGCGGCTGGTCCGTTCGGTCCCGGCGCCAGTGGTCGCGCGGGCGTTCCGGGCCGCTGCCGACCACGCCGCGCGCCGGGACGGGCCAGGCACCCGGCAGCTGCGGCGCAACCTCGCGCGGGTGGTGCCCGAGGCCGGTCCGGCCGAGCTCGACGACCTGGTGCGACGCGGGCTTCGCTCCTACGCGCGGTACTGGCGCGAGGCCTTCCGGCTTCCCGCCGTCGACCACCGGGCGTTGCACCGCGAGGTGGACCCGCACGTCGCCGGGCAGTCGCATTTGGATGCGGCGCTGGCCGCGGGTCGCGGGGCGATCGTGGCGTTGCCGCACTCCGGTAACTGGGATGTGGCCGGGGTGTGGCTGGTCGGGCATTCGGGCCGGTTCACCACGGTGGCCGAGCGGCTGCGGCCGGAGTCGCTCTACCGGCGCTTCGTCGCCTACCGGGAGTCGCTGGGTTTCGAGATCGTGCCGCTGACCGGCGGTGACGCGCGGGTGCACGAGGTCCTCGCACAGCGGCTGCGCGACAACCGGGTGGTGTGCCTGCTCGCCGATCGCGACCTGACGTCGTCGGGCGTCGGCGTGCGACTGTTCGGCGGCGCGACGAGCATGCCCTCGGGGCCGGCGCGGCTGGCCGCGGCCACCGGCGCGGCACTGCTTCCGGTAGGCTCGCACTTCGCGCCCGGCGGCTGGCGGCTTCGCATCCACCCGGAGGTGGCCTGCGGCCCCTCACGGGTCGCGGCGGTCACCCAAGCGCTGGCCGACGTGTTCGCGGCCGACATCGCCGCGCGGCCCGAGGACTGGCACATGCTGCAGCCGCTGTGGCTCGACGACCTGCCCGAACACCGGCGGGTGGCGCTGTCGGGACGCGCCGGGTAGCGGGGCCGCGCATGGACATCGGCATGGTCTGCCCGTACTCGCTCGCCGTTCACGGCGGGGTGCAGGCGCACGTCGCCGGCCTGGCCGCGGCGCTGCGAGAGCTCGGTCACCGGGTCGACGTGCTCGCTCCCGCAAGCCCCGGTAGCGCGCTGCCGGAGTTCGTGACGCCGGTCGGGGGCTCGGTCGGGATCCGCTACAACGGTTCGGTCGCGCGGCTGTCCTTCGGCCCGGTGGCCTTCACTCGGGTGCGCCGGTGGTTGCGCGAGCACGAATTCGACGTGCTGCACCTGCACGAACCGGTGGCGCCGAGCCTGTCGCTGCTCGCGCTGTCGATGGCCGACGGACCCGTCGTGGCGACCTTTCACACCTCGCTGTCCCGCTCCAGGGCGCTGGCGACGTTCCACGGCGTGTTGCAGCCGCAGCTGGAGAAGATCACCGCGCGGATCGCCGTGTCGTCGCTGGCCCGGCGGGTGCAGGTCGAGCACCTCGGCGGTGACGCCGTCGAGATCCCCAACGGGGTCGATGTCGATGCCCTCGCCGGCGCCCCACCGCTGCCGGGGTACCCGCGTGACGGTGGCACGGTGGGGTTCGTCGGCCGGTACGACGAGCCGCGCAAGGGCATGCCGGTGCTGCTCGGCGCGCTGCGCCGACTGGCAGCAGCGAGGCCGGGCCTGCGGCTGCTGGTGCTGGGGCGGGGAGATGCCGCGGCGTTGCGCCGGCAGGCGGGCCACGAGCTCGCCGGCCGGCTGGAGCTGCTCGGGGGGTGCGACGACGCGACCAAGGCGAGCGCGTTGCGCAGCATCGACGTCTACTGCGCCCCGAACCTCGCCGGGGAGAGTTTCGGGATGGTTCTCACCGAGGCGATGGCTGCCGGGGCGGCGGTGGTGGCCGGCGATCTCGAGGCGTTCCGCCGGGTGCTCGGCGGCAGCGCCGGGGTGCTGGTGCCCACCGGTGACGTCGATGCCCTGGCCACCGCGCTGGAGGAGCTACTCGAGGACGAGCCGCGGCGGGCCGCGCTGGCTGCCGCAGGCCGTGCTCGGGTGGCTGCGCTGGACTGGCCGATGGTGGCCCGCCAGGTGCTGCGCGTCTATCAGACGGCGGTGGCGGCCGACCCGCGGCGGCCCGCCGCCCCCCTGCCGGGGCCGGCGGCATGACGATCCCACTGCCGGCTGCGCTGGCCGTACTGATCGTCCTCGTCGCGGTGGCGGCCGCCGTCCGGGCGGCGAGCCGGCTCGACCGGCTTCACGCGCGCACCGACGCCGCCTGGGTGGCGCTCGACGGCGCGTTGGTGCGCCGCGCCACTGTGGTGCGCACCCTGGCCACGGCCGGGGAACTGCCTGCCGACTCCGGTGCCGCGCTGCGCGCCGCCGCCAGCGCGGCCACGGCCGGCCGGGACCGGGAGATCGCGGAGAACGAGCGGGGCCGGGCGCTGGGCGGACTGGATCGAGGTGAGCTGTCGGCCGAGCTGGCCACCGAGCTGGCGGATGCCGAGGCGCGGGTGGTCATCGCCCGGCGGGTCTACAACGACGCTGTCCGGGACACCAGAGCGCTGCGATCGCGGCGAGCCGTGCGCTGGCTGCGGCTCGCGGGCACCGCGGCCTGGCCCCGCTACTTCGAGATCGCCGAGCCCACGACCGGGCCGCCGGGCCTGCCCCGTCACCGGACCTCGTGAGGCGTGCCCGCTCAGCGCTCTCGGCCGATGCCCAGTACCCGTACCCCCAACCGGGTCTTGCGGCCCGTTCCACCGCAGCGCCCGCATGGGCGCCATGCCCGGGTGAAGATGCTGCCGTAGCGGCGTGGGTTGCCCTTGCACACCCCACACCTGGTCCACGGGTGCAGCCACAGCGACGCCACGTAGCCCAGTAGGTAGAGCGCCACGCCACCCCACACCAGTGCCTCGGGATTCTGGGCGGCCAGTTGTCCCAGCACTGGTTCACCGCGGTCCGTTGGCCGCGGCCACCGGCGCTACCAGGGGTTGCCGGGCCCGAGCCACCTGCTGGTGACCAAGCGGGCGGGCCTTCGCCTCGCTCACGGCTGCTCCTGTTCCTGCCCCCGCCTCGCCATGACTGTCGCAGTTCGGGTGCACAGCGTTACTAGTACCACCCTTTCAGGGGGACGTGCTGAAAACCCTCAGTCGTGCAGGAGTATTACAGAGAGCAGTGATTCTCGGGCGGAAGCCGCGTGGACTGCACCGTCGTATGTCACCTGGTCGTGCAGCCGCGGTCGCGGCATCGGGCGGCATCGCCGAACCGGCGGCGCCCTACGGCGCGGGATCAGGGGTCGGACGGCCAGGCAGCCGGCTCAGCACGAGGTGTGTCGCTGCAGGGACCGGGAACGGTCAGGACGCGGTGGTGGCGGCGTAGCGGGCGAACTCGCGGGTGAAGTGCGCACTACCGGAGGTCAGCCCGCGCAGATCGACCGCGTATCGCAGCAGCTCGGCAGCCGGTACCTCGGCGCGCACCAGCATCCGCCCGACGCCGTCGTTCTCGGTACCGAGCACGCGGCCACGCCGTGACGACAGGTCGCCGAGCACGGTGCCGAGGTGCTCCTCGGGCATCCGCACCACGATCTCGTCCACCGGTTCGAGATCGACCACCGAGCCCTTCTCGGCGGCGTCCTTGAGTGCCAGCGAGCCCGCGGTCTGGAAGGCCATGTCCGAGGAGTCCACGCTGTGGGCCTTGCCGTCGACCAGGGTGACCCGGATGTCCACGACCGGGCGGCCGGCGAGCAGGCCGCGCTCCATCTGCGCCCGCACGCCCTTCTCGACACTGGGGATGTACTGGTGCGGCACCGCGCCGCCGACCACCCTGTCGACGAACTCGAAACCCTCGCCGCGGGACAGCGGCTCGACCTCGATGTCGCAGACCGCGTACTGGCCATGCCCGCCGGACTGCTTGACGTGCCGGCCGTGCCCCTTGGCCGGGCCGGAGAAGGTCTCCCGCAACGGAACCACGACCGTCTCGGTGTCCACATCCGCGCCACCGGCCCGCAGCCGCGACAGGACCACGTCGGCGTGTGCCTCGCCCATGCACCACAGCACCAGCTGATGGGTCTCGGAGTTGCGCTCGAGCCGCAGCGTGGGGTCCGCGGCCACCAGGCGGCCGAGGTTGCGGACCAGAGCGTCCTCGTCACTGCGGCTGCGCCCGACGACCGCCACCGGAAGCAGCGGCTCGGGCATCGCCCACGGAGCCACCAGCAGCGGGTCGTCGGTGCCGGACAGCGTGTCGCCGGTCTCCGCCGAGCCGACCTTGGTCACCGCGCACAGATCACCGGCGACGCAGCGTGACACCTCGTGCAGCGTGCCGCCCACCGGGGCATAGACGTGCGAGACGCGCTCGTCGACGTCATGATCGGCGTGGCCCCGATCGGCCAGCCCGTGTCCGGAGACGTGCACGGGGCGGTCGGGAGCCAATGTGCCCGAGAAGACCCGCACCAGCGACACCCGACCCTGATAGGGGTCCACCAGGGTGCGCACCACCTCGGCGGCCAGCGAGGCGGCGGGATCGACGGTCAGCGCCGGATGGGACTTGCCGTCCGGGGAGGTCACCGGGGGTGGCAGGTGTGCATCCGGGGCAGGGAACGCGCCCGTGACCACCTCGAGCAGCTCGGCGAGCCCGACGCCGGTGGCAGCGCAGACGGGGACCACCGGGTGGAACGCGCTGCGGGCGACCGCCGTCTCCAGGTCCTTGATCAGGGTGTCGACCTCGAGCTCGGCGCCCTCGAGGTAGCGGTCCATGAGGGTCTCGTCCTCGCTCTCGGCGATGATGCCCTCGATCAGCTCACCGCGGGACTCGGCGAACGCGCCCGCATCGACCGCGCCGTCGGCGGAACTGCGCTGCGGTGGGTAACCGGCGGAGTAGTCGAACAACTGGCCGGTGAGCAGCCCGGCCAGGCCGGTGACGCCACCGTCAGCGTCGCGCACCGGCAGGTACAGCGGCAGCACACCCTCGCCGAACGCCGCCCGGCAGTCCGCGAGCTCGCCGTCGAGGTCGGCGCGCGGGTGGTCGAGCCGGCTGACGACCACGGCCCTCGGCAGCCCGACGTCGGCGCACTCCTGCCAGAGCGCGACGGTGGCCGGGTCGACCCCCTCGGCCGCGCAGACCACGAACAGCGCGGCGTCGACCGCCCGCAGGCCCGCCCGCAGCTCGCCGACGAAATCGGCGTATCCGGGGGTGTCGACAAAGTTGATCTTAACGCCCTCGTGGTGCAGCGGAGCCACGGCCAGCGTCACCGACCGTTGCTGCCGCACGGCGGCGGGGTCGTGGTCGCAGACAGTGGTGCCGTCGACCACCGAGCCGGCCCGGTCGATCGTCCCGGTCGCGAACAGCAGCGCTTCCACCAGCGTGGTCTTGCCGGCGCCGGACGGACCCACCAGGGCCACGTTGCGGATGCGTCCCGGGTCGTCCACCACCCCGACCGCGTCCGCATGCTCGCCGTTGCTCTTGCCAGCCATCGACACCACTCCCGGACGCGCTGTTGGTGTGTTCCCGATCTCACACCGTGGTGCGGGGCGGTCGCAACCCCGACGTTCCACAGACGTGCGGTTCGCGACGTAGGATCGAGGCTCGGGCGGCCGACGCCGCCGCGAACCCGCACCGCTCGACCGAGGAGCGAACCGCCGTGCCCGCCGACCCCACGTCCCCCCAGTCCGGCTTCGCCTCGACCGCGCAGCAGATCGGCACCGCGCGGGTCAAGCGCGGCATGGCCGAGATGCTCAAGGGCGGCGTGATCATGGACGTCGTCACGCCGGAGCAGGCCAAGATCGCCGAGGACGCCGGAGCGGTCGCGGTGATGGCACTCGAACGGGTGCCCGCCGATATCCGTTCCCAGGGCGGCGTCGCGCGGATGAGTGACCCCGACATGGTCAGCGGGATCATCGACGCGGTCTCCGTCCCGGTGATGGCCAAGGCGCGCATCGGGCACCTCGTCGAGGCGCAGGTGCTGCAGGCGGTCGGCGTGGACTACGTCGACGAGTCCGAGGTGCTCACCCCGGCCGACGAGGCCCACCACATCGACAAGCTCGCCTTCACGGTGCCGTTCGTGTGCGGCGCGACCAACCTCGGCGAGGCGCTGCGTCGCATCTCCGAGGGCGCCGCGATGATCCGCTCCAAGGGTGAGGCCGGCACCGGCAACGTGGTCGAGGCGACCCGGCACATGCGTGCCATCCGTGCCGGGATCCGGCAGCTGTCGACCATGGGCTCCGACGAGATCCACACCGCTGCCAAGGAGCTGCAGGCACCGGTGGAGCTGGTCGCCGAGGTCGCGGCAGCCGGGAAGCTGCCGGTCGTGCTGTTCACCGCGGGCGGGATCGCCACCCCGGCCGATGCGGCGATGATGATGCAGCTCGGCGCCGAGGGGGTCTTCGTCGGCTCCGGGATCTTCAAGTCGCACGATCCGGGACGTCGGGCCGAGGCGATCGTCAAGGCCACCACCTTCCACGACGATCCCGACACGCTCGCCAAGGTGTCGCGGGGGCTCGGCGAGGCGATGGTCGGGCTCAACGTCACCGACCTGCCCGAGGAGCAGCGACTGGCCCAACGAGGCTGGTGACACTGCTGGGCGCGCTACTGCTGGCCGGAACCACCGGCCGGTCACTGGTGGGCCCGAGACCCGTCGGCGGCGCCGAGCGCAGCTCCAGGATCACCCGGGGAACCGTGCTGGCGCACGCCGACCTGCACAACCACACCGTGCTCTCCGACGGCGACGGCGATCCCGCCGAGGCGTTCCCCTCCATGCGTGACGCCGGCCTGGATGTGGCCGCGCTGACCGACCACGCCGTCCGTGGCGCGTCGGTGGAGGGGACCGGCGCCGGCGGCACGCCGTGGATCGGGCTGGACCGGGCCGGCTGGCGGCGCACCGGGGAGCTCGCCTCGGCCCACGACCAGCCCGGCGAGTTCACCGCGATCCGCGGGTTCGAGTGGAGTCATCCACACCTGGGCCACGTCAACGCGTGGTTCACCGAGGACTTCACCGACATCGTCACCGACGCCGCGATGGCGCAGCTCTACGGGTGGTTGACCGGAGCCGGGCGCTCCGCGACAGCCCTCGCCGGGTTCAACCACCCCGGCAGGGAGCCCGGCTGCTTCTCCGGCTTCCGCTACCACGAGGCCGCGCGGGACCAGGTGGTGAGCCTGGAGATGTTCAACCGCACCGAGGACTACCTCTTCGAGGGAGTCGCCCGTGGTGCCACGTCCCCGCTGGTGGCCTGCCTGGATGCCGGCTGGCGGACGGGGCTGCTCGGTGTCACCGACGAGCACGGCGAGGACTGGGGCCTCACCGAGGGTAAGGGGCGGGCGGGGTTGTGGGTCACCGAGCTGAGCAGGGCGGGCGTTGCGGAGGCGTTGCGCGCCCGCAGGTTCTTCGCCACGCGGGTGTCGGGGCTGCGCGTGGATGCCACCGCGAACGGGGCTCGGATGGGCTCGGTGCTGCGGCACCGCAGTGGCGCGGTCGAGTTCGCACTCGACATCGATCGAGGGCCGGGCTGGGCCGGCATGCCGCTGCAGCTGCAGGTGTTGCGCCCCGGCATCCCGGCACCCGCCGTGGCCGAGGTCGTCGAGATCGACTGCGGCGAGGTCGGCCGGTTCACGCTGCCGCTCGACGTGGACGATGGCGGCTGGGTCGTGCTGCGCGTCGCGGACCCCACCGAGGCGAACGAGACCCCGGGGCCGTCAGGCCATCCCGCCAACAACCTCGCGGTGGCCTACACGAGCCCGTGGTTCCTCGAACCCTGACCCGTCAGCTGTGCTCCATCACGAGCACGGCGGAGCTGCCGGGATGCAGGGCCTGGTAGGCGTGCGGCACGTCACCCGCGAAGGATGCGTAGTCGCCGGGTTGCAGCTCGACGGGCTGCTCGACCGGTCCCACGCTGATCCGGCCCGTCGTGACGACGACGTGCTCGACGGTCCTGGGGATGTGCGCATCGGCCCTGCGTGGCTCGCCCGGCTGCAAGGAGATCACGTAGACGTCGCGGCGCGCGCCGGGCGGGCAGGAGGAGAGCAGCACCGCGGTGTAGTTACCGGTCTCCGACGGGATCGCGCTGCCCTCACCGGCGCGCACCACCCGTACCGGCGCCACCGGCGGGTCGACCAGCTGGCTGAACGGCACCCCGAGAGCACCTGCCAGCGCCCACAGCGTCTCGACGCTCGGGTTGCCGGCGCCCGCCTCGAGCTGCGACACGGTCGACTTGGCGATCCCGGCCTGCCGGGCGAGCTCTGCCAGCGAGAAACCGGCGCGGTCACGCTCGCGGCGCAACGCCGTGGCGATGGTGTCCAGGGGGCTGCCGTCCCGGCTCATGGTCTTCTCCATCGGTCCAATCGTTCGACTTGACGAACAGTGCTCGAATGTTCAGCATAAAGGACTATGCGTTCGATGTGGCGGACCGAGGCCGATCTCCTGGGCGACGTGCTCGCGCTGGCGGCTGCGATCACGCTGGTGGGTGCGTCGTTCGGGGCGCTGGCGGTCACGGCCGGGTTGCCCGTCTGGCTGGCCATGGCGATGTCGTTGCTGGTCTTCGCGGGTGGGTCGCAGTTCCTCGTGGTGGGGGTGCTGGCGGCAGGCGGAAGCCCGCTCGCCGGCCTGGTCGGCGGGTTGCTCGTCAACGCCCGGCACCTTCCGTTCGGCCTCGCGATCGCCGACGTGATCGGATGCGGCCCGGTCCGGTGGCTCGGGGCCCACCTGCTCATCGACGAGTCGACGGCCTTCGCCCGCGCTCAGGACGAGCCGCACCGCGCCCGGTTGGCGTTCTGGTCCAGCGGCATCGCGCTGTTCGTCGGCTGGAACGTGGGCACTCTGGTCGGCGCGATCGCCGCCGGGCGCATCGGTGAGCCGGAGGCGTTCGGAATCGACGCAGCCTTCCCGGCCGCGCTGCTGGCACTGCTGCTGCCAGGGCTGCGCGGCGCCGCCGACCGCCGGGTAGCCGCGGGCGCAGCGGCCATCGCGCTGCTGGCGACACCGTTGCTGCCTGCCGGCCTGCCGGTGCTCGCGGCGCTGGCCGCGCTCGGCCTGGGCCGGGAGTCCGCATCGTGAGCGTGTGGGTCGCGGTGCTCGCGCTGGCCGCGGGCACCTACGCGCTGCGGCTGGCCGGGCCGCTGCTGGCGCAGCGTCTCACCGTGCCCGTGCGGGTGCAGCGCATGCTCGGGCTCGCGGCCACCGCGATGCTCGCCGCGCTGGTCACCACCGCGGCGCTGACCGACGGCTCCGGATTCGGTGGATGGGCGCGGGCGGCCGGCGTCGCGGTCGGCGCGATGGCGGCGTGGCGCCGCAGCCCGTTCGTCGTCGTGGTGGTGCTCGCGGCAGTCACCGCGGCGGCGCTGCGTGCCCTGGGCGTGGAGTGATGTCCCCGCTGGAACCCGACCGGCACATCGACGAGGCGGCGCGGATCATCCGAGACTCCGCCATTGTTGTGAGCGGTTGTCGATGAGGACGGCGAGCCCGTCGAGGACACGGTGCAGGCCGAAGCGATAGGCGTGCTCAGGGTCGTGGGCGCTGCCGTGTGCGGTGCCCGCCGCGGTGCCGACGCGGGTGGCGAGGGGGTAGGTCCGCTGGTCGAGCACGCGGGCGAGTAGGGGTGCGTTGGCGGCCCACCACTGCTGGTCGTCCATCGCGCTGTCGCGCCGGGTGGCGCGGGCTTCGGCGTCGTCGCGGGCGCAAGCCTGCACGAAGCTCAACAGGTAGGTCAGGGCGTCGTCCAGCTCGACGTCGTCGAGGCCGAGCCCGTCCAGCGTTGCGAGCTCGTGTTCGTACTTGGCCATGAGCCCCGGGCCGAGTGGCGGTCTGAGGGTGGAGACGGTGGCGGCCCAGGGGTGGGCCTCGAACAGATCCCGATTCTCCGCTGCGACCGCCGTCAGCCGCTGCCGCCAGGGCTGGCCGGTGGTGTCCGCGCGACGCATGTGTGCGTAGGCGGCGTCGAGCATGAGGTCCAGCAGCTCGGCCTTGCCCGGCACGTAGGTGTAGAGCGTCATCGCGGCCACGTCGAGCGCCTGGGCTACCCGACGCATGGTCACGGCCCGCAGGCCCGCACGATCAGCCAGGCTGGTCGCCGCGGCCACCACGTCCTCGAGGGCCAGACCCCGCGCGGGCCCACGACGTGGCGCCGCGGTCGGATCGCGCCACAGCAGCTCCAGGGTCCGGTCGGGGCCGCCGGCGCTAGTGCGTTCGGACGGCGCTGGAAGTTCGGACGGCGCTGGAGGTTCAGAGGGCGCTGGAGGTTCAGAGGGCACGGGAACAGCCTCACGACTCGAACGTTGTACGATGTACTTCGTACAACGTACGGGGCCGTCCTGTCGAGGCAGTGCCGGCCCTCCGGATCAATGGAGCGACCGTGAAGATCACATCGTCCGCGATCTCGCTGAACGTCGACGACGTCGCCGCATCCAGTGCCTTCCTCGTCGGGCATTTCGGCTTCCGCGAGGAGATGGCAGCCGATGGCTTCGCGTCCCTCGCCCGGCCAGACGCCGGCATGAACGTGGTGTTCCTGCGCCGTGGTCTGCCGACCCTGCCCGCCGACCAGCGCAACGACCGCGCCGCCGGGTTCATCCTCGCCTTCGTCGTCGATGATCTCGAGGGTGAACTGTCTCGCCTCCAGGCCGAGGGGGTCGCCGTCACCATGCAGCTCACCAACGAGGAGTGGGGCGAACGCGCGTTCCAAGTCCGTGACCCCAACGGACTCATCGTGCAGCTCGTCGACTGGAACGCCCCGGCTCGAGACCCGGCACTCCGAGCGCGCTGACCGGCAGGGCGCGCATAAGGTCGACGTCGTGAGTGACCCCGTCGTCGGTGTGCTGGCCCTGCAGGGTGACGTGCGTGAGCACGAGCGGGCGCTGGCCGAGTGCGGGCTGGGCAGCAGGCGGGTCCGCAGGCCCGAGGAGCTCGCCGAGGTTGACGCACTGATCATCCCGGGTGGGGAGTCGACGACGATCAGCCGGCTGCTCGAGTCGTTCGAGCTGCTCGAACCGCTCCGCGAGCGGCTGCGCGGCGGCATGCCGGCATACGGTTCGTGCGCCGGGATGATCCTGCTCGGTCGCGAGCTGCTCGACGGGCGGCCCGACCAGCAGCAGCTGTCGGCGGTCGACGCCGTGGTGCGGCGCAACGCCTTCGGCCGTCAGGTCGACTCGTTCGAGGCTGACCTCGCGTTCACCGGGGTGGACGGCGACCCTGTCCGGGCTGTCTTCATCCGCGCGCCCTGGGTCGAGGAGGCCGGTCCCGACGTCGAGGTGCTCGCCCGGGTGCCCGACGTCGCGAAGGCCGGCGCCGCCGCCGGTAGGATCGTCGCAGTTCGGCAGGGCAACGTGCTCGCCACCGCGTTCCATCCGGAGCTGACCGGCGACCGGCGGGTCCACCAGCTGTTCTGCGAGACGGTGCGGGCGGCCTGTGGACGGCTCTAGCGTTGCGCCGGCCGTGATCGCCTCCGGGGTTTGCGCGAGCGCCCCGACGCCGTGACGACGAGGAGTACTCAAGCCATGAGCGGCCACTCGAAATGGGCCACCACCAAGCACAAGAAGGCGGCCGTTGACGCCAAGCGCAGCAAGATGTTCGCCAAGCTGATCAAGAACATCGAGGTAGCGGCGCGCACCGGTGGTGGTGATCCGGACGGCAACCCGACCCTCTACGACGCTATCCAGAAGGCCAAGAGGAGCTCGGTGCCCAGCGACAACATCGACCGCGCCGTCAAGCGCGGCGGGGGCGCCGACGCCGGCGGCGCGGAGTACCAGACGGTGATGTACGAGGGCTACGGCCCCGGCACCGTGGCGATCCTGGTGGAGTGCTTGACCGACAACCGCAACCGCGCGGCCTCCGAGGTCCGCACCGCGATGACGCGCAATGGCGGGACGATGGCCGACGCGGGGTCGGTGTCGTTCCTGTTCAACCGCAAGGGCGTGGTGATCCTGCCCAAGGAGCAGGCAACCGGGCAGGCCTCGGAGGACGCGGTGCTGGCGGCCGTGCTCGACGCGGGCGCCGAGGAGGTCAACGATCTCGGGGAGTCGTTCGAGGTGGTCTCCGAACCCGGTGACCTGGTCGCCGTCCGCACCGCGCTGCAGGCCGAGGACATCGAGTACGACTCGGCCGAGGTGAGCTTCCTGCCCTCGGCCAACGTGCCGGTCGAGGCCGACGACGCCCGCAGGGTGTTCCGGCTGATCGACGCGCTCGAGGACAGCGACGACGTGCAGAACGTCTACGCGAACTTCGACGTCCCCGACGAGGTCATGGCCCAGGTCTGAGGTGGCTGTGGCGCTCGTGCGCCGATGGCGGGGTGCTGCGCCGGCTGCGACCCACGGGGTGCGAAGCGGGGCGTGTCGGTGACCCGGCCGCCACCGCTGCGTCGCTAGGGTTCGAACGGGTGTTCGTCGGCTGCGAGGAGGCGCGAGTTGCGGGTGCTGGGCGTGGACCCCGGACTGACCCGCTGCGGGTTGGGGGTGGTCGACGGTGGTTCCGGTCGCGGTGTCAGCTGTGTGGCGGTGGACGTCGTGCGCAGTTCGCCCGAGGTGGCGTTGGGGCAACGGCTCGTCGCGGTGGCCGATGTGGTGGAGCGATGGATCGCCGAGCACTCGCCCGACGTGGTCGCCATCGAGCGGGTGTTCAGCCAGCACAACGTGCGCACCGCGATGGGCACCGCGCAGGTCGGCGGGGTGGTGGCGCTGGTCGCCACCAGGCGTGACCTTCCGGTCGCCTTCCACACCCCCAGCGAGGTCAAGGCGGCGGTCACCGGTTCCGGACGGGCCGGCAAGCAGCAGGTGACGGCGATGGTGTCCCGGCTGCTCACGCTGCCCACCCCACCCAAGCCCCCTGATGCCGCTGACGCGCTCGCGTTGGCGGTGTGCCACCTGTGGCGGGCTCCGATGGCTGCCCGGCTGGCCGACGCGCAGCTCCGCTCGGCGCAGCGTGCCCGGTCGCACCGCGCGCGGCTCGCCGCAGCCGCCAGAAGGACGGGGCGGCGGGCGTGATCAGCAGGGTTCGCGGCGAGGTGTTGTCCGTCGGCCTCGACCACGCCGTGGTCGAGGTCGGCGGCGTCGGCCTCACGGTCCATGCGGTGCCGGCCACGCTGGCCACGCTGCGGCGCGGTGAGCAGGCTCAGCTGGCCACCACACTCGTGGTGCGCGAGGACTCGCTGACGCTCTACGGTTTCGCCGATCCGGAGGCTCGTGAGCTGTTCGGGCTGCTGCAGACGGTCTCCGGTGTGGGCCCGCGGCTGGCGCTCGCGACGCTGGCGGTGCTCGATCCCGAGGCGCTGCGCGGGGCGATCTCCGACGGCAGCCTCACCATGCTCACCCAGGTGCCCGGTATCGGCCGCAAGGGTGCCGAGCGGCTCGTCGTCGAGCTGCGGGACAAGGTCGGGCCGGTGGGTGCACCGGGTGGTGACGGCCAACCGGCCGCGGGCAGCGCCGGGCAGCTGCGGACCGAGGTCACCGAGGCGCTCGTCGGGCTGGGCTTCGCGACCCGGCAGGCCGAGCAGGCCGTCGAGCAGGTGCTCGCCGAGGGTGAGTCCGATGGGTCCGACACGTCGGCAGTGCTGCGCAGCGCCCTGACGAGATTGGGCCGCAACCGGTGACCGGCGACTCGGGCGACTCCGGTGGTCCGCTGTCGGCAGCGGCCGATCCTGCCGAGATCGACCTCGAGGCGACACTGCGGCCGCACCGGCTGGGGGAGTTCATCGGGCAGGCTCGGGTCTGCGAGCAGCTCGAACTCGTGCTGCAGGGTGCGCGCAGGCGCGGCGCGGCTCCGGACCACGTGCTGCTGTCCGGTCCTCCGGGGCTGGGCAAGACCAGTCTGGCGATGATCGTCGCCGCAGAGCTGGGAAGCGCGATACGGGTGACCTCCGGTCCCGCGCTGGAGCGTGCCGGGGATCTCGCCGCGATGCTGTCGAACCTCGTCGTAGGCGACGTGCTGTTCATCGACGAGATCCACCGGATCGCGCGTCCAGCCGAGGAGATGCTCTACCTCGCGATGGAGGACTTCCGGGTCGACGTCGTTGTGGGCAAGGGTCCGGGCGCGACCTCGATCCCGCTGGAGATCGCGCCCTTCACACTGGTGGGCGCCACGACGCGCTCCGGTGCGCTGACCGGACCGCTGCGGGACCGGTTCGGCTTCACCGCGCACATGGAGTTCTACGAGTCCGCCGACCTCGAGGTGGTGCTGCGCCGCTCGGCAGGCATCCTCGGGATCGACCTGCGCCTCGACGGTGCCGCCGAGATCGCGTCGCGGTCCCGGGGCACCCCCCGGGTCGCCAACCGGCTGCTGCGTCGCGTCCGCGACTACGCCGAGGTCCGCGCCGACGGGGCGGTCACGCTGCAGGTCGCCAAGGAGGGGTTGGCCGTCTACGACGTCGACGACCTGGGGCTCGACCGGTTGGACCGGGCGGTGCTCACCGCGCTGGTGCGGACCTTCGGTGGTGGGCCGGTCGGCGTGTCCACCCTCGCCGTCGCCGTCGGGGAGGAGTCCGCCACTGTCGAGGAGGTCTGCGAGCCGTTCCTCGTCCGGGCCGGGATGCTCGCCCGCACACCTCGCGGTCGGGTGGCCACCGCGTCCGCGTGGCGGCACCTGCGGTTGCAGGTTCCGCCCGACGCTCCCGGCGATCCGCCTCCGACGCTGTTCGACTCCTGAGGGCGCCTCGCGGCCGTCCGGTGCCCGTCTGGTGCCTGCGGCCGTCAGCGTCGGCACCCGACCTGGCACACTCGAACGGGAGACATCCGAATGTGAACGGAGAAGCATGGACCCGTCGTTCCTCCTGCTGCTGTTCGTGGTGGCCCTGGCGGTGCCGCTGTTCCTCGGCTCGCGCCGCCAGCGCAAGGCCATGCGCCAAGCGCAGGAGCTGCAGAACGCCCTGGTCGAGGGTGACCGGGTGATGACCACCTCGGGAATGCACGCCCTGGTGGTGGGCACCGCCGAGGACACCCTCGAACTGGAGATCGCCCCCGGGGTCACCACCACCTGGGTGCGCCAGGCGATCCGCGAGAAGCTCACCGAGCCGCGCGACGACGCTGACGAGCACACCGACGACACCGACGACGAGCGACCCCACGTCGAGGACAGCGCCCGCTCCGAGAAGTCCTGACGTCGGCGCAGCTGCGGCGTGGCGGTACCCTCGGTACCCGCTTACCCACGGCGGCCGCATGCTGGTGCACGCCCCTGCTCCGCGTAGCGGACCGCACAGTGGGGTACTGACCCCGTGCGCGCGGTGCGACGCGCAGCGGAGCCGAACCTTCTGCGAGGAGAAGCAAGCACCGTGGCACCACCAGCCGGGCACATCCGCCCCTGGCGTTACCTGGCCACCTTCGTCGGGGTCGTCGCCATCCTGTACTCGCTGGTGTTCTTCACCGGCGATGGTGAGGTGACCCCGGAGCTGGGGATCGATCTGCAGGGTGGGACCCGGGTCACCCTCACGGCCCGGACACCGGACGGCACCCCGCCGACCCCTGAGCAACTCGACCAGGCCCGGCAGATCATCGAGGAGCGGGTCAACGGGCTCGGTGTCAGCGGTGCCGAGGTGGTGCAGGACGGCAGCAACCTCATCATCACGGTCCCGGGCGAAGAAGGGGAGCAGGCCCGCTCGCTCGGCCAGACCGCCAAGCTGTACTTCCGGCAGGTGGTGGGCCAGCCGGTTCCCGTGCAGCCCCCGCCGCCCGGCGGGCAAGGCGCTCCTGCCGCACCCGGGGACGGGCAACCGTCACCAGGGGGCGGCGCGGCGCCGTCCCCGGGTCCGCAGGGATCGCAACCGCAGGGCATGCCGGTGCCGGTGGCGCCGCAGCAGGCACAGCCTCCACCGTCGCCCCCGCCCGGTGCCGGCGAGGCTGCCGATCCGGACGTGGCTGCCGAGATCCAGCAGGCCCGCGAGTCGCGGCAGAGCACCGACCCCGCCGTACAGCAGCTGGCGCTGCGGGAACTGAACTGCGGCGCTGCCGACCCGCTGCGGGGCAACGCCGACCCCCGGCTGCCGCTGGTCGCCTGCAACCAGGACGGGACCGCCAAGTTCCTGCTCGCGCCGGCCTTCATGTCGGGCGAGCAGGTCGCGAACGCCTCGGCCGGCATCCCGCAGGGCCGCACCTCCTACATCGTGCAACTAGACCTCACCGGCCGGGGTGGCGAGATCTGGGGGCAGTGGACCGGGGCCCACGTGGGAGATCGCGCCGCGATCGTGCTCGACGGTGAGGTGGTATCCGCTCCCCAGATCCAGGGCCCGATCCCCGGCGGCAGTGCTGAGATCACCGGTCAGTTCAGCCAGCAAGAGGCACAGGATCTGGCCAACGTGCTGAAGTACGGGTCGCTGCCGCTGTCCTTCGAGATCTCGGAGTCCGAGGTGATCTCACCGAGCCTGGGCCTGGCCTCGCTGCAGGCAGGTCTGATCGCCGGCGCGATCGGGCTTGCAGTGGTGTTCGTCTACTGCATGTTCTACTACCGGATGCTCGGCCTGCTCACGATCCTGTCGCTGGTGCTGTCCGGGGCCATCGTCTACGGGGTGCTGGTGTTGTTCGGTCGCTGGATCGGCTTCACCCTCGATCTCGCGGGCGTGGCCGGGTTCATCGTGGCCATCGGGATCACGGCCGACTCGTTCGTGGTGTTCTTCGAACGGCTCAAGGACGAGATCCGCGAAGGGCGCACGTTCCGCTCGGCGGTGCCGCGCGGCTGGGTGCGCGCCCGCCGCACGATCCTGGCCGCCGACGCGGTGAGCTTCCTGGCGGCCGCTGTGCTGTACGTGCTGGCGGTCGGGCAGGTGAGGGGGTTCGCGTTCACCCTCGGCATGTCCACCGTGCTCGACCTCGTGGTGGTCTTCCTGGTGACCCACCCGCTGGTCGTGATGGCGTCCCAGTCGAAACGGCTGTCACGACCGAGCCTGTCGGGTCTGGGCGCGGTGCAGCGGATGGCGGCACGCGACCGGACCACCGGCGGCGCAGCGGTGAAGGGAGCCTGAGGTGGCCGGCGACACCGACTCCGCCACGGCGGCGGGCACACCCCGCGACAGCGTGCTCACCCGGCTCTACACCGGAACCGGCGCGTTCGACATCGTCGGGCGGCGGCGCTTCTGGTACGTGCTCACCGGGGCGCTGGTCGTCGTGTGCATCGCCTCGATGGTCTTCCGCGGATTCAACCTGGGAATCGACTTCGAGGGTGGCACCAAGATCCAGTTGCCCGCGACGGGGGCGACCGGGGCGATCAGCACCGACGAGGTCGAGCGGGTCTTCACCGAGACCCTCGGCGAGCCACCGGACACGGTGCAGACCGTGGGGACCGGGGCGACTGCCAGCATCCTGGTGCGTACGGTGAACCTCTCCCCGGCGGACACGGTCGAGGTCAAGGACGCGCTGTTCGAACGGTTCCAGCCGCTGGGCGCCAACGGACAGCCGAGCGAGCAAGCCGTCTCCGACAGCCAGGTGAGCGCCACCTGGGGTGGCGAGATCACCCAGCAGGCGCTCATCGCGCTGGCCGTGTTCCTCGCGCTGGTCGGCCTGTTCCTCGGCGTGTACTTCGAGCCACGAATGGCCGTCGCCGCGCTGGTGGCGCTGTTCCACGACGTCGTGGTCACCCTGGGGATCTACTCGATGGTCGGGTTCGAGGTGACGCCCGGCACCGTCATCGGCCTGCTGACCATCCTCGGCTTCTCCCTCTACGACACGGTCGTGGTCTTCGACAAGGTGCGGGAGAACACCCGCGGGCTGCTCGGGCTGACCCGGCGAACCTACGGCGAGGCGGCGAACCTCGCGGTCAACCAGACGCTGATGCGCTCGATCAACACCTCGATCATCGCGGTGCTGCCCGTGCTCGGGCTGCTGGTGATCGGCGTCGGGATGCTCGGAGTGGGCACCCTCAAAGACCTCGCCCTGGTGATGCTGGTCGGGATGCTCGCCGGCACCTTCTCGTCGATCGTCCTGGCGACCCCGCTGCTGGTCGACCTCACCATGCGACGAGGCGACTACCGGCAGCAGGCGGAGCGGGTGGCACAGCGCCGGGCCAACGCCGCCCGCAAGGCCGCCGAGCCGGCACCGCCCGAGGAGGGGGCGGCGACGGTGAACGGCGAGCAGCCGGGCCGTGAACGAGCGCTGACGACAGCGGGTGTGCCCGATCGGGTGGGCAAGGCGGTCCCCGCCGGTCGCGCGCAGTCCGGCCGCGCCGAGCGCGGCAAGTCGGGGCGCCCGTCCGGCAAGGCCGGCCGGCCCTCCGGCAAGAAGCGCCGCTGAGTTTCCCCCTCGCAGCGTTCTCTTCACACGAAAGAGTGACACCGGCGAGTGCAATGCGAACTTTTCACTGGTGTCGGAACGTTCAGAAGGAGAAGCATGAGGCACGTTCGGTGCGCCGAAGGGTGTGGAAGGGAGGTGCGGGAATGACGGCGTGGTCACTTCCCGGCTACACCCACGTGGCGCAGCTCGTCCGAGATACCTCCGGATGGGTGATGCTCGCTCGCCACGACGGGAGCGGGACGGCAGTAGCGATCCGCTACGTGTCCGCGGCCTCGCTCACCGAGCCGGGGTCCGGTCCGCGGCTGTCGGCACACACGGCGCTGCTCGCCACGCTCGACGATCCGCATCTCGCGCGGCCCCGGGAGTGCGCGGAGTCCGAGTTCGGTGTCGCGATCGTGCGGGACCTGGTCGACGGCATCTCGCTGCACGCGCTGCTCGTCGAGGAAGGCGCGGTGAGCCCGGAGGCGGCCCTGGTGGCGCTCGACGGCTCGTTGCGCGGTCTCGCCGCAGCGCACGGTGTCGGTGTGGTGCATCGCGATCTCCGGCCTGGGACGGCATTCGTGGCCGGGACCGGTGACGTCACGCTCGTCGACATCGGGATCGCGAGCAGGGCCGGCCGGGAGCCGACGGACTCGCCGGCGCCGTTCTATCTGGCGCCCGAGCAGTGGGCGGGAACCGGGCCGGGACCATCGGCCGACCTCTACGCCGCCACCGCGACATTCTTCGAATGCCTGGTCGGGGCGCCGCCCTACTACGGCGACGACGCGGCGACGCTGCGCGACCGGCACGAGAGCGCCGCAGTCCCCGTCGAGGCGGTACCGGCGCCGCTGCGCGAGCTGGTGGGGCGGGGGCTGGCCAAACGCCCGCAGGAACGTCCGGCCACCGCGGTGGAGTTTCTCGCCGAGGTCGAGGTGGCGGCAGCGCAGGCCTACGGTGCGGGCTGGCGGGACCGGGGTCGGGCGGAGCTCGCCCGGCTCGCCGCAGGACCGCAGGCGGCCTTCCCGCTCGACCCTGCCACGGTGGCCGGACGGGCACCCGCTGCTGTGGCCCCGCGCCGGACCCGGTCCGCCAGCGTGGGCCGCATCGTGGCCGCGGCGGCCGTCGCGGTGGCTCTCGGTATCGGTCTGGCCGGTGTGCTGCCGTCCGACGCGCCCGCCGACGAACGCGGCAGTTCTACCTGGTACGACCGGGCGGACTCGCCGCAGGCTGGCGCGGTCCCGTCCCGGGAGCGGGCGGTCCCATCCGGTGTGGGCGCTGTCCCCCCGGCATCGAACGTCGGGCCGCTGCCCGGGGTGCCTGCTCCCGGTGCCCAGCCGCTCGCGCCGCAGACCGGCCGGCCGGCACCAGGCGTGGAGCAACCCCGTGCGCTGCCGCCCACCGAGGGCGCCGCCGAGGCTCCGGCCACCCGCAGTACGGCCGGGTCGGTGACCGGTGCCGGCCCCACGCCCCTGGCGGCGCCTCCAACTGGGTCCGTCCAGGTCACGGGCCTGTCGATCGAGTCCTTCAGCCAGCAGGGTCCGGGCACCCGACTGCTGGTACACGTCGACACCAACCGCCCGGATCCGGTCCAGCTGCTCATCGGCTACGGCAGCGGTCGGCGGGACGATATCGGCTCGACGGCGGTACGGACCATGACTCGGGAGCTGGCGGGGCACACCTCCTACGCGGTCGTCGATGAGCGCCAGGTCGCCGGCGGTTGCGCCGACTACTGGACCGTGGCGGTCTGGACCACGCCTGCGGCCGGCGGCGAGGTGCCGGTCCGTGAGCTGTTCGGGGTGCCATGCGGTGGGTGATGTCGCCACGTCGGTGGCGCCGCTGATCCGCGACGTGCCGGACTTCCCGCACGTCGGGGTGCAGTTCAAGGACCTCACACCGGTGTTCGCCGACCCCACGGCCTTCCGGGTGACCGTGGACGCGCTGGCGGCGACGGCGGCCCCGCCCGACGTCGTGGTGGGCGTCGAGGCACGCGGGTTCCTGCTCGGCGCGGCCGTGGCCTACGCCCGCGGTGCCGGGGTGGTCGGCGTCCGCAAGCCCGGCAAGCTCCCGGTGGTCGCCGACCGCGAGGCCTACGTCCTGGAGTACGGCAGCACGGTGCTCGAGCTGCCGGACGGGGCGCTGCGGCCCGGCCAGCAGGTGCTGGTGATCGACGATGTGCTGGCCACGGGTGGCACCGTCGCGGCGACGTGCGCCCTGGTGGAGCGAGCGGGCGCGACGGTCGGGGGGATCGCCGTGGTACTGGAGATCACCGCGCTCGGCGCCCGCGGCCGGCTGGCGGGTCGAGACGTGCGCGCGCTGCTGCAGGCCTGAGCCGGGTCGAAGCAGTCAACCCTGAGACCTGCTTCGACCCACCCCGCCCGTGCGGTGTCGGAACTGTCGTGACACGTTATCCTCGGTCTTTGGGTCGCCGAATCGATGCGGAGGGCGCGGTTGAGCCAGGACCTCCACCGCTCGGTGGCCCAGCGGGCCGACGATCGGCAGACCGCAGGCGACACCCCCGAGGCCACGTCCCAGCGTCAGCCGTCGGCCACCCGGCGGGTCAGGGCGCGGATCGCCCGACGGATAACCGCGCAGCGGTCCACCCCGGTCAAGCAGGTGCTCGAGCCGCTCGTGGCGGTACACCGCGAGCTGCACCCGAACGCTGATCTGGGGCTGCTGCAGCGCGCCTACGACGTCGCCGATGACAAGCACTCCCACCAGCGCCGCAAGTCGGGTGATCCCTACATCACCCATCCGCTCGCGGTCTCGACGATCCTCGCCGAGCTGGGGATGGACACCACGACCCTGGTTGCCGCGCTGCTGCACGACACGGTGGAGGACACCGACTACTCGCTGTCGCGGCTGACCGAGGAGTTCGGTGACGAGGTGTCGCACCTGGTTGACGGCGTGACCAAGCTGGACAAGGTCCGGCTCGGCGCGGCGGCCGAGGCCGAGACGATCCGCAAGATGGTCATCGCGATGGCCCGCGACCCCCGGGTACTCGTGATCAAGCTGGCGGACCGGTTGCACAACATGCGCACGATGCGCTTCCTGCCGCCCGAGAAGCAGGCCCGCAAGGCCCACGAGACCCTCGAGGTACTGGCCCCGTTGGCACACCGGCTTGGGATGGCGACGATCAAGTGGGAGCTGGAGGACCTGTCCTTCGCGATCCTGCACCCGAAGAAGTACGACGAGATCGTCCGGCTGGTCGCCAACCGCGCCCCGTCGCGCGACACCTACCTGCGGACCGTGATCGGCGAGGTCTCCTCCCAGCTTTCCGGTTCCAGCATCGACGCCACCGTCGAGGGCCGCCCGAAGCACTACTACTCGATCTACCAGAAGATGATCGTGCGCGGCCGCGACTTCGACGACATCCATGATCTCGTAGGGGTCCGCGTGCTGGTCGACGACGTGCGGGACTGTTACGCGGCGGTCGGCGTGGTGCACTCGGTGTGGCAGCCGATGCCCGGCCGGTTCAAGGACTACATCGCGCAACCGCGCTTCGGGGTCTACCAGTCGCTGCACACCACCGTGATCGGGCCCGACGGCAAGCCCCTCGAGGTGCAGATCCGGACCAGGGACATGCACCGCACCGCCGAGTACGGCATCGCGGCGCACTGGCGCTACAAAGAGACCATCGACGTCCACCGAGCAGGCCACGGCCAGGGCGTCGAGGTCGACGAGATGGCATGGATGCGCCAGTTGCTGGACTGGCAGCGCGAAGCTGCCGATCCCGGCGAGTTCCTCGAGTCGCTGCGCTACGACCTCGCGACGCGGGAGATCTTCGTCTTCACACCCAAGGGTGATGTCGTCACGTTGCCCGGCGGGTCGACACCCGTCGACTTCGCCTACGCGGTGCACACCGAGGTCGGTCACCGCTGCATCGGCGCCCGGGTCAACGGCCGGCTGGTCGCGCTGGAACGCCAGCTCGAGAACGGTGAGGTCATCGAGATCTTCACCTCGAAGGCCGAGGGCGCAGGTCCCAGCCGGGACTGGATGAGCTTCGTCGCCTCGCCGCGGGCCAAGACGAAGATCAAGCAGTGGTTCGCCAAGGAGCGCCGCGAGGAGGCCATCGAGCTCGGCAAGGACTCGATCGCCAAGGAGCTGCGGCGGGTCGGGCTGCCGGTGCAGCGGCTGGTCTCGGCCGAGTCGATGACCGCGGTGTCCCGGGAACTGCACTACCCGGACGTCAGCGCGCTCTACGCAGCGGTGGGGGAGCACCACGTCTCCTCCCGCAACGTGGTGCAGCGGCTGGTCGCGCTGCTCGGCGGCGAGGAGGGCGCCGAGGAGGTGCTCGCCGACCGGGCGACCCCGTCGACGGTGCAGCGCCGCAGCAGTACCGGGGACTCCGGGGTGACGGTGCGCGGCGGTGGCACCAACGACGTCTACGCCAAGCTGGCGCGGTGCTGCACCCCGGTGCCGGGCGACGAGATCCTCGGGTTCGTCACCCGCGGCGGTGGGGTCAGCGTGCACCGGACCGACTGCACCAACTCCGACGACCTGCGTGCCCAGCCCGAACGCCTGGTGGAGGTGGAGTGGGCGCCGTCGTCGTCGTCGGTGTTCCTGGTGGCGATCCAGGTCGAGGCGCTCGACCGGCACCGGCTGCTGTCCGACGTCACCAAGGTGCTCGCCGACGAGAAGGTCAACATCCTCTCCGCGTCGGTGACCACCTCCCGTGACCGGGTGGCGGTGAGCCGCTTCTCCTTCGAGATGGGCGACCCGAAGCACCTCGGGCACGTGTTGGGGGCGGTACGCAACATCGAGGGCGTCTACGACGTCTACCGCGTCACGTCGTCGAACTGACCGGTCATCGCCGGACGGTGGCGGACTTGATCTGTACCGGGGTGTTGGGCGCGCCGTCACCGGGACGGTTGGCATTGTCGCTGCCCGCGCGGGCGACCCGGTCGATGACCTGCAAGCCCTCCGGTGCGATCGTCCCGAACACGGTGTAGTCCGGCGGGAGCTGGGCGCTGCCGTAGATCATGAAGAACTGGCTGCCGTTGGTGTCGGGCCCGGAGTTGGCCATCGCCAGGTAGCCGCGGCCGTAGCTGAGCTCGGGGAAGGTCTCGTCGGCGAAGCTGTAGCCGGGACCCCCCCTGCCCGTACCGCTCGGATCGCCACACTGCAGCACCTGCAGCGTGGGGCTGGTGGTCAGCCGGTGGCAGGGGGTGTCGTCGTAGAAGCCCTGCTCGGCGAGGCTGACGAAGCTGTTCACCGCGCAGGGGGCCAGACCGCGATCGAGGGTGAGCGGGATGGTGCCGACACCGGTCTGCAGCGTGACGCCGACCGTGCCCTCGGTGGAGGTCTCCCCGCCGGGCGGGGGCTGCACCGGCTTGGCCGGGGGCCGCCCGGTGGGCGGGTACTGGCAGGGCACGGTGGCGGGTAGCGGCTGCGGACGCTCCGGTGCCGGCGCGCGCCCTGCCGGGATGGCCGGCCCCTCCGGTAGCGCCGACTCCACGGCGCTGGAGGGAACCGGGTCCGCGCTCGGTGGAGTGGCGGCCTGGCTGCTCCCGTCGTCGCCACCCAGTACCGTGATCAGCACCACGAGTCCGATGACCAGGACGACGGCGGCGGCGCTGCCGGCCACCGCATACCAGCGACGGCGCTGGGCCCGCGCTGCGCGGCGGGCGAGCTGGCGGTCGAGCTTGCGCTTGGCGGCCTGGCGACGCTGCTCGTTGGTGGGCACCGGTCGGTCTCCTGGCTGTCGGCGGGGGTGTGATCACCGGGTCTCGGTCGCGGCAGTCTAGGACGAACCCGCGTGAGCCGGGCAGCAGCCTGCGCCGGACGGGTCGCGGGCTCCGGCTACCCTGGTCCTCGCTGCTGACCGTCTGCCGCAGAAGGGGTCCACCGTGCTCGTCGCAGGCTTTCCCGCCGGCTCCTTTCAAGCCAACTGCTTCGTGCTGGCCGCCGAGGCGGGCTCGCCGTGCGTGATCGTCGACCCCGGCGAAGGTGCCGAGGAGCAGCTGGGCGACATGCTGCGCGAGCACCGGCTCGACCCGGTGGCGGTGGTGCTCACCCACGGCCACTTCGACCACGTGTTCTCGGTGGCCCCGGTCTGTGACGGCAACGACATCCCCGCCTGGATACATCCCGACGACCGGGTGCTGCTGTCCGACCCGATGCGTGGCCTGACCAGCGACGCGCGGCAGTTCTTCGGCGGCCGGGTGGAGCTGCGCGAGCCTCGTGAGGTGCGCACCCTCGACGACGGCGCCGTGCTGGAGCTGGCCGGTCTGGCACTGACCGTCGACCACACCCCCGGGCACACCGGAGGGTCGGTGACGTTCCGGTCGGCCACCGACGAGGGCACCGCGCTGCTGCTCGCGGGTGACGTCCTGTTCGCCGGCTCGATCGGGCGCACCGACCTGCCGGGCGGTGACCACGAGCAGATGCTCGCCTCGCTGCGGGACAAGGTGCTCGTCCTCGACGACGAGACCGTCGTACTGCCCGGCCACGGCCCCACCACCACCATCGGCCGCGAGCGTGCGGACAACCCGTTCCTGCAGGGGCTGCCCGTCAGCGGCCCGCGCCGAGGACTCTGACGCGGCGGCACTGCATCGGCCGGCTCACGTGCGCAGCGGCGCGCCGACACGGTGCAGGTGCCGCACCGCTTGGGCGTAGGAGCTGACCAGCCCGCTCTCCTGGTAGGGGATGCCGAGTTCCGCGCAGTAGGCGCGGACGATCGGTTGCGCGCGGCGCAGCTGTGGCGCGGGCATGCTCGGGAACAGGTGGTGCTCGATCTGGTAGTTGAGCCCGCCCAGCGCGATCTCGACGAGCCGCCCGCCGCGTACGTTGCGGGAGGTCAGCACCTGCCGTCGGAGGAAGTCCAGCCGGTCGCTGCCGGTCAGCATCGGCATCCCCTTGTGGTTCGGCGCGAAGGTGCACCCCAGGTAGACACCGAACAGCCCCTGGTGCACGGCGAGGAAGACGAGTGCCTTCGCCGGCGGCAGGACGAGCAGCACCGCCCCGAGGTAACCGGCGAAATGGGTGAGCAGCAAGGCCGCCTCCAGCCGGCGGTGCTTCATCGACGGACGCAGTAGCGCCCGCACACTGGAGACGTGCAGGTTCATCCCCAGCAGGGTGAGCAGCGGAAAGAACAGGTAGGCCTGCCAGCGCCGCAGGGGCCTCGACAGCCCCCGGCTCGCGCGTGCCTGCTCCTCCGACCACACGAGGGCCTCGGGCGCGACGTCGGGATCGAGCTGCTCGTGGTTGGGGTTGGCGTGGTGGCGGGTGTGCTTGGTCATCCACCACCCGTAGCTCATGCCGATGCCGAGGTTGCCCGCGATCCACCCGGCGACCCGGCTGGGCCGCCGGGTGCGGAAGACCTGCTGGTGTGCGAGATCGTGCGCAACGAGGGCGACCTGCGCGAACACCACCGCGAGGAACGCCGCGACGAGAACCTGCAGCCAGGAGTCCCCCACCGCGAGGAACGCGGCCCACCCGGCCGCGAAGAGACCGGCGACGATGCCGATCCGCACCAGGTAGTAGCCCGGTCGTCGGTCCAGCAGGCCGGTGCGTGCCACCCGGCGTGACAGCCTCGCGAAGTCGCTGCCGGAATCCTGCGAGAGCGTCGGGGCGGCTGCGGCGCCGGCATCAGTCACCATGACCTCGAGTCTGTCGATCACTACCCGGCCCCGGAATCCTGCTGACACCCCTGTTGCTGGGGGGGTGGCACCACCCCGGGCGCACCACGCCCCGAACGGCGCTGCGCTGCCTCTGACGCGGTGAAGATAACCGTTCGCAGCATTCAGCTCGTGACGGGGACGGTGTCGCGGCGGGCCACCAGCGCGGCGATGACAGTGGTGAGGGGAACCGCGGCGACGAGGCCGATGCTGCCGACGAGGGTCCGTACCACCTCCTGCGCGACGTCCTGCGCGGTGATCAGGGTGCCGAAGGTCTGCCCCGAGACCGAGTAGGCGAGCAGCACGGGCAACGCGGCACCGGCGTAGGCCAGCGCGAGGGTGTTGACGGCTGAGGAGATGTGGTCGCGCCCGATCCGCAGCGCGGACGCGTAGAGCTGCCCGGCACCCAGATCGGGATTGGCCCGCCGGAGCGCCCAGACAGCGCTGGTCTGGGTGACGGTGACATCGTCGAGGACGCCCAGCGCGCCGATGATCACGCCGGCGAGCAGCAGGCCCCGTGCGTCGATACCGCTGCCGAGCATCCCGATGAGACTCGCCGTTTCGGCGTCGAGCCCGGACAGCGAGGTCGCCGCGGTGAACGCGGCACCCAACACCATGATCAGAACCAGGCTGAGCAGCGTGCCCAGGACGGCGGTGGAGGTCTGGGCGGACACACCGTGAGCGAGGTAGAGGGTGCCGAACATGATCACGCCGGCGCCGAGCACGGCCACGGTGACCGGGTCGCCGCCCGCCAGGATCGCAGGCAGCAGATAGCCGATGAGCACCGCGAAGCTGACGCCCAGCGCCGCCAGCGACGCGAGCCCCTTCCAGCGGCCCAGCAGCAGCACCGCCGCCGCGAAGAGCGCGACCAGCCATGACATCGCAGGGCCACGCTGGAAGTCGCGAACCTGGTAGGAGCTGTCCGCGGTCGGGTCCCCGCCGGCATAGGCGAGCACGACCTGGTCCCCGACGGTGAACTGCGGCGTGCTGGGCTCGACGGGCAGTACCTGCTCGATCGTGCTGTCGCGCGCGGGGCCACCGTCGAGGCGGATGGACAGCGCGATGCACTCCGGCCTGCCGGTCGAGCCGATGCTGCAGGGTGCGGCGGTGGCGGCCGTGACCTCTCCTTGCACCGGCCGCTGGCCGAAGCCCAGCGCGACGTCCCCGTCGTCGGCCGGACCGCCGTCCGGCCAGGTCAGCGCGACGCCCACCAGGCTCGCCAGCGCGAACGGGACGAGCAGCGCCGCCAGCAGGATGCGCACCCGTCGGGATGCAGCCGCCGGGTCGCCGTGGCCGTGCCCGTGCCCGTGGCCCGGCGCAGCGGTCGCCCTGCGGTGACGGTGCCGCCCGGCGGGCACATGCTGGTTCGGTAGTGGGGTGGTCACGGGTGGCCATCCTGCCGACGCCGGGAGGCGGCGCCCGGCACGGGCGGGCGCGTCGGTAGCATATCGAACACCAGTTCGATACCGTGGTGGGGTGCGATGGGACAACCTCAGGCTCTCCGCCGACTCGGACCAGGGCGCCCTGTTCGGCGCCGACGAGGTCGTCGCACGCACCTTCGACACCCCGGAGTTCCGGGGCATGACCTTCTACGAGGTGCGGGCCCGCTCGATCGTCAACAAGGTTCCCGGCGCGTCGCGGGTGCCGTTCCGGTGGACGATCAACCCGTATCGGGGCTGCAGCCATGCCTGCGCCTACTGCCTACACGGTGACACGCCGATCCTCATGGCCGACGGCCGCCCCAAGCGGCTGGCCGACGTGCGCGTGGGCGACTCGGTCTACGGGACGGCCCACGAGGGCGCCTACCGTCGTTACGTGCTCACCGAGGTGCTGGCGCACTGGTCGACGGTGAAGCCGACCTATCGAGTGACGCTCGAGGACGGGACCGAACTCGTCGCCAGCGCCGATCATCGCTTTCTCACCGGTCGCGGGTGGAAGCACGTCACCGGCCGCATGCACGGTACCGGCCGCCGCCCCTACCTGACGACGAACGATGAACTGTTGGGTACCGGTGGTTTCGCGGCACCACCCGGCGACACGTCCGAATACCGCCGAGGCTATCTGTGCGGAATGATCCGGGGCGACGCGCATCTATCGACCTACCACTGTCCCTCGCCTCGTGGAAAGGACTTCTGCCGCTACCGGTTCCGGTTGGCATCGGCAGACCCCGAGGCGCTGGGGCGTAGCCGGCGCTACCTTGTGGACATCGGTGTGGCCACTCGCGAGTTCACCTTTGCGTCGGCCACCGGCGTGCGACGCGCGATGGCGGCGATAAGGACTCAGACACGGGCGGCATTCGAGACGATCACCGAGAGCGTTCGCTGGCCAACGTGTCCGGACGGGGGTTGGACCAAGGGTTTCCTGGCCGGCATCTTCGACGCCGAGGGCAGCTGCTCCGGAGGCATCCTGCGGATCTCGAACACCGATCCCGACATCATCGAGCAGGTGATCTCGGGCATGAAGCGGTTGGATTTCGCGGTCGCCGTCGAGGACCGTGCGCAGCCCAACGATCTCCGGTGTATCCGGCTGCTCGGTGGCGTGTGCGAGCGGCTGCGTTTCTTCCATACCGTGGATCCCGCGATCACCCGCACGCGCTCGATGGCAGGGGTGGCGATCAAGAACAAGGCTCGGTTGCGGGTGGCCTCGGTCGAGGCTCTGGGCGTGGACCTGCCGATGTACGACATCACTACCGGTACCGGGGACTTCATCGCCAACGGCGTCGTGTCGCACAACTGCTTCGCCCGGCGGACGCACGAGTACCTCGACCTCGACAGCGGGCACGACTTCGACTCCAAGATCGTGGTGAAGATCAACGCCCCGGATGTGCTGCGGACCGAACTGCGCCGGCCGCGGTGGGGACGCGAGCACATCGCGATGGGCACCAACGTCGACCCCTACCAGCGCGCCGAGGGACGGTACCGGCTGATGCCCCCGATCCTGGAGGCATTACGCGATGCCGCCAACCCGTTCTCCATCCTCACCAAGGGCACCCTCGTGCTGCGCGATCTCGACCTGCTGCGGCAGGCGGCCGAGGTCACCGACGTCACCGTGAACGTGTCGGTGGGGTTCGTCGACGAGCGGCTGTGGCGCAGCGTCGAACCGGGCACACCGGCGCCTCGCGCACGACTGGACGCCTGCCGCGAGCTCACCGAGGCAGGCGTCGGCTGCGGGGTGCTGATGGCACCGATACTGCCCTACCTCACCGACACGCCCGAGCAGCTCGACGCGACGGTACGGGCGATCGCCGAGGCCGGCGCGACCAGTGTGTCGCCGATCGTGCTGCACCTGCGGCCCGGAGCGCGGGAGTGGTACCTGGCCTGGCTGGCCCGCGAGCACCCGGAGCTGGTGCCGCGATACGACGAGCTGTACGCCCGCGGCGCGTACGCCCCGAAGTCCTACCAGCGCGACGTCTCCGCGCGGGTGGCACGCCTGGCGCGGTACCATGGCATAGGCTCGGCGAGCCCACGGCAGGCGCGGCATCGGTCTGGCTGAGCCTGCGGCACCGGTTGTGTTGTGACGGCCCTATGCTCGGTGACGATGCCGGGTACCGCGTGCGGGGAGGCGCACATGTCCGCGGAGCAACCCCAGGTCAAGAGCTGGGAGCAGATGCGTGACTGGCAGATCGACCTGCTCGTACGAGCCACCGGGGAGGGGCTCGACGCCTGGAGTTCGCGGATCGCCGAGCACGGCTTCGCCGATGAGCCGAGCCTGCGGGACTGGCTCGGCGAACAGGGTGTCACCGGGTACACCCAGATGCTGCTCGTGCACGAGCGGTTCGGCTATCCCGACTTCCTCCGGGCGGGTGCCGACGAGCTGCTCGACGGTCAGTACGCCGACCGTCCCGCGCTGCGGCCGATCCTCGATGCGCTGCTGGGTCGCTCGTCCGAGATCGGCGACGTGACGGTGCAGGCCCGCAAGACCTACGTCACGCTGGTGTCACCGCGCCGCACGTTCGCACAGATCAAAGCGACCACCCGCACGCGGGTCGACCTCGGCCTGCGGCTACCCGGGCAGCAACCGGGCGGGCGGCTGCTGGCCGCCACGAGCCTGGGCGACGACACCATCACGGTGCGGATCGCACTCGCCTTACCCCGCGAGGTGGACGACGAGGTGCTGGCGTGGCTGCGCCGTGCCTACGTCGCCAATGCCTGACGGCGGCCACCGAAAGCCTGATGGAGGGCCAGCCCCCTGCAATCGTTAGCCTTTCAGGTCACCCGCACGATCCCGAGCAAGGAGTCCGCTGCCGTGATGCGCTCGCACGATGCCGGCACGCTGCGCGCCGAGCACGCTGGGCAGACTGTCACTCTCGCTGGGTGGGTCGCCCGCCGCCGCGACCACGGTGGCGTGATCTTCATCGATCTCCGGGATGCCTCCGGCATCGCCCAGGTGGTCTTCCGTGAAGGCGAGATGGCGCAGGCGGCGCACCGGCTGCGCGCGGAGTACTGCGTGCGGGTCGCCGGGACGGTCGCGATGCGGCCGGAGGGCAACGAGAACCGCGAGATCGCGACCGGCACCATCGAGGTCACCGCGGACCTGCTCGAAGTGCTCAGCGAGTCGGCCCCGTTGCCGTTCCCGCTCGACGAGCACCTGCAGGTCGGCGAGGAGATCCGGCTGCGGCACCGCTACCTGGATCTGCGCCGTCCCGGGCAGGCCGCCACGATGCGGATGCGCAGCGAGGCCAACCGGATCGCGCGCGCCGTGCTGGACGACGAGGGGTTCGTCGAGGTGGAGACGCCGACCCTGACCCGGTCCACCCCTGAGGGCGCCCGCGACTTCCTGGTGCCTGCGCGACTGCAACCGGGCTCCTGGTACGCCCTGCCCCAGTCGCCTCAGCTGTTCAAGCAGCTGCTCATGGTCGCCGGGATGGAGCGCTACTACCAGATCGCCCGCTGCTACCGCGACGAGGACTTCCGCGCCGACCGGCAGCCGGAGTTCACCCAGCTCGATATCGAGATGAGCTTCGTCGATCAGGACGACGTGATCGGGATGGGCGAACGGATCGTGGCCGCGCTGTGGTCCGAACTCGCCGGCTACGAGATCGCTAGCCCGATCCCGCGGTTGAGCTACGCCGACGCGATGGGCCGCTACGGCACCGACAAGCCAGACCTGCGTCTCTCCCTGGAGCTCGCCGAGCTGACCGTCTACTTCTCCGATACCCCGTTCCGCGTCTTCCAGGCGCCCTACGTCGGCTCGGTGGTCATGCCCGGCGGCGCGCACCAGCCGCGCAGGCAGCTCGACGCCTGGCAGGAGTGGGCCAAGCAGCGAGGTGCGAAGGGGCTGGCCTACGTGCTCGTCGGTGAGGACGGCACGCTCAGCGGCCCGGTGGCCCGCAACATCGCCGACGGTGAGCGTGAGGGCCTGGCCAAGGCAGCAGGCGCGGAGCCGGGAGACTGCATCTTCTTCGCCGCGGGTGAGGCCGGCGAGGCACGCAGACTCCTCGGCGCGGCCCGCGAGGAGATCGGCAGGAGCTGCGGCCTCATCGACGAGTCGGCCTGGTCGTTCGTGTGGATCGTCGACGCACCGTTGTTCGAGCTGGCCGAGTACTCCGGCGACATCTCGATGGGCGCCGGTCGCTGGACCGCCCTGCACCATCCGTTCACCTCACCCACGCCGGACTGGGTGGAGCACTTCGAGTCCGACCCCGGGGCCGCGCTGGCCTACGCCTACGACATCGTGTGCAACGGCAACGAGATCGGCGGCGGGTCCATCCGTATCCACCGCGCGGACGTGCAGCAGTGTGTGTTCGCAGTGCTGGGTATCAGCGAGGAGGACGCCCGCGAGAAGTTCGGCTTCCTGCTCGACGCGCTCGACTATGGCCCGCCGCCCCATGGCGGCATCGCCTTCGGATGGGACCGAATCTGCATGCTGCTGGCAGGTGCGGACTCGCTACGCGACGTCATCGCCTTCCCCAAGACGGGTGGGGGATACGACCCGCTGACGGGCGCTCCCGCCCCCATCACCGCTGCGCAACGTGCCGAGGCCGGGGTCGACGCAGCGAAACCGCGGGGCAAGCCGGAATGATGATCCCCCCGGTGGCGGGGACAGGACTAGGGTCGTGGCGATGACAACCGAGCTCGCGGAGCCTGCAGATCCCTTTCCAGGCTCGGGGGACCCCGGGAACGCCGACGAGACGGTGCTCGCGGCGGAGCGGCTGCTGACCGCGCGCCTGGGAGCGCAGGTCGAACTGGCCGATCCGGCGGATCTCGGTGGCAGCGACCGCTCCCTGGTGCTGCGGGTGCGGGTGGCGCGCACCCCCTTCTCGCTGGCGCGCACCCTCGTCGTCAAGCACCGGACCACCGACGATGACGCCGACGGGTTCGCCCGGGAGGCCGCCAGCTGCCAGCTGTTCACCGCGCTGCATCCCGACGATCGTCCGGGTCCCGCGCTGATCGCCTCCGACCCCGCGCAGCGGCTGCTCGTCCTGGAGGATCTGGGTCGGGCAGGCACCGTCGAGAACCTGCTGCTCGACGGGGACCGGGCGCAGGCGGAGCGCGCGCTGCAGGACTGGGCGCGCGCACTGGGCCGGTTGCACGCCGCCACCTCCGGACGGGAGGCCGACTTCGCCGCCCTGCTGCGCCGGCAGGGGGAGAGCGGCACCGGCGATCCGCTGGCCGAGCAAGGCCGCGCCGCGCTGGAGGGCGTGCCTGACCTGCTGGACGACGAGTTGGGCACGTCACCGTCGCCGGGCCTCGAGGAGGACACCCGGCGGGCGGCGAAGCTCCTGGACGGCGGGCGGTACCGGGCGTTCAGCCCCGCCGATCTCGGGCCGGACAACGCTGTCGTCGTGGGGCGCACCGTCCGGTTCATCGACTTCGAAGGCGGTGGCTTCCGCACCGCCCTGCTGGACGCGGCGCAGCTGCGGGTCCCACGGCCTTCCACGCCGTCCTGGCACGCGCTGCCCGCCGAGGTTGCCGACGCGATGGAGTCGATCTGGCACGCCGAGGCCGCGGCGCTGTGGCCGGAGCTGGGCGACCGGCAAGCCTGCGCCGAGCTGCTGCTCGACGCGCAGCTGCTGTGGACGTGGCTGCGTACCTGGTGGCTGCTGCCGAATCCGGGTGCCCGCCGTGCCGCGACACTGGTCGCCCGGTGGCAGTGGCTGGAGCAGCAGGCGGAGTCGTCGGGCCGGTCGGCGCTGGCCGCCTACGCCGGCGGCGTCGCGCCCGCGCTGCGGCACCGCTTCGAGGTGCCCGACGACGGCCCGACGCTCTACCCCGTCTTCGCCTGAACGGCGGCCGGTACCGTCGTGACCTGTGACGGGTGACGAGGTCGACGAGGGGGCGCTCTTCGACGAGGGGCTGTTCGCGGCACAGTCGCAGGAGCGTGCCGAACAGCGGCTCTCCGCGTCGGCCCCGCTCGCGGTGCGGATGCGGCCCGCCTCGCTGGAGGAGGTCATCGGCCAGGACCACCTGCTCGGCCCCGGCAGCCCGCTGCGGCGGCTGGTCGACGGCGGCGGTGCCGCGTCGTTGATCCTCTACGGCCCGCCCGGTACCGGCAAGACGACGCTGGCGCGATTGGTCTCGCAAGCCACGGGGCGGCGGTTCGAGGCGATGTCGGCGCTCTCGTCGGGCGTCAAGGAGGTGCGGGCGGTGATCGACACCGCGCGGCGCCGCCTCGGGCGTGACGAGGCCGTCTCGACCGTGCTGTTCATCGACGAGGTGCACCGGTTCTCCCGCACCCAGCAGGACGCCCTGCTCGGCGCGGTGGAGGACCGGGTGGTCCTGCTGGTCGCCGCGACCACCGAGAACCCGTTCTTCTCGCTGGTCTCCCCGTTGCTGTCGCGTTCGCTGGTGCTGCAGCTGCACCCGCTGGGCGACGAGGACGTGCGGGCGCTGGTGCGGCGGTCGCTGTCCGATCCGCGTGGCCTGGGCGAATCGGTGGCGCTAGAACCCGATGCGGAGGAGCATCTCGTCCGGCTGGCCGGGGGCGACGCGCGCCGAGCCCTGACCGCTCTGGAGACCGCGGCCGAAGCCGTGGCGGCCGCTGGCGGATCCACTGTCGATCTCGCGACGCTGGAGTCCACAATAGACCGAGCTGCGGTTCGCTATGACCGCGCCGGTGATCAGCACTACGATGTGATCAGCGCGTTCATCAAGTCGATCCGAGGGTCCGATGTGGATGCTGCGCTGCACTACCTCGCCCGGATGGTGGAGGCGGGCGAGGACCCGCGTTTCATCGCGCGCCGGCTGGTGGTGCACGCCAGCGAGGACATCGGGATGGCCGACCCGACGGCGCTGCAGTCCGCGGTGGCCGCCGCGCACGCCGTGGCGTTCATCGGGATGCCCGAGGGGCGGCTGGCGCTGGCGCAGGCCACCGTGCATCTGGCCACCGCGCCGAAGTCCAACGCCGTGATCACCGCGATCGACGCCGCGCTCGCCGACGTCCGTGCCGGGGCGGCCGGCGCGGTTCCGGCGCACCTGCGCGACGTGGCCGCCGGCGTGCTCGGCCAGCAGTACCCGCCGGACGGGCTGGTCGGGCGGGACTACTACCGGCCCAGCAGGCACGGCGCGGAGCGCGCGCTCGCCGATCGCGTCGCCACGCTGCGTGGCATTGTCCGCTCCGACCCTGTGGACAGGTCGTGAGTGGCGATACGAGTCGGAGCTCGCATCGCCACTCACGGGGCGCGCAGCGCTAACGGGTTGGGGACGCGGCCGTGTACGGCGGCGTGCGGGCGCTCCGGGCGGTCGGCGTAGCCGTCGAGCAGTAGCCGGTTGCGGTTGAGGCACAGCCGGGCAAGGTCGGGTGCGAGCAGGTCGAAGAGCTGGAACCGGTCGGCGAGCTCGGGGAAGCGCTTCTGGTAACCGATGACCTCGTCGCGCACCATGGCCCAGAACTCGTCCTCGGCCACCCCGAGGTGCGACTCGACGAGGCCCGCCAGGTAACGGAAGTGTCCGACGAACAGGCCGCTCTGGATGAACTGGCACAGCATCTCGGGCGGCTCGGTCAGCAGCGCCGCCGAGACGTCGGCTGGCATGTCGGCGAGCTCGGGCAGCGGCTGCTCGGAGACGTTGACGTCGTCGACGAAGTCCTTGACCCCCAGCCGTGCGGGCACCTCCCCGGTGTCGGAGACCAGGATGGTGTTCTCGCCGTGCGGGGAGAACACGACGCCGTAGCGGTAGAGGAAGTGCAGCAGCGGCGGCAGCAGCGCGGCGAACAGCCGGTGCAGCCACTCCCGCGGTGCCAGCCCGGATCGCTCGACGAGCTCGGCGACGAAGGGCCGGCCCTCGCGGTCGACGTGCAGCAGCGCCGCGAGCGTCCTGGCGCGTTCCCCGGGGTCGAGCTTGGCGGTGATCGGCTCTCGCCAGATCGCGCCGAGCAGCTCCCGGTACTGGTAGGGCGCGCCGGGTAGCGCCTCGAGCACCGGATGGTTGATCGTCACCGAGGCGACCTCGCCGAGCAGCACCGGCCGGGCCTGCTCGCGCAGGAACTCGTCGCGCTCGACCAGCCCCAGCACCCAGGCGGTCACGGCGGGCGCGGCGACCGTCTTGTCCGTCGGTAGCCCCCGCCACACCAGGGTGTTGAGGATCGACAGCGGCAGCTTGACGTGCCGGCGAGCCGGACTGTCGAGGTTGCTGAAGGTGCGGATGGACTGCTGCGCGAGGTAGCGGTCCGGACCGTCACCGAGCGGGACGATCAGGCCGGCCGCGACCTCCGCGGCGAAGACGGGCACGACGGTCTCGTCCCACTGCCAGGGGTGCACCGGCAGCCAGTGGTACTCCGACGGCTGCACGCCACGATCGGCCAGCGCTTCGGTGAAGCGCGCCCGGGTGTCGCCGTCGAGCTCGCCGTCGAGCAGCGTCGCCGCGTCCAGCCCCTCGACGCCGCGATAGGCGGCGAGACTGCGGTGCACCGCCATCCACGGCAGCTGCAGCGGGCGGCGCGCCTCGGGGGTGTAGCGGCCGGCGTCGGTGGCGGAGAAGCCGATGCGGCCCTTGCTGGGGATCAGCCAGGGGTGCCCGGTCTGGTGGCCCTCCAGCTCGGCGTAGCCCAGGTCTGCGAGTTCGGCGGCGGTCGGTGCGTCGCCGCGCAGCAGCCGGGTGTCGGCGGCGAGCGTGGCGGTCAGCTCGCGCGCCAGGTGCCCCGCCGTGGCCCCGGAGAGCCCGAGAGCATGCTGGGAGTCGAGCAGGAACCGCAGCGGGTCGGCTGCCTCGCGTTCGGACCCCGAGAGCTCGGACCCCGAGAGCTCGGACCCCGAGAGCTCGGACGCGGCGCCGGTCCGGCGCACCGAGCCGGGCTCGATCCGCCAGCAGCCGAATGCACCGCGGCGAGCCCGGAAGGTGTAGGCGACGCCCTCGCCGACGTCGACCCGGTAGCCGCCGTCACCGGTGGCTACGGGCGCCAGCAACTGCTCGTAGCTCAGCTCGGCCAGCGCCTTCTCCAGCAGCTGCCTGCCCGCGAGCGTCCAGGCGGGGGCCGTGAGCCCGGCGGGGACGGGCAGCGACTCCGAGGTCTGCATCGGATCAGTCACCTCCAGGGTGGGTGTCGTGTGGTGCGGCCGTGGTGACGGCTCCGAAGTCGGTGAAGGCCCCGAAGTCGGTGAAGGCACAGCGCTCGGGAAGCCGGTAGGTGCTGTCGCCGGTGATCGAGTTGAGGATCACGGCGGCACGGTGGGCTCCCAGGCCCAGGTCGGGTGCGCCGACGCCGTGGCTGTGGGACTCGGCGTTCTGCACGTACAGCCCGGCGCCCGCGTCGAGCGCGACGCGGTAGTCCGCGCCGACCCGGTAGCGGCCCCGGTCGTCCCAGTCGACGAGGCCGGCGACCGGATCGAGGCAGTCGGGCAGCCGCGACGCGTACCCGGTGGCCGCCACCACACGGTCGGTGGACAGTGTGAAGTCGCGTGCCTGCTCGGTGTGGCGGCAGCCGAGTTCGACCCCGCCGGCGGCCTGCCGCGCCGCCGTCACAGCGATGCCCGGGGTCATCGTCACGTCCGGGCGCGCGCCGCCGATACCGCGCTCGTAGAGCGTGTCGTGGATCTCGGCGATCGTCTCCGCGCTGATCGCCTTGTACAGCTGCCACTGCGCCGGTACCAGCGCGTCGCGGGTGGGTTCGGGTAGCGCCCGGAAGTAGCGGGTGTAGTCGGGCGTGAAGTGCTCGAGCCCGAGCTTGGAGTACTCCATCGGCGCGAACGCGGCCGATCGGGTCAGCCAGCGCAGCCGGTACCCGGTGTCGGGCTGGCGGTGCAGCAGGTCGAGGAAGACCTCGGCGCCGGACTGCCCGGAGCCGATGACCGTGACGTCGCGTGCATCGTGCAGCGAGGCGACGCGGTCGAGGTAGTCGGCGGAGTGGAAGACGCGTTTGCCGAGCACGTCGTCGAACGCGGCCGGCGTGCTGGGGACGGTGCCGATGCCGAGGACGACGTTGCGGGCGGCCACGGTCTCGTGGCGTCCGGTCGCCTGGTCCACGTACCTCACCGCGAACATGTCGCCGTCACGGTCGACCCGCTGGACCGGGCTGGCGAAGCGGCACGACGGCAGCGACGAGGCGACCCAGCGGCAGTAGTGGTCGTACTCGCGGCGTGGCACGTGGAACCGCTCGGCGAAGTAGAACGGGAACAGCCGGTCGTGCTCGCGCAGGTAGGACAGGAACGACCACCGGCTGGTCGGGTCGACCAGGGTCACCAGGTCGGCCAGGAAGGGCACCTGCAGCGCGGTGCCCTCGATGAGCATGCCGGGGTGCCAGGAAAAGGCCGGCTTGGCGTCGAAGAACAGCGCCGAGACGTCGTCGACGTTGTCGGCCAGCGCGGCCAGCGAGAGGTTGAACGGCCCGATCCCGACCCCGACGACGTCGTAGGTGGTCACGAGCCCTCCCGGTCGCGGATCATGAGGGCGGCGTGCTTGTCCGGCAGGTCGATCTCGGCGCTGCGGCGGAACCCGGCACGCTCGAAGGCCCGTATCGATCGGGCGTTGCGCACGTCGGGCTCGGCGACGACACGCGTCGCGGCCGGATCGATGTCGAGCTGCCAGCTCGACACGGCACGCAGCATGCCTACCCCGAGTCCTCGGCCACGGTAGCCGGGCGGGCCCAGCAGCAGGTGCACGCCGGCGTCACCGTGGCGGGCGGGGTAGTGACGCGCGAGCGGATCCAGGTCGGCGCGGTAGAGCTCCCAGTAACTCATCGCCACGCCGTCGAGGAACCCCACGTACGGCGTGGAGTGCGCGCTGTCGCGCTGCCGGCACAGGTAACCGGCGATCGGATCCCGGGGCCACGGCATCTCCCAGAAGCGGGCCACCTCGGGGTCGTTCATCCAGGTGTGCAGCGCGTCGGTGTCGCGGTCGGGTTCGGCCGGGTGCAGCGAGAACTCGCCCACGTCGAGCCGGACCCGGCAGGCTGCCGCCATCACTGGTCCACGCTCCGCAGCGTGCCACCGCCTGCATGGGCCAGCTCCGGCAGCGGGTTCGGGATGTCGACGTAGACCGACTGGGCGTCCAGCGGTCCCACCAGCTCGTCGAGGCCGTCGACCCGGGTCAGCAGGTTCGCCTTGCAGCGCAGCGAGGGAGACTCGACAAGCATCCCGGCGAGCGCGCAGCCGTGCTCACCCGCCACCCGGGCCAGCACCGTCCGGGCTTTGCACAGCAGGGCGCGCTCGTCGGCCAGCCATTCCGAGCCCATCGCGCCGACCATGCCCAGCACGTTGTTGATGCCGATGTAGTAGCCCAGCCGCTCGTCGATGACCTCGTCGGGGCACAGCGTGCCCAGCTCCTGCCCCGCGCCGGGCAGCCACCGCGACAGCCCGCCACTGCGGGTCTCTGAGAAGTAGTAGCCCTGGTTGTCCCGGTACCGGCCACCGGACGGCCAGCCGTCGTCGTCGAGCAGCACGAGCGTGTTCTGCTGGTGTGCCTCCAGGCCGAGGCCGTGCGTGGCGTAGAGCCAGAGCACGGGTACCACGACGGTCTCGAGGTAGCGGGCGAACCACTCCTGCGCGACGGCGTTCACGGTGGCGCCGCTGCGGGCGGCCAGACCGTGCACCAGGGCGGCGAGCGCCGAGCGGCCGTGCGGCAGGTCGGGGCGCTCGGCGACGAGACCGGCGACGCAGCAGGCCCGCTCGTCACCGCGGAACGGGTTGTCCCGCACGACGGCCTCCAACCCGCTGTGGCGCTGCTGGTCGGGCGCGTCGACCGCGATCCAGGCGGGGTCGCGGACCACGTCGAAGCCGGGGTGCGCGGCGCGCAGCACCGCGCCTGCCACGGATGCGCGGGAACGGCCACGGTGCCGGGCGGCAGCCGTAGCCCGGCTCCCGCCAGCGACTCGGTGATCGTGGCGGCCGGTTGTGCCAGGCCGCTGTCGGACGACACGACCGCCGGGTCGGCCGCGAACCAGTGCAGCGGAAAGGAGCCCCGCAGCTCCGGCGAGCAGGCCGCGGCCTCGGCGTCCGACAGGCCCTCCCGGCTCTTCGGGGTCGGGTGCAGCGGGTGGCCGAGCAGCAGCGCCTGCTCGCCGGCGAGGAACGGCGTCGTACCCGGCGGGTCGTCGGGTGCGGCGCGCCGCTCGGTGACGTACCGGGCGACCCGGCGGACCGAGTCGGCGACCCGGCCGGCGAGGTCCGCGATCGCGGCGGAACCGGCGGACCGGCTGGCCCGCTGCGACACCGACTCGGACACCAGCAGCGCGGCGAGCGTCACGGCGT
>WHSY01000320.1 GCA_009379815.1 Pseudonocardiaceae bacterium
TCGCCGTCGGCTCGCCGCTGGGGCTGTCGGGCACCGTCACCTACGGGATCGTCAGCGCGCTGAACCGCCCGGTGAGCGCCGGCGGGCCGAGCACCGGGCAGGCCACCGTGCTCAACGCGGTCCAGACCGACGCCGCGATCAACCCGGGCAACTCGGGTGGTCCGCTGGTCGACATGCAGGGCCGGGTCATCGGGATCAACTCGGCGATCGCGTCGACCGGGCAGCAGGGCGGTTCGATCGGGCTGGGATTCGCCATCCCGATCGACCAGGCCGAGCGGGTGGCCCAGGAGCTCATCGCGAACGGCGTCGCCACCCAGGCCCTGCTCGGGGTGACGGTTCCGACGGGTGGGCCGGCGGCCACTATCGACGGTGCGATGGTGCGGGACGTGGAACCGGGCAGCGCCGCTGCGCAGGCGGGGATCCCTCCTGGCGCCGTCATCACGCAGGTTGGCGGCCGACGGATCGACAGCGGGTTCGGCCTGGTGGCTGCGATCCGCTCCCACGCCCCCGGCTCGCAGGTCGAGATCACATATCAGGCGCAGGGCGAGGGTGAGCGCACCGTGCAGGTCACGCTCGGCAGCAAGCCGGTTCCGCCGGGCGGCTGAGGGCCGGCGGAGGTCAGCGCAGCACGGCGGCCATGTCGCGGACGGCGCGCAACGTGCCCCGCACCGAGCCGGAGACCTTCGAGCGGGTTCCGGCCGCCCGCGGGCCGTAGGTCATCGGCACCTCGTGCAGCCGCCAGCCGGCCTCGCCTGCCCGCAGCAGCAGCTCGAGCGGGTAGCCGAAGGCC
>WHSY01000321.1:0-409 GCA_009379815.1 Pseudonocardiaceae bacterium
ACTGCCAGCGAGAGGTTGTTGTGCGCGTGAATGCCGACTTGGCAGGAGATGTTCTCGCTCAGCAGCCCGGCCCGGGCCCGCGTGTCGGCGGTGGTCATTGCGCCGGCGGAGTCGACGACGTAGACGCAGTCGACGCCGTAGGACTCCATTAGCCGGGCTTGAGCGAGCAGCTGGTTGGGGGTGAGCATATGGGCCAGCATGAGGAAACCGACGGCTTCCATGCCCAGGTCTTTCGCAACGACAATGTGTTGTTCGGCGATGTCCGCTTCGGTGCAGTGGGTGGCGATGCGAGCGATGCTTACCCCGAGCTCGTGTACGGCCCGTAGGTCGTCGGCGACTCCGATGCCGGGCAGTAGCAGCGTCGCCAGCTTCGCGTCGTGGACCACGTCGGCGGCCGCGGCGATCAGGT
>WHSY01000321.1:419-787 GCA_009379815.1 Pseudonocardiaceae bacterium
GCCCGTCGCCGTGGGAGACCTCGATAACCGGTACTCCGGCAGCGTCGAGCCCGGCGGCAACCGCGCGGACCTGCTCGGGGGTGAAGCGGTGCGACAGCGCGTGCGAGCCGTCGCGCAGCGTGGAGTCGGTGAGCCGGAAGCGGGTCACGTCGCTACCTCCGCCTCGGCATCGGTCGGGCGCCGGGCAATAGCCTCGCCGACCCGCACCGCAGAGGCGGTCATGATGTCGAGGTTGCCGGCATACGGCGGGAGGCAGTCGCCGACGCCTTCCACCTCCTGTAGGACCGTCACGCGACCTGTAGCCGGGCCACCCGGGGTGGCGAATGGGCCCTCGTCGAAGACCGGTGGGTTCTTCAGCCGGTAGCCCG
>WHSY01000322.1:0-281 GCA_009379815.1 Pseudonocardiaceae bacterium
AACCCGCCGACGGGGTGCACTCGACGCTTCGTCGGCGGGTTGCCCGCGAGGGGGTTCGACCGGTTTTCTCCCGGGAGGCCGGGTTTCGGGGGCTGATCCCGGTCGACGCGATGCCGTTGCTGCCGGCGCCCGGGGCGGTGCAGTTCTGGGTGGGCCCGGGTGCGCACGTGGTGCATTACCCGATCAACCCGGACGGCGGGGTGGTGAACTTCCTGGCGGTCGTGCCGTGGGGGGAGTGGACGAGCGCCACCTGGCGGCAGTCGTGTGCGGTGCGGGAGGCG
>WHSY01000322.1:328-786 GCA_009379815.1 Pseudonocardiaceae bacterium
TGGCACCCGGCGGTGACCGGGATGGTTGGTGCGGTCGAGCAGGACGCGGCGTGGTGGGCGTTGCACGATTTCGCGCCGCTTCTGCGGTGGAGCGCGGGGCGGGTCGTGCTGCTCGGCGACGCGGCGCACGCGATGTTGCCGCATCAGGGCCAGGGGGCGAACCAGGCGATCGAGGACGCGGTCACGCTGGCGCATTGTTTGGCCGCGGCCGGGCCGGGCGAGCCTGGGCTGCTCCGGGCGATCGCCCGGTACGAGCGGTTGCGCCGGGCGCGGACCCGCCAGACCCAGCGGTACTCCCGGCTGGCCGCGCGGCTGCTGCATCTACCGGACGGACCGGACGCGGCGCGCCGCGACACCGGCCTGAGCACACTCGCCACCGACCTCGCCTGGATCCACCAACACGACGCGCACGAACATCTCGCGGCGGGGACGGAACCCTGAACGCATCCGCTACGGCC
>WHSY01000323.1 GCA_009379815.1 Pseudonocardiaceae bacterium
GGCTGGATCGTCGACGTGCGTCGAGCGGGACCGGTTCCCGCCGGAGCCCCGAACTGCCGAGGTCGAGCCGACTCTCCTTGGATCCCAAGGAACTGGTGGCCGAGCCTGTCGTACCCACGGTGAATACGTCCGGCGTGACGGTGCCGCTGACCACCGACTCACCGAGTCCCCATGAGGCTTCGATGACAACATCGTCGGCACCGTTCCGCGGGTCGCGGGTGAACGCCACCCCGGCCACGTCTGCGGCGATCAGGCGCTGCACGATCACCGGGACTCGCTGCTCCGGGTCGACGCCCATCCTGGCGGCGTACGCGCGAGCGCGCGGAGTCTCACCGGACCGGGCGCAGGTTGCGATCGCTGCCATCACTGCGTCGATGCCCCGGACCCTGTCACGACGAAACCATCCGGAACCTTCTGTCCGGCATGGATGAGCCGAGCGAGGCCCTGAGCTTTCGCCCCGCAACCGGCCTCAGCTGCGCTCAGCTGGATGATGCCCACGCGGTCAGGATAAGCGACCCCACACGCGGGGTTGTCGGCGTGCTGCAGCAGGTACGGGCATCCCACGGGCAGATTCCGCGAGAATCTCCCGCACCATGTCGTCCTGATCCAGGGACTCGCCCAGCACCCGTTCGCCCCGCATGCCCAACAGATCGCGTGGCCGATACCAACTCCGTAGTTGCTCCCCGGAAACCTCGCGCGCCAGCGATCGGCCGGCGTGCCGGCGCAGCGTCTCGTCCAGCCCGACATCCAGGTAGAAAACGTGGCTGGGGCCGGCGTGTCCGTCC
>WHSY01000324.1 GCA_009379815.1 Pseudonocardiaceae bacterium
CCACCCGTCGGTTCCAGCCAGGCACCACTTCAGAAATCGCGAACCCGAGGGAGACCGTGGTGAAGGCGAGTTCGGGATCGGCGGTGAGGTTCCCGACGATCGTGGTCGTGTTGGTGAACAACAGGTACTCCCTCTGGTGGTGGGTTAGCCGGCCAACCGGTGTTGGACTGGCCGGACACTCGTGGCCACGCCCGCATCGCCCGAGGCGCGTCGCGCGAAGGGTGCGGCGTGTGGCGCGGGGTTGAGGCACTCGCGAGTGCCTCCGGGGCGCAGGATCAGCGCGAGGTCGTCCCAGTCCAGTAGTGCGAGCTTGCGCCCGCCTGGGCCGTGGACGAGGTGGCCGATCCGGTAGGCGCCGGCGCCGGGCACGACGACGATGTCGCCGACCTCGAGCTGGTCGACCGGGATGCGGACTGAGCCGTGGGGCCAGCGGATCATCAGTTCCCCCGAGCGATCGTGCGGGTGAGTTGCTCCAGCACGGCGCTGGCGTCCCGGACCGCGGCGGCGACCGCGAGCGTGGCGTGCACCTGCGCGGCATCGATCGCATGTGAGTCGGCCAGCCGCCGGTCGGCGTCGGCTAGGAGCTGTGTGGCGGTGTGGCGGTGGTCGCCGGGATCGGTCTTCATCTAGCGCTCCTCCAGAACTGCGACGGGATGTCCCGCGGCACGTGCGATGGCGTGCAGCACTAGCCGGGTGTTGCCGGCGTCCAGGCCGCGGATCACGTCACCGAGTGGGCGGCTGGACGGGTAGCCGGCGAGCCCGGCCGCAATCGCCAGTACCT
>WHSY01000325.1 GCA_009379815.1 Pseudonocardiaceae bacterium
GCCGAGAGGCACGAGGTCGGTCCCGTCGAACTCGATCGACCCCCGGGGGATCGAGCCGTTCCCCGGCAGGTATCGCAGGATTGCCATGCCCAGCGTCGTCTTGCCGGAGCCGGGCGAGCTCATGAGGTTGACTCCCGTGATCCGGTTTTCTCGCAGCCACTGGCGGTTGCGTTCGGCGAGCAGGTCGTTCTTGGCGAGCACGTCGACTTCGAGCGACACCGTGCGCGCGGCGGCGTGGTCGTGGGCGTGGGAGTGCGCATGGGAATGCTCGTGAGCGTGGCCGTGCTCGTGCGGATGCGCATGGTCATGGGGGTGGTTGTCGTGGCCGGGTTCGGCCACCCGCACGCTGGCGTCGTCGGAGCAGCCACAGGTCGCGCACATTCACAACACCTCCACGGATGTGATCTTCAGTTGCTGCCCGGCGAGCACGGTGATGTTGGCGCTGCCGCACGGGCACAGCAGGATGGGATAGTCCAGGTCGAACTCGTCGCCGCAGTCCTCGCAGCGCGCCCGGCCGGCTGGCTGGGTGATGTCGAGCCGCGCGCCCTCGAGGGTGGTGCCGGCGCAGACGACGTCGAAGCAGAACCGCATCGCGTCCGGCACCACGCCCGATAGCTTGCCGATCTCCAGCATCACGCTGGTGATCGTGGCGCCGTCCATCCGTTCGGCGATGGTGTCGACGACGCTCTGCGTCAGCGCGAGTTCGTGCATGGCGGTCTCAGCAGATGCGGGGGAGTGGGTCGCCGACCAGCAGGTCGACGATGCGGGTGCCGCCGAAGGC
>WHSY01000326.1:0-381 GCA_009379815.1 Pseudonocardiaceae bacterium
GCCACGATGGACACGGTCACGTTGATCCGGTCGGCGATCCGTGGGCTGCTCAAGGCCGCTGATGAGGAGTTGGAGGCCGAGTTGCGGGGGTGGTTGCGCCGCGACGACACGTATGTGGCTGCGGGCAAGCCGGTCTGCGATTACGACGATGTCGCGGCCCGGGAGGCGCTGGTGGACGCGCTGGCCACCGACGCGTTGATGCTGTTGGGCGGCTTGGATGGTCGGGAGCTGGACGAGCGGGTGTCGCAGGCGGGGGCGTTGCTGGCCACCGTGGTCGGCCAGGACCTCGACGAAGGCGACGATGGGGTGTTCCGGATCGCCCGGAAGGTCGCGAAGGACCGGGTCATCTCCACCGTCGATCCCGACGCCCGGCACGGGCAC
>WHSY01000326.1:391-780 GCA_009379815.1 Pseudonocardiaceae bacterium
CCGCGGGCAACACCGGTGATGCCAAGCCTGCCAGTGATCTGCTCGCCGACGACCTGCCCACACCCGAGGCCGAGAACACCGACACCGGCAGCACCGGCGTTGACGCCGACAGCGCCGAGGCGGAGTCCGCAGCTGCCGAGCCGGCGGGCGCCGCGGCCGACACTGACACTGGTGACGCCGAAGCCGCCGAGCCCGACACTGACATCGCCGACAGCGCCGAGGCGGAGTCCGCAGCTGCCGAGCCGGCGGACGCCGCGGCCGACACTGACACTGACATCGCTGGTGACGCCGAAGCCGCCGAGCCGGAGACCGCCGCCGGTCCAGACCACGACGACCAGGACAATGACGTGTCGTTGGCGGTCTATGGGGATGCCGCTTACGGCGCTGGT
>WHSY01000327.1 GCA_009379815.1 Pseudonocardiaceae bacterium
ATGTACCTCTTCCGGATCTGGTTGCTCACGGCCTCGACGACGACCACGAGGGCCAGCACGATGACCATCACCGCGGCGGCTCGCTGGTAGGCCAGCGACTGCAGCGCTGTGACCAGCTCGTAGCCGATGCCACCGGCTCCGACGATGCCGAGGATGATCGAGCTGCGGATGTTGATGTCGAAGCGGTAGAGGGTGTTGGCCACCAGGCTCGGGATCACCTCGGGGAGTACGGCGAGCCGCACCACCTGCAGCTGGCTGGCCCCCACCGCCGACAATGCCTCCGACGGGCCGGGGTCAATCTCCTCGATCCGCTCGGCGTAGACCTTGCCGAGCATGCCGACCGAGTGGATCGCCAGGCCCAGGACACCGGGCAGCGGCCCGAGCCCGAGAGCCGCGACGAACATCAGGGCGAAGACGAAGTCCGGGACCGCCCGGCACACCATGACGACGACCCGGACCGCGGCGTACACCGCCGGGTGCGGCGACAGGTTGCGAGCGGCGAGCAGCGCCAGGGGCAGCGACACGACGGTGGCCGCGAGCGTGCCGAGGAAGGCGACCTCGACCGTGACGGTTTGTCTGCTTCGATTCGCGCGCGCGACGGACTTCGCGAACTTTCGGCCGAACGGATCGGGCAGGAAATGCGCCGCCTGGCCGGTGCGCCGGGGGCGGTCGAAACCCTATCGGTTATGCAGGATACCGGCATCGCGCCGATTGTCCTTGGCGGCGTTGCCTATATCGGACCGCTTCGCCGCATGGCGGTGTTCGAAGCCGCGAACGGCC
>WHSY01000328.1:0-269 GCA_009379815.1 Pseudonocardiaceae bacterium
GACCACCACCAGGTCACCGCGTTGCAGCCGCCACTCCTCGTCCGGGTCGGTGTGTCCCGGCCCGCTCGTGTCGAGCCGCGCCTGCGTGGTCAGCCACGCGGCGACGTTGCGGGCGGTCACACCCTCGTCGGAGAGCACCTCGGTGGCGATCTGCGACGTCGCCAGCCCGAACACTCGGCGCCCGCTGCCCGTCCACGCGGCAGCCACCGCCCTGACGGTGAACGACTTCCCAGCCCCCGCGGCCGCGGTCAGCGACTCCACGTCGGCGC
>WHSY01000328.1:279-779 GCA_009379815.1 Pseudonocardiaceae bacterium
CTGGTCGACACCCAGCTGCGCGCCGGACTCGGCGAACCGGGCCACCGCCCGGTCCACCTCCGCGTCGGTCAGCCGGTCGGCGGTGCGACGCACCGCCGCGCCGCGCAGCGCGTGGTCGGCCGCCAGCTGCCCCGGCGTCGCGTACACCGCCCCGGTCGGGTTGACGTACACCGACGTGCCGTCGGCGCGGCGTAGGTGCGCGGGCACGGTCTCGTCTGGCGTCTCCGGGTTGAGCCGCACCGCCCGCTGTAGGGCCTTGTCGGTCAACCCCTCCACCAGGTCGGGCACGTCGGCCGGGTCGATGCCCAGGTTCGCGGGCAGCGCGTCGGTCACATACCGGGCCAGGTCCCACCGGCTCCACGACTTTTTAGACGCCGCCACCCCGGCCATCCCGCGCTCGATCACATCGTCCTCGGACCACCGGTCCGGCGGCGGCGCCTGCTGGCGCCGCGCCATCACCTCGTGCGCGATGCGCGCCAACCCGGCGCGGGTCGCCTCCC
>WHSY01000329.1 GCA_009379815.1 Pseudonocardiaceae bacterium
AGTCCCGTAAACGTATACTCGAATCGGCAGCAGCAATAGCTGCAAGACGAGGTTACGAAGGGACCACGATGTCTCTCGTCAGTCAGCACTCTGGATTGCCGCCGAGTTCGATATACTGGCATTTTGGCAGTAAGGATGGCTTGCTTGCGGCAGTTATGGAATATGGCTGGAAGCTTTGGTATGAGACCATACCTTCATGGGACGATATGCCTCAGCCGGTAGAGGACAGGGTACTGCCTTGGCTAACTGAAGTCGCAAATGCACTGTCCGGAGAATCAGAGTTCTTGAGATTCGGCCTTCTTCTTACGTTAGAAAAGCGCGAACATGAGCCGCAAGCCCGTTCGACATTCATAAGAATTCACCAGGACGCCTTAGGAGGATTCGCTGATACCCTGGTGAAGGCACGTCAGGCGCTAGACCTTCCGTGCTCCGAAGCCTTCGCCCGCGAGCTAGCTATTACATTCATCGCACTAGTTAATGGAGCCTTTGTTGAACGCTACGCCAATCCTGGTTTTCAGGACTTGATTAGCACCATCAGATGGTTCTATTTGATTCTGGCATCGGCGACTGAAGTCCCTGAGCCTACCTTGCCGAGTTACTCCAAGCAGCAGCGCTAGTTGGCCCAAGCCGCGACTGCCCGTTCGCCGCGGTAGCCCAGTCCGACGCGGTCGAAACCGTACGAAAGTGGCTCTACGCCGCTAAGCGTGGTGGCCGACCTCTGATCCAATGCCACGTAGGCTAAGTGGATCATGCTGCTGACCTGGGTTTCAGCCCGCGG
>WHSY01000032.1:0-26196 GCA_009379815.1 Pseudonocardiaceae bacterium
ACCCGCTAGCGTCCGAGGAGCAGCAACGCCGCCGGCGACACGGTCACGAACAGGCCCACCAGCACGGCGACGACCGTGGTCTGCAGGTCCTCGGCGCGCCGGACGTGGCGGACGACCCAGACCAGCCCGGTGATCACCGCGAGGGCCACGATCAACGCCAGCACCGGAATGCTCTGCCAGAGCCACTCGCAGACCAGCCACAGCACCGCGCCACCGATCACGCCGGCGCCGACCTGGCTCGCCACCACCGCCCATTCCCGCACCGGTGACGCCGCCGTGTCGGCCTCGCCGGAGTCCGGCGGCGCCGCGGCGACCTGCGTCTGCCCGGATTGGCGCGTCTCGTCGAGGTCCGGCGCATCCTCGGCCGGCGCGTCCTCGCGGCCCCCGGACGGCCGCTCGTCGCCGGCTGCCGGGGCCGACCCCCGGGTGGCCGCCGGCTCGTCGTCGGGTCGGTGATGACCGGCGGTCGCGAGATCCACCCGTCGACGGCCGACGCCTCCCAGCCCGGCGGGGGGCTCACTGCGGTCCGGGCTGGGTGTCCGGTCCGGTGGACGGGGTGGCACCGGTGCCGGTGAAGGATCCATCACCGGCCCGGGCTCGATCCGCGGGAGCTGCTCGGTGGCCGGTGCGCTGCCCGGTGCCGCGCCCCCGGCGAACCGATCGCCACCACCGGCAGCCGGCAGGTCGAGCCGGGTTGCCTCGTCGTCGCGCGACCCGTTCGCCGCCCGACCGCTGCCAGCAGGACCGTAGGAGGTGCTGCGGTACGGACCGGATCGCGACGGCCCGGGGGCGGCTCGCGGCGGCGCGATCGTCGGCTCCGGATCGGGTGCGGGGCGGTGGCCGTGGCCGGGGGGCTCCCCCTGTGCCGCCGGCTCGGGGACCGACCCGCCAGGTTCGACGGTCGACTGCGACGGCGTGTCCGCCGCGTCGGGTGCGCGCCTGCGATGGCGCCTGCCACCCGGTGACGGCTCGCCGTAGCGGGCGAGCAGCTCAGCTACGCTGCGCTGCGACCCGTCCTCGGGGTCAGGGCTCTGGTTCATCGTTCCTCACCGTGCCCCCCGGACAGCGGTTCGTCCAGTGCTCCGGGGCGGGCGGCTTCCTGGCTGCGCCGTCCGGTCGATCCCGTCCAACCAGTCCAGCCTCCGCAGGATCACACCCTCCCGCAGTGCCCATGGGCAGATGTACACCTCGCTCACCGACAGTTCCCGCATCGCGATGTCGGCCACCACCGCACCCGCCACCAGCTGGTGCGCCCGGCCGGCACCGACGCCTTCCAGCTCGGCCAGATCGGCGGCGGATATCCGGGAGATGAAGGCGATCACCTGGCGGAGTCCGGCTGCAGTGAGGATACGGCGCACCCGGGGCCCCTCCGACGAGGGGGCGGCACCGGTGAGCCTGGCCAGCGATCGGAACGTCTTCGAGGTCGCCACCACCCGGTCCGGGGCGCCCGCGTCGCGCACCGCGCGCGCGGGCCGCGACAGTACCTCGGCGATGTGGTCGCGGACGTCCCCGAGCTCGCTACGGTCCGGCGGATCGTGGCGGATCCACTCCCGGGTGAGCCGTCCTGCTCCCAGCGGCAACGACACCGCGACGTCCGGTTCCTCGTCGATCCCCGCCGCGATCTCCAGCGAACCCCCGCCGATGTCGAGCATCAGCAGCCGACCCGCCGACCACCCGTACCACCGCCGGGCCGCGAGGAACGTCAGCCGCGCCTCCTGCTCGCCGGACAGCGCCTCCATGGCCACGCCGGTCTCGGCCTGCACCCGGTTCAGCACCTCGGCAGCGTTCGGTGCCTCGCGCACCGCAGAGGTCGCGAACGCCAGCATGTCGTCACACCCCATCGCCGACGCCGCCGACGCCGACGCCGCGACGGTGCGCACCAGCCGGTCGGCGCCTTCGCGGGTGAGACGGCCCTCGGCATCGATCTGCTCGGCGAGCCGCAGCACCGACTTCTCCGAGGTCCTGGGCGTCGGGTGCGCACCGCGATGCGCGTCCACGACCAGTAGGTGGACAGTGTTGGAGCCCACGTCGAGTACACCGAGCCGCACGGGACGTCACCTTACCGACCCGGTCGCCTTGCGAAGGCCGCCGTCGCTGCGCCCGGACGCCGTCAAGGCGCCCTTTTCGGCGATTCGTGGGCCGGAACTACACGATCCGGGCGCCGATGGGCGGTAGCCTCCCGATCCGGCGACAGGAGGCTCGATCGGCATGGCGAGATCGGTGAGGTCACGGGTACCGGACCGGTTCGGTGTCACGGCGTTCGGTGTCACGGCGTTCGGCGTCACGGCGTTCGGCGTCAGCGTGGCACTCGCCGCGGCGAGCATCGCGGTCCCGGCGCTGATCCACCATCCGCTGACTCGTGGCGACGGCGAGCTGCGGCGCTACCTCGACGTGTTCGTGGACAGCAACCTGCCGGCGTGGTGGAGCACGGGAGTGCTCCTCGTCGCCGCACTGGGGCATGCGACAGCGGGCGTCGCGAGCCGGATCGCCCGCATCCCCGGTGCCTGGTGCTGGTGGGTCGGCGCGGCGGTGCTGGCGGTGCTCTCGCTCGACGAGCACACGCAGCTCTACGAGCGGACCGGTGTGCTCGGAGACGAGATCGCCGCCCTCACCGGCTGGCCGTACCCGGTGGCGGTCGCCGGGTCGGTCGCCGGCCTCGGCGTGACCGCCACGCTGGCGGTGCTCGCGACCAGGGTGCGCGCCGCGACCCGGTGGCTCCTCGTTGCCGGGGTGGCGACGGTGGCCGGCTGCGCAGCAGCAGCCGCGCTGGCCCAGGATCTCCTGCTGTCCGGAGGCGTGCTCGATGTGGTGGCGGTGCTGGCCTACCACGCCGGCTGGCTCGGTGGGAACGTCGGCGCGCTGCTGCTGCTCACCGCCGCCCGCAGCGCGGTCTCGGTCATCCCCGAGGGAGCCGGGATCCGGCTGCGTTACCACACCGCGACACCGCCGCCGGCGGTAGCGCCACACCTCGTTGGCCCACAACGGAACGGGGTTCCGGCGTGACGGCCCCGGCACCGCACCAGCCGCACCCGGTGACGCCGTGGCGTGCCGTCGCGCTGGTACTGGGCGGCAGCCTCGTGCTCAGCGCGACGAGCCTGACCGTGGTGCTGCTGCCACAGCTGTTCGGGGCGCTGCACCGCGAGTGGCGGACCTACCTCGACGTCCTCGGCGAGGCCAACCTGCCGACGTGGTGGAGCTCGGCATTGCTGGTGACCGCAGCGCTGGCGCACGGGCTCACGGGTGCCGCCGGGCGGCTGGCGCGCGCGCCGGGCGCGGCGGGCTGGTTCGTCAGCGCCGGTGTGCTCACGGCTCTTTCGGTCGACGACCACACCCAGCTGCACGAGCGCTCGGGCCGGATCGGGCGGGCGCTGGTGACCTACGACAGCTTTCCGTTCTACTGGCTGCTACCCGGAGTGGTAGGCGGCCTCGCGGTGGCCGCTGCGTTGGTGCTACTCGCGCTGCGGGTGCAGGGGGCGACCCGGTGGCTCCTCGTGACGGGAACCGCGGTGTTACTCGGCTGCGCGCTCGGGCTCGAGCTGGTGCAGGGGATGCTGATGGCCGACGGCCACGAGGCCACCGCGTTCACGCTGACGTACCATGTCGAGGAACTCGGCGAGAACATCGGCGCACTGCTGCTGCTCGCGGCGGCCGCGACGGCGGTGTCGGTCACCCGGCACGGCAGCGAGCTGGACGTGCACTACACCGCTCACAGGTCGTACTTGTAGCCGAGGCCCCGCACCGTGACGACATGCTGCGGCGCCGAGGGATCGGGCTCGATCTTGGACCGTAGCCGCTTGACGTGGACGTCGAGGGTCTTGGTGTCACCGACGTAGTCGGCCCCCCACACCCGGTCGATGAGCTGGCCGCGGGTGAGCACCCGACCGGCGTTGCGCAGCAGGTACTCCAGCAGGTCGAACTCCTTGAGCGGCAGCGGAACGTCCTCCCCGCAGATGGTGACGGTGTGACGCTCGACGTCCATCCGCACCGGGCCCGCCTCGAGCACCACCCCACCGCCCGTTGGGGCCTCGCCGTCGTCACCGCCGCGACGCAGCACGGCCCGGATCCGGGCGATCAGCTCGCGCGCCGAGTAGGGCTTGGTGATGTAGTCGTCGGCCCCGAGCTCGAGGCCGACCACCTTGTCGATCTCGCTGTCCCGCGCCGTCACCATGATCACCGGCACGGCCGACCGCGCGCGCAGCTGCTTGCAGACGTCCGTGCCGCTCATTCCCGGCAGCATGAGGTCGAGCAGCACGATGTCGGCACCGTTGCGGTCGAACTCCTCCAGCGCCTGCTGCCCGGTGGCCGCGACCGCGGCGCTGAAACCCTCCTTGTGCAGCAGGAAGACCATCGGTTCGGCGAAAGACTCCTCGTCTTCGACGATGAGCACCCTGGTCACAGCACTCCTCTCAGTTCGCGGGTCCGCCCCGTGCCGCTGCGGCCCGGCGGTACGTGCCGCTCGCTGTCGGGGTGCGCGGGCAGCCGCAGCGTGAACGTCGAGCCGGTGCCCGGCCTGCTCCACAGCCGCACGTCGCCGCCGTGGTTGGCCGCGACGTGCTTGACGATGGCCAGGCCCAACCCGGTGCCACCGGTGGCCCTCGAGCGCGCCTGGTCGACCCGGAAGAACCGCTCGAACACCCGCTCCTGGTGCTCGGGCGCGATGCCGAGACCGCGGTCGGTGACGGCGATCTCGACGAACCCGTCCGCCAGCTGCCTGCTGACCGACACCGGGCTGTCGGACGGCGAGTAGGACACCGCGTTGTCGACGAGGTTGGACAGTGCGGTGACCAGCAGCGTCGCGTCGCCGTCGACCTGCAGCCCGGAGGGGCCGTCGACGGTGATCTCGATCTGGGCGGACTCCGCGGCGAGCCGGCACCGCGAGAGCGCGTCGCCCATGACGGTGTCGACGTCGACGGTGGCCAGCTCGGGCAGCCGCTCGGCGCCCTGCAGCCGCGACAGCGCGATCAGCTCGGTCACCAGCGCGCCGAGCCGGGTGGACTCGTTGAGGATCTTCGTGGCGAACCGTTGCACCTCATGCGGGTCGTCGGCCGCGTCGAGCACGGCCTCGGCGAGCAGCGTGACGGCGCCGACCGGGGTCTTGAGCTCGTGGCTGACGTTGGCGACGAAGTCGCGCCGGGTCGCCTCCAGCCGCACCGCGTCGGACTCGTCGCCGGCGTCGACGACGGTGAACCCGTCATCGAGCGGGCGCACCTCGCCGAGCACCGCGGTCGGCCCGCGCCCGCTGCGGTGCTCCAGCGGCGAGAGGTCGACCGGCACCACTCGGCCCTCGGCCAGCACCTGCTCGGCAGCCTTGGCAGCCCGCTCGTCGGGGCGACCGTCCCGGACGAGGCCGAGCTCGGCGGCGCGGGGGTTGGCCAGCACGACGTCACCGGCGCGGTCGAGTAGCACGACGCCGCTGTGCGAGGAGAGCACGAGGCGCTCGACGAGATCGGCGACGGTGAGTCCGCTCGGCGCCCCGTCACCCGGCCGAGGATGGCGGCGGCGGCACACGAGGTAGCCGGCGGCGCCTCCGACCAACAGCAGGCCGGCCGAGGCGAGCAGCACGACCACAGGGGTCATACCGGAATCGTATGCACCGGACCCGGGCCCTCCCCTACCGAAACGGCACCGGAGTGACCAGGACAACGCCGCCGGCGGTGAACTTTCAACCCCAGTTCATCCCGGGTTCACCCAGGGCGGCCCTGGTTGGCGACCGCGGCGATGGCATCGGCCGCGGCGTCCGGGTCGAGGTACTCACCTCCGCGGGTGACGGGCACGAGATCGGCGTCGAGCTCGTAGACGAGCGGGATGCCGGTGGGGATGTTGAGCCCGGCGATGGTCTGCTCGTCGATACCGTCGAGGTGCTTGACCACGCCGCGCAGCGAGTTGCCGTGCGCGGCGACGAGCACGGTGCGCCCGGCGCGCAGGTCGGGCACGACCGCCGCGTCCCAGTAGGGCAGCAGCCGCGCGACGACGTCGGCGAGGCACTCGGTGGTCGGGATGTCGATGCCGGCGTAGCGGGGGTCACTGTCCTGGCCGAACTCGCTGCCCGCTTCGATCGACGGCGGCGGGACGTCGTAGGAGCGGCGCCAGAGCACGAACTGCTCCTCGCCGTACTCCTCGCGGATCTGCGTCTTGTCCTTTCCCTGCAGCGCGCCGTAGTGCCGCTCGTTGAGCCGCCAGTCCCGGCGCACCGGGATCCAGTGCCGGCCGGCGACGTCGAGCGCCAGGTTCGCGGTGTTGATGGCGCGGCGCAGCAGCGAGGTGTGCACCACGTCGGGGCGCAGGTCGGCCTCGCGCATCAGGTGGCCACCGCGCACCGCCTCGCGCTCGCCCAGCTCCGACAGCTCGACGTCCACCCAGCCGGTGAACAGGTTCTTCGCGTTCCACTCGCTCTCGCCGTGCCGGAGCAGGACCAGGGTTGCGGTGCTCATGCCTGCGAGCCTGCCAGGCCGGACCGGGAATCCCGCACCGGGCTCCCGCGCCACACCGAGACGTCGAGCCACTGCTGACGCCACTCGACCGGGTGATGTCTGACCCCACACGCGCCGCTGGTTGCATCCCAGGGCCGGGTTGGTGCACCGTTCAGTGGGGTCATCCGCTCGATACGCGCGAGTCGCGACGCGGCACCCAGGTACACGACGCACAGGTAGCTGACACACAGCGAACCTGTCACTGAGTCGGGGACAAACGCGAAGGTGGTGTGACTTGCTGAACGGGGTCCCCGGAGCAGTGAACTCAGCCGTGCTGGCCCAGCCGCAGTGCGCGGACAACGACGGCTCCCCGTGCCAGTGGGTGTACCAGTGGACCAACCTCGACTGGCTGGCGCGCTTCGCCAGCACGTTGATGGACACCGCCATCTCGATCCTGCTGATAGTGGCGGTCGCCTACGGGCTGCGGTGGGTGCTGCACCGCGCGATCAAGCGGCTGACCAACCGGGTCGTCGGCAGGGACTCCGACCCGACCCGCGCGCAGCGGGTACAGCGCCGCCAGCAGGGAGTCGGCGAGTCGCGAGCCGATGAGCGCAGGGCGCAGCGCGCCGGCACCATCGGCTCGCTGCTGCGATCCACCAGCACGTTCGTGATCTACGGCGTGGCGTTCGTCATGGTGCTCGCCGAGTTCGGCATCAATGTCGGGCCCATCCTGGCCTCCGCCGGCGTGATCGGCCTCGCCATCGGCTTCGGTGCGCAGAACCTGGTGCGTGATTTCCTGTCCGGCATCTTCATGATGCTCGAGGACCAGTACGGCGTCGGGGACTGGGTCGACATCGGCGAGGCGAGCGGCGAGGTCGAGGCCGTCGGCCTGCGCATCACCACGCTCCGCGACCTGGGAGGTGCGGTGTGGTACGTGCGCAACGGCGAGATCCTGCGGGTGGGCAACTTCAGCCAGGGCTTCGCCGTGGCGGTGGTCGACGTACCGGTGGCCCGGCACGCGGACACGGCGCTCGCGAACCGCGTGGCCGGCCAAGCGGCCCGAGAGGTCGCCGAGGAGAACCCCTCGGACGTGACGGCGCCGCCGGACATGCTCGGCGTGCAGTCGGTGACCCCGTACGCGGTGACCCTGCGCATCACCGCGAAGACGAAGCCCGGACGGCAGTGGGCCGTGCAGCGCGCGCTCAACGCGAGGGTGCAGTCCGCGCTCAACGCCGAGGGCATCCCCGCGCCGAACGTCAACGGGCTGCCGGTGCCCAGCACCTGACTGCATCCCGTACCGACAGCATCCGATACCGACGCTCAGAACGAGGTGTGCTGCAGCCAGCGGGACAGCAGCGTCGCATCGCCCAGCACCTGCGCGCGAGACTCCTCGACCGGCAGCCGGCGCGCCAGCACGAGGAGCAGGTCGGCCGCGGGACCGCGGAGTGCGACGTCACCCTTGCCGTGGCCGTGCTCCCACACCACACCCGACGGGCCGCCGCCGACCATCCACTCGCCCGCCGCGCCGAGGTCGCCGTCGGTGGCGTGGAAGTGCAGGGTCGGCCCTTCGCGCAGCAGGTCCATCAGGTCCGGCGCGTCGGGAGGCACCGTCGGGAGGCTGAGGATGTCGAGCCACTCGGACACCCCGTCGGCGGCGAGATCCGGCGCGATCTCGTTGCCGCCTCCGGTCGCGAGTTCGGCGTCGACGCGGTGCACGACCGTCTCGTGCACCATCCGGCGAGCCCAGAACCCGGTGTGCTGCTCGACGGCCCAGGTCCACACGCGCGTGTCCTCGCCGGCCTCCCGCAGCGCAGCGGAGAGCGCGTGTGCCCCGTCGAGCAGCCAGCCGGCACGGTCGGCGCCGCTGCCGGGCATCGCGAGATCGGCGATGTCCGGCAGGTGCACCGGCTCGGTGGATCGTCGGTCGACGATGGTCGCCACCCAGCGGTGGGCCTGCCCGATGTGGGCGGTGAGCTGCTGCAGCGTCCAGTCGGGACAGGTGGGTACCCGCCGCGCGGGGTCGGCCTCGCGAACGGTGTCGGCGAACCTCGCCGCCTCGGCCACGACCTCGGTGCAGTAGCGCTCGTATCCGAGCCGTCCCATCGCAGTCCTCCCGGCATCGATCACCCGGCAGCCCAGCCTAGGCGAGCACCGGGGTACGCCGAACCGGGCCGGATCACTCGAATGGAGGCCTACGAAGGTCTTGTGATCGACTCCGGCCCCTGAGACGGTGGCACCGCGCTCGCGGTCGGCTCCCAACTACTCCCGACCGGCGAGGGCAACCAGCCCGCGGTTCGTCCTCCCCCGTCGGACTGCGGCCCGCAGGATCCCCGGGTGCCCCCCGCCCATCAGGATCCACGGTTGCGGGATGAATACGGCGGGGCGGTCCGAGTGTGCGACTCCCCCTCTCCCCGGACCGCCCCGCCGCGCCGCGCGGCGTGACCGGTGACGGCAGTCCCGCGGTCACTCGGGATGCTCTCCCTCGCCGGGCACCAGGTGCTCGAAGGCGGCCAGGTTGGCCAGCGATTCGCCCCGCGCCACCCGCCAGTCCCATTCCCGGCGGATGGAGGAGGCGAAGCCGATCTCCAGCAACGTGTTGAAGTCCCCGTCGGCCGCTTCGACGACCTGGCCGAGCACCCGGTCGAGCTCGTCGGCGGTGACCGCGTGGTGCGCGAACCGCCCGACGAGGTAGACGTCGCCGACCCGGTCGACGGTGTAATGGACGCCGTAGAGTCGGGCGTTGCGGCGCAGCAGGTAACGGTAGAACTCCTCGTGCGCCTCATCCGCGCGACGGCAGACGAACGCCTCCACCAGCACGCCGTACTCGCCGACCACCAGCCAGCAGTTGGTCTGCAGCTTCTTGGTCCCCGGCAGCGTGACGAAGAAACTGCCTTCACCGCGATGGTCGTAGTCGAGCTCCGCGTCGTCGAGCGCCGCTGCGATCACGCGATCCAGCGCGAGGGTCACACCGCCACCTCCCCGTCGAGCGCGTCGAGCCGGTAGTCGGCGGCGGCAGCGCCGTAGGTACGCAGCAGCGCGGCCGTCGTACGGTCCCAGGAGAAGCCACGGGCGTGCGTCACCGCGGCAGCGGCCAGGGCGTCCCGGAAGACCGGCCGCAATGCGACGGCGGACAGCGCGGCGGCCCAGTCTCCGGCGCTGCGGCTGTCCACCAGAAGCCCCGACACCCCGTCGGCCACCGCGACAGGCAGCCCACCCACGGCGGCAGCCACCACCGGCGTGCCGCAGGCCTGTGCCTCGAGCGCGACCAGCCCGAAGGACTCGCTGTGACTGGGCACCGCGACGACGTCCGCGGCGCGGTAGACCTGCGCGAGCCCGTCACCGCCCTGCGGTGGCAGGAACCGCACCTGCTCGGTGATGCCCAGCCTCGCGGCCAGCTCCTGCAGCGATGTCGGCGCCGTCAGCCCACTGCCCGACGGCCCGCCGACCACCAGCACCCGCAGCCGCCGCCGCAGCGTGGGGTCGCGGCGCAGCATCTCCGCGGTGGCATGCAGCAGCACGTCGGGGGCCTTCAACGGCTGGATACGACCGACGAAGGCGAGCACCACGGCGTCGCGCGGCAGGTCCAGCGCCACGCGAGCCTCCTGCTGCGGCCCGGGCGTGAAGCGCTCCAGGTCGACGCCGGGCGGGATCGTCAGCGTGCGCTCGGGTTCGGCGCCGTAGAGCTCGACGAGCTGGTCGGCCTCGGCCGGGGTGTTGGTCACCAGCCGGTCGGCCTCGGCGACGACCTGCTGCTCGCCGATGACCCGAGTGTGCGGTTCCGGGGTGTCACCGTCGGCGAGCGCCGCGTTCTTCACCCTGGCCAGGGTGTGTGCGGTGTGCACCAGCGGCACCCCCCAGCGGTCCCTCGCGAGCCAGCCGACCTGGCCCGACAGCCAGTAGTGCGAGTGCACGACGTCGTAGTAACCGGGTTCGCGGCGAGCCTCCGCCCGCAGCACCCCGGCGGTGAAGGCGCACAGCTGTGCCGGCAGGTCGTGCTTGCCCAGGCCCTCGAACGGGCCGGCCGTGATGTGCCGGACGGTGACGCCCGGCGCCAGTTCCGCCACCGGCGGCAGGTCCGAGGAGGTCGCGCGGGTGAAGATCTCCACCTCGACGCCACGGCGTGCCATCCGCCGGGCGGTCTGCACGATGTAGACGTTCATCCCCCCGGCGTCGCCGGTGCCCGGCTGCTCGAGTGGGGACGTGTGTACCGAGAGCACCGCGACACGCCGCAGCGCCGTCCGCATCCGGCTGATCACGCCCACCATCCTGCCAGTGGCGTGGCTGCGCCCTGTGAGTGGCGATGCGAGCCATGGCTCGCATCGCCACTCACGAGGGCGGGGCCACCTGGCAGGATTGCCGGGCGTGACGACAATCGGTGCGCTACAGGTGAGCCCGGTCGGCTTGGGATGCATGGGGATGTCGCAGTCCTACGGCCCCGCCGACACCGACGAGTCGCTGGCGACGCTGCGGCGCGCGCTCGAGCTGGGCGTCACGTTCTGGGACACCGCGGACGTCTACGGCAACGGCGGCAACGAGCGGCTGCTCGCCCGCGTGCTCGCCGAGCACCGGGACGAGGTTGTGCTGGCTACCAAGTTCGGCAACATCTCGGGCGACGAGGCGCGCTCGCGAACCAGCTACCGCGCCCGGGCAGACGCCGGCAAGACGTGGTTCGTCGACGGCACGCCGTCCTACGTCCGCCGCGCGTGTGATGCGTCGCTGGCGCGGCTCGGCGTCGACACGATCGACCTGTACTACCAGCACCGCGTCGATCCGGACGTGCCGATCGAGGAGACCGTGGGCGCGATGGCCGAGCTCGTCGCGGCGGGCAAGGTCCGCGAGATCGGGTTGTCCGAGGCGGCCGCCGCGACGATCCGCCGGGCGAACGCGGTGCACCCCGTCGCCGCGCTGCAGAGCGAGTACTCGGTGTGGGAGCGCGGGCTGGAGTCGTCGATCCTGCCGACGGTGCGCGAGCTGGGCATCACGCTGGTGCCGTTCAGCCCGCTCGGGCGCGGGATGCTGACCGGCACCATCCGGTCGGTCGACGAACTCGGTGAGGACGACATGCGCCGACGGCTACCCCGCTGGCAGGGCGGCAACCTCGCGGCGAACCTCGACTCGGTCGCCGTCGTGGAGCGGATCGCAGCCGCGCACGGCGCGAGCGCCGCACAGGTGGCGTTGGCCTGGCTGCTGGCGCAGCACGGGCCGACGGTGCCCATCCCCGGCACCAAGCGGGCGCGCTGGCTCGAGGCCAACGCCGCCACGTCCGATCTGGTGTTGACCGCCGACGAGCTCGCCGAGCTGGCCGAGCTGCGTGCCACCGGGCAGCGCTACCACGACGCGATGATGCGCGCCGTGGAGCTGTAGGGCGCCGCCCGGCCACGGTCGCCGGCTCCATCCGCCGCGAAGGGCACCTGCACGGCACCTGAGGCCGCGCCCACGGCCGTGGCGGGCACCCTCACTGCGGCCGACGCAGTCAAGGTGCCCTTCGCGGCAGGACGGCGAGCGAACCTCTACCGTGACCGCCGTGACCGCACAACGACCGACCGCCGTCGTCACCGGGGCCAGCGCGGGCATCGGCGCCGCCACTGCCCGCGCGCTGGCCGCCGCAGGGTTCCACGTGGTGCTCGGCGCCCGCCGGCTGCAGCGCTGCGAAGAGATCGCCCGCGAGATCGACGGCACCGCGCTGCCGCTCGACGTCCTCGACCCCGACTCGGTGGCGGCGTTCGCCGATGGCATCGACGCCGCTCGGGTGCTGGTCAACAACGCGGGCGGCGCCAGGGGTGTGGACCCGGTGCTCGAGGCCGACGAGGAGAAGTGGCGCTGGATGTGGGAGGCCAACGTGCTCGGCACGCTGCGGCTGACCAAGGCGCTGCTGCCGATGCTCATCGACTCCGGCGACGGGCACGTCGTGACGGTGACGTCGATCGCGGCGCTGGAGGCCTACGACAACGGCTCCGGCTACACCTCGGCCAAGCACGCTCAGGCCGCACTGCACCGCACACTGCGCGGCGAGCACCTCGGCCAGCCGGTGCGGTTCACCGAGGTCGCGCCCGGCATGGTGGAGACCGAGTTCTCCCTGGTGCGCTTCGGGGGCGACGCCGAGCGGGCCGATCGCGTCTACCGCGGGCTGACACCGCTGTCGGCCGGGGACGTCGCGGACGTGATCGCGTTCGCCGTCACCCGTCCCTCGCACGTCAACATCGACCAGATCGTGCTCAAGCCCCGCGACCAGCACTCCGCGATGCGGGCGCACCGCGAGAGCTGACGCGGGAACGCTCGTGCCGCGGTGAGGGCATCAGGTCGGGGTGCGGAGCAGGTGGTAGAGCAGGATGAGCTGCACGAGGCGCACGGGTTCGTTGCATACCCCGTTCTCGAGCAGACCCAGCGATGCTGGCATCGGCTCGGGCACTCCGAGGGCATCCCAGATCGCCTTCGCGACGATGTTGCTCTCCTCGGCGGGTGCGTAACCGTGGATGTGCAGCGCGTCCACCGGGCTGCCGTCGGTGTCGCGCATCAACTTGAGGTGCATCGCACGGGTCGGCGCCTCGGCGAGGATCGCGGCCAGGTTCGGGTGCCGGATGGTGGGCCGCAGCAGCACGGTGGCAGACAGCGGGGTGCCTGGCGGGTCGGCCCGCCCCTCGATCGGCCCGAAGCTGATCACGATGTCCGCGTCGCGCTGCTGCGGTCGGATGTAGGCCTGCGCCTCCGGCTCCCGGCGCTGCAACTCCGTGGCCACCTGCTCGGCGGTGTAGCCGCGCTTGGCGGTGTCGCGAGCGGTCTTCCAGCCGGCCCGCACGTCCTCGGGCGGCGCAAGGTACACGGTGACGTCGAAGCATGCCCTGGCCAGCTTGGTGTGCAGCGGGAGCAGCCCTTCGATGATCACGCACGAGGTGGGTTCGACGAGCTCGGGCCGGGTCAGCGTGCCACTGCCGTGGTCGTAGACCGGCTTGAGGATCGACTGCCCCGTCGCGAGGAGCTGCAGGTGCTGCTCCATGATGTGGATGTAGTTGCAGTCCGGGTGCAGCGGCGTGAACGGCACGCTCCGGCGCTCCGCACGGTCGTAGCGGTGGTAGTCGTCGGTGCACATCGACGTGCTCTCGGCCTGGCCCAGCGCGGCGACCAGACCGCGGGTCAACGTCGTCTTGCCGGCGGCACTGTCCCCCGCTATCGCGAGCATCGTGGGCCCGGCGGCTCCGGGCGCGGCGCTGCGTTGGATCCGGACGAGCTTGGCAGGCATCTCCGTCACCAACCCCGCGTACCGGCGGTGACGGCATCGTGGGCCGCGAGGCGGATGCCCTCCGGTGTCTCCGGGCAGTCCCCGCAGATGGTCACCCGCGGCACCCCCGGAGGCGCGATCTCGTCGATCTCGGCCCGGGCGTCGATCTCGGCCCGGGCGTCGATCTCGGCCCAGGCGTCGATCTCGGCCCGGTAGGACGTCACGGCGACGACACGGGCGGCGAGACCGTCGCGGGCCAGCATCTCGGCAACCGCCACGCCGAGGGCGGCCTCCTGCTCCGCTCCCACCAGCACCACGTCCGGCGCGGAGCTCCCGACTCGCACCGACCGGGCGCCGCGGCGTCCGGCGTCGGCCCCACCCGGCGCCAGGTCGTCCGCCGGATCGGTGATCGATGACGCCCGCATCGCGCAGATCCGCATGGCCTACCTCCTCGGCAGCCCCGCCACCGCTTGCGGGGACTCGTCGCGGGGGTGACGAGTAGCTCGGTGGCGCGCGTGGCGGGCTCGTCACCGGACTGACGACCGAATTTATGAGTCGCCGCTGCGGCCCGCCTCCCCCCACCGGGTGGGTGATGGTGGTGCAGGATCCCCCCTGCCGGGGCGCGGTGTCATCGGCCGGTTTCTGCGTACCCTGCGCTCATGCCCGAGCACACGGATCGGACCCCGTTGCGGATCATGGTCGTCGACGACCACCAGATGGTGCTCGACGGCCTGCGGGCCATGCTCGCACCCTACGAACAGCAGATACAGATCGTATCCGAGGCGACCGAACCGGAGCAGGCGCTCGCCCAGGTGGTCGAGCACGAGCCCGACCTCGTGCTGCTCGACATCAGGCTGCGGGGGGCCAGCGGGCTGGACCTGTGCTCCGACATCCGTGCCCGTCGCAGCGAGTGCAAGGTCGTCTTCCTGACCGTCTACGACGACGAGCAGTACCTGTACCAGGCGCTGCGGCTGGGTGCAGCCGGCTTCCTGCTCAAGCGGGTGCGTGGCGGTGAGCTGGTCGACCACCTGCTGCGCATCGAGGAGGGGGAGATCCTCATCGACCCCACGCTCGCGGCACGCGTCGCGCTCTCGGTGGCCGCGCTGCGCGGCGGGGAGTTCTGGCCGGGCGCCCACCTGGGGCTGACACAGCGGGAGAGCGAGGTGCTCGCGCTGATGGTCGCCGGGCTGTCCAACCGCGCGATCGCGGGCAAACTCACGGTCAGCGAGGAGACGGTCAAGACCCACACCCGGGGCATCTACCGCAAGCTCGACGTGCCCGACCGGTCCGGCGCGGTGGCGGCGGCGCTGCGCGAGGGAGTGTTCCATTGAGCCCGTCCCGCCTGGGACTCGCCGATGCCGACTCGGAGGCCAGGCTGCTGTCCCGGGTGATCGAGACGTTGTCGGCGGGCCTCGACCTCGACGAGGTCGTGCAGGGAGTGGCCGCGCTGATCACCGACACCACCCACACCGACATCTGTTTCGTTCACCTGTTGGAGGCCTCCGGGCAGCGGCTGCAGCTGCGCGGCGCGACCCCGCCGTTCGACGAGCAGGCCCGCGGGATCGGGCTGGCGGTCGGGGAGGGTGTCGCGGGATGGGTCGCCGCGCACGCAGAGCCGGTGGTGATCACCGACAACAAGCGCGCCGACCCCCGCTACCGCTACATCCCCGAGCTGCGCGGGCAGGACTTCACCTCGATGGCCTCGGTGCCCATCCTGACGCGGCCCGGGCAGCTGGTCGGGGTGCTCAACGTCCACACCCGTGAGCGCAGGGAGTTCACCACCGCCGACGTCGAACTGCTGGGGTCGGTGGCGGGCCTGATGGCGGGTGCCATCGAGAACGCCAGGCTGCACCGTCACATCGCCGAGCGGGAGGAGGCGATGGAGCGGTTCGCGGAACAGATCGTGCGGCTGCAGGAGACCGAGCGGCGCCGGCTGGCCGGCGAGATCCACGACGGGATCAGCCAGCGGATCGTCAGCCTGTCGTTTCACCTCTCCGCCGCGGCCGACGCCATACCGACCAGTCCGGGGCTGGCCGCCCAGCAGATCGCCGCCGCCCAGGACCTCGCCTCCGCCACGCTCGAGGAGACCCGGCTGGCCATCGCGGGGCTACGTCCACCGGTGCTCGACGACCTGGGCCTGGCCGCGAGCCTGGAGAGCCTGGCCCGGTCGGTACCGGAACCCAGCGTCGCGGTCGACACCGTGTCGACCCGGTTGCCCGAACACGTCGAGACCGCCGTCTACCGGATCGCCCAGGAGGCGCTGCAGAACGTGATGAAGCACGCCGACGCCGGGCGGGCGTTGCTCCGGCTGCGGACCGTCGACGGCGCCGTCGTGCTCGAGGTCTCCGACGACGGCAAGGGCTTCGACACGGCCCACGCCACCGAGAAGGCCGGGCCGGTCGGTTACGGCCTGTCCGGTATGCAGCAGCGCGCCGAGTTGCTCGGCGGGCGGCTGACGCTGGACAGCGCGCCGGGGCGCGGCACGCTGCTGCGGCTCACCGTGCCCCTCACACCGGCTCGCTGACCGGCTCCTGCTGCGCCATCTCGGGGCTGTAGCGGCCCTGCCGGGCCATCGCGGTGCAGTAGGCCCGGTGCGCCAGCACCTTGTGGGCGCCGTCGAGGTTCTCCGTCTTGCCCACCCACTCCGACAAGCCCGCGGCCAGCAGGCCGCGCCCGTAGGAGAAGGTCAGTTCCCAGGGGTGAGGTCCGCGCCGGTTCATCGCGTCGAGGTGCTCGGTGGCGACGTCGTCGCTCTGGCCCCCGGACAGGAACGCGACACCCGGGACCGCCGCGGGCACGCTGCGGCGCAGGCAGGCGATCGTGGCGTCCGCGACCTCGGCCACGCCGGCCTGCTCCGCAGCGCCCTTGCCCGACAGCACCATGTTCGGCTTGAGCACCATGCCCTCGAGCATCACCCGCTGCTGCGCGAGCTCGGCGAAGGTCCGCCGCAGCATCGCGGTGGTGACCTCGTCGCAGCGCTCGAGGCTGTGGTCGCCGTCCATGAGCACCTCGGGCTCGACGATCGGGACGATCCCTTGCTCCTGGCACAGCGCCGCGTAGCGCGCCAACGCATGCGCGTTGGCCTGCAGACACTGCTCGGTCGGGATCCCGTCGCCGATGGTGATCACAGCGCGCCACTTCGCGAAGCGCGCGCCCATCTGCGCGTACTCCTCGAGGCGCTCCCGCAGCCCGTCCAGGCCCTCGGTGACCTTCTCGTCGGGGGCGCCGGCGAGCGGCTTGGCGCCGGTGTCGACCTTGATACCGGGGACGACGCCCGCGCGCTGCGCCGCGTCGGCGAACGGCGTCCCGTCGGAGAGCTGCGAGCGGATCGTCTCGTCGAACAGGATGATCCCGCTGATCCAGCGCCCGATGTCGGCGGTCGTGATCACCAGTTCGCGGAACTGCCGCCGCATCTCCCCGTCGGCGGGGATACCGGCGGCCTCGAGCCGCTTGTCCATGGTCCCGCGGCTCTCGTCAGCGGCGAGGATCCCCCGGCCGGGGCCGACGAGCTCGCTGGCGGTCTCGGTCAGGTCAGGCGACGACACCTGGCATCCCTCCTCGGGCAACGCCGGTATGCACGCCTCCCACGCTAGCCACCACCACCCGGACTCACTACCCCCGGGGGGGCAGGTGCCGGAGGTGACTGCGGTCCCCCGGCCTGCGGCCCCGAACTCGACAGCTGCGTCAAGCCCGCTTCGCGTGCCGGGCACCGATCGGTCGGTGCCCGGCGTGACGGGTGCTGCGGTGCCGTCACCTACCTCGTCCGGTGCCGGGTGGGTGCCTTGGCATACTGGAACCTACACATGACGTCCCAGCCCGAAGTTGCCTAGCTGAGGAGAACTCGTTGTCCGAGGGCTCGCCGTACACCGCCCTGCCGCCCCGGATCGACCTCCCCGCCATCGACGATCACGTTCTGACGCTCTGGCGGGAGCGGGACATCTTCCGGCGCAGCATGGCACAGACCGCGGACGGCCCGCGCTGGATGTTCTACGAGGGACCGCCGACGGCGAACGGCAGGCCTGGGACGCACCACGTGGAAGCACGGGTCTTCAAGGACATCTTCCCGCGTTTCAAGACGATGCAGGGCTTCTCCGTGCCCCGGCGCGCGGGGTGGGACTGCCACGGCCTTCCGGTCGAGCTCGCGGTCGAACAGGAACTCGGTCTCAACGGCAAGCAGGACATCGAGAAGGTCGGCATCGCCGACTTCAACGCCCGATGCCGGGAATCCGTGCAACGCTATGTCGGCGAGTTCGAGACCATGACCGAGCGGATCGGCTACTGGGTCGACATGTCCGATCCCTACTGGACGATGCAACCGGAATACATCGACAGCGTCTGGTGGGCTCTCAAGCAGATTCACGACAGCGGCCTGCTCGTACAGGACCACCGGGTGGCACCGTACTGCCCGCGATGCGGTACCGCATTGTCCGATCACGAGGTGGCGCAGGGCTACGAGACGATCACCGACCCCTCGGTGTACGTGCGGCTGCCGGTCGCAGGCGACGTGGGGGGACTGCGCGACGTCGAGCTGCTGGTCTGGACCACCACGCCGTGGACGCTGGTGTCGAACACCGCCGTGGCCGTGCATCCCGACGTCACCTACGTGGTGGCGCGCAGCGGGCACGGCACGGTCGTCGTGGCCGAGCCCAAGCTGTCCGAGGTCCTCGGTGAGGACACCGACGTGGTGCTGTCGCTGACGGGCCGCGAGCTGGCCGGGTTGCGCTACCGGCGCCCGTTCGACCTCGTGGACATCCCGGACGCGCATTACGTCATCACCGCCGGCTACGTGACCACCGACGAGGGCACGGGCCTGGTGCACCAAGCACCGGCGTTCGGCGCGGACGACCTGGCGGCCTGCCGGCGCCACAACATGCCGGTGGTCAACCCGATCGGTCCGGACGGCCGCTTCCTGCCCGACATCGAGCTGGTCGGCGGCCGGTTCTTCAAGGACGCCGACGCCACGCTCACCGAGGACCTGCAACGACGGGGACTGCTCTACCGCGCGGGCAGCTACGAACACTCCTACCCGCACTGCTGGCGCTGCCACACGCCACTGATGTACTACGCCCAGCTGTCCTGGTACATCCGCACCACCCAGATACGCGAGGCGTTGCAGCGGGAGAACCAGCGGACCGCCTGGTACCCGGAGCACGTCAAGCACGGCCGCTATGGCGAGTGGTTGGCCAACAACGTCGACTGGGCGCTGTCGCGCAGCCGCTACTGGGGCACCCCGCTGCCGATCTGGCGCTGTCCTGACGATCATCTGGTGTGCGTCGGCTCGCGGGCCGAGCTGGGCGAGCTGGCCGGTAGGGACTACTCCGATCTCGACCCGCACCGGCCCTACATCGACGAGGTCACCATCGAGTGCCCCACCTGCGGGCTGCAAGCAACCAGGGACAGCGAGGTCATCGACGCCTGGTTCGACTCGGGTGCGATGCCCTTCGCGAGCCTCGGTTACCCGCACCTGCCCGATAGCGTCGACGAGCTGGCGAACAGCTATCCGGCCAGGTTCATCTGCGAGGCGGTCGATCAGACCCGCGGCTGGTTCTACACCCTCATGGCGATCGGTACGCTGCTGTTCGATCGGTCCTCGTACGAGAACGTGGTCTGCCTCGGTCACATCCTCGCCGAGGACGGCCGGAAGATGAGCAAGCATCTCGGCAACGTTCTCGAGCCGCTCCCGCTGATCGACCGGCACGGCGCCGATGCACTGCGCTGGTTCATGTTGTGTTCCGGATCTCCGTGGATGTCGCGCCGGGTCGGGCACGGCCCGCTGGAGGAGATCGCCCGCAAGGTGCTGTCGACCTACTGGAACACCGTCTCGTTCTTCACGCTCTACGCGGCGGCGAGCGGTTGGCGTCCCGGGCCGGCGACCGCCGTGGCCGACCGTCCCGTGCTCGACCGCTGGGTGCTGGCCGAGCTGGACCACGTCACCACGTCCGTCGACGAGGCCCTCGAGGACTTCGACACGGCCGGCGCCGGTCGTGGCCTGACGCAGTACGTCGACGACCTGTCGAACTGGTACGTGCGGCGGTGCCGCGCCCGCTTCTGGGCGGGGGATGCCGATGCGTTGGCGACGTTGCACGAGTGCCTCAACGTGCTGTCGAGACTGCTCGCACCGTTCATCCCGTTCCTGACCGAACACGTCTGGCAGCAGGCGATCCGGCCCGGGAGCCGAACGGAGTTCGAGTCCGTGCACCTCGCTTCCTGGCCACGAGCCGACGTGGCGCGCTCCGACGACCGGCTGCGCTCCGACATGGACCTCACCCGCGATCTCGTCGAAGCCGGCCGGTCTGCCCGCAAGTCCGCGAGCATCCGGCTGCGGCAACCGCTGTCCCGTGCGCTGATCTCCGTTCCCGGCGGTCGTGACCTGCCGGACGAACTCATCGCGGAGATCGCCGACGAACTCAATGTTCGCGAGGTCACCCCGCTCGCGGCAGCGGGCGAGGTCACCGATGTCACGGTCAAGCCGAACTACCGCGCACTGGGCCGGCGGTTCGGCCGCGAGACGCAGCAGGTCGCCGACAAGATCACCGCCGCGGACCCGGGCACGGTCGCGCGGCAGTTGACGGAGTCGGCGACCGCCATCGTCGGCGGCGGGATCGAGATCACGCCCGACGAGGTCACCGTGACCGAAGTCCCCCGTCGCGGCTGGACCGTCGTCAGCCAGCGTGAGGTGACCATCGCGCTGGACTCGGCGATCACGCCGGACTTGCGGCGGGCCGGGCTCGCCCGGGAGGTCATCCGGCTCGTGCAGACCGCGCGCAAGGATGCCGGCCTGGAGGTCACCGACCGGATCCGGCTGTGGTGGAGTGCCGACGGTGAGGCCGCGGCGGCGCTGCACGAGCACGAGCACGAGATCGCCGAGGCGGTGCTGGCGACCGAGATACTCGATCGCACCCCCGCCGGCCCCAACGGCGAGCGGCCGACCATGGTCGATCGCGCCGATGCGGGTACCGGGGTCCGCTTCTGGCTCGACAGGGCGAGTAGCTGACGCTTCCGGCTCGCCAGGACACAGCCCCGAACCGTGAGCCGCCCCGGCCGCACGATCGTCGCTCACCGCCCCGGCGAGGGGGTGTCCATCCGCAGGCTCACCGACACCCGGTCACCGCCGGTGGGCCCGGTGACGGCGTGCAGCGGCCTGCCGTCGTCGAGGCCGTCGAAACCCGGCGCGCGGAGCAGCACGAGGCTGGCCGGCCCGGCACGCCACATCGCGACGGCATCGCCTGCGCGGTTGCGGCACAGCGTGAAGTCCGCTTCGCCGGTGGTCGTGAACACGGCGACGAGGACCGCGTAGCGCCTGTGGTCGAGATGCGCGGTGATGCCGGCGTCCGCAGGCCGGTACCGCTGCACCGACAGCTCGTCCGGCCACCACGCGGTCGTGCCCTCGATCCCTGCGCCGTCGCGGTGCACACGGGCCACGAGCTCGTCGCGCAGCAGTGTCAGCTGCGGGAACCGGCCGAAATCGGCCGTGACGGCGACGTCGGCTTCCTGCCGCACACCGTGCTTGCCGTAGGTGCCGCGCGCGCCTGCCAGGGCCACGCCGGAGACCTCCCGGTGCAGCCGCTCACGACAGGTCTCGGCCAGCGCCTCGGGCACGAAGGCCGCGCCGGTACGGCGGACGTCCGCCAGCGCCCCCCGTAGGTCGAGGTCGGGCAACATGACCGTTCAGGTCGGGCTGGTCGACGGGAGCCGCGAGGTCCGCAGCGCGGTCTCGAGCAGCTGCGAACCCGGGTGCTGCTCGCCCCAGGCGTTGGCGATCCGCAACGGCAGAGCCGCCGCGGAGACCGTGTTGCGCAGCAGCCACAGGTCGGTGACCGGCCCGACCCCGCCCGGGACCGGGGTCAGCGCCGCTGCGACCTGGCGCACGCTGTCGGAGTCGAGGTCTCCGACCAGCCGCACCTTCCCGGTGACCTCGTCCTCGACCGGGTTGATGCCGACATCGACGGCGATCACGCCCTCCTTGACGTCGCGCCCGGTGACCAGCCCTGCAACCCCGGCGGCGACGATGAGGATGTCGGCCCTGGAGACGTGCTCGGCCAGCAGGCCCGCCCGGTAGCTGTGCACGTCGCAGGAGACCACCGTGGCGTTGCGGGCCAGGCCGAGCAGCACGGCCGGCTTGCCGACGTTGTTGGACCTGCCCACCACGACGAGGTTGCTGCGCTCGTAGACCGCAGCCGGGTCGCGGCCCGACTCGGACAGGTAACGGTCCAGCACGTGAAACGCCGAGGCCGGGGTCGAAGGCACGAAGTGCGGCCGGCCCTCCGAGAGCAGCCCGGCGTTGATCGGGTGCACCGCCTCGATGTCCTTGAGCGGGTCCAGCGCGTTGTAGAGCGCGATCTCGGAGACGTGTGGCGGGACGGGGCGCAACACCAGGATGCCCGTCACCCGCGGGTCGGCGACGAGTTTGCCGATCGTGGCGAGCACGTCGGCCTCCGCGACGTCACCCGGCATCGCCTCGCCGACGTAGTGGCACCCCAGTTCGTCCGCCAGCCGGCGCAGCCGCCGCTCGTAGGCCATCGCCGGGTAGCTGTCGCCGACCAGCACGGTCGCCAGCCCGGGCCGCGCACCTTCGGCTGCCAGGCTCCGTGCCTGCTCGGCGAGCTCTGACTTGAACTCGGCCGCATACCTGCGCCCGTCGATCAGTGCCGCCGTCATGGCTGCGCCCCCGCAGCAGGCCCGTCCGACGGCCCCGCAGCGGACCCGTCCGGCGCCTCCTCAGGGCTGAGCGAGTCGGCCGCCTCGCCCGCGCGCGCCACCGCGAGCCGCGCCCGGTCCAGCAGATCCCGCTCGAGCGCGCCGAGTTCGACGTTGAGCCGGACGAGCTCGGCAGCCGACCGCGCCGCGGCCCAGGCGAGGATCACTGCGGTGAGCGCGTCACCGCGCAGGTTCGGGTTCCCCTGCTCGGCGAGCTCGGCCGCCTCGGCCGCGGTCCGGGCGGCAACCTCGGTGATCTCCAGCGGGACCAGCGCGGCGTGCTCGAGCGCATCGGTGATCTTCCTGCGGCGCTGCTGCGGATCGGGCTCGGCCGGCAGCCGGAACGCCTCGAGCACCGCGCCGTAGGCCTCGGCGTCGCGCTCGGCCATCGCGACGAGGTCCGCGCGGTAAGCGTCGGCACGGCCGGCGCGGTCGGCCGCGTCGGGCAGCTGCCCGGAGGAGAATCGTGCGGCCATGGCGACCAGACCCGCCGCGAGCGAGCCGGTCACCGCCGCCGCCGATCCGCCGCCCGGCGCGGGCTGATCGGAGGCCAGTTGGTCGAGGTAGGTGCCCAGTGGCTGGTCGAGCAGTGACGGCTTCACCGTATCGCCCTCCGCATCACCGGTCTCAGGACAGCCCGACGATCTCACCTCCCGTGTCGAGGTCGATCCGGGACAGCGCGGGGGACGCGCCCAGCCCCGGCATGGTCCGCATGTCGCCGCAGATCGGGTAGATGAACCCGGCGCCGACCGACGCCCTGGCCTCCCGCACCGGCAGCACCCATCCCGTCGGCGCGCCCTTGAGGGTGGGGTCCGAGGAGATGGACAGGTGGGTCTTGGCGATGCACACCGGGAGCCGGCCGAAGCCGTTGCGCTCGTAGTCGTCGAGCTGCCGGGACGCCTTGAGGTCGTAGTCGACACCCTTCGCGCCGTATACCCGCAACGCCAGGGTCAGGATCTTCTCCCGCAGCGTGGCGTCGTCGGGGTAGAGGAACGCGAACTCGCTGGGCTCCTCCGCGGCCTCGGCGACGGCCTCGGCCAGCTCGGCGGCGCCCTTGCCGCCCTCACTGAAGTGCGTGCACAGCGCCGAGCGGGCGCCCATGCTCTCCGCGACCTCACGGATCGCGGCGTGCTCGGACGGGTGATCGGTGGGGAAGGCGTTGATCGCCACCACCGGGGAGACGCCGTGCATCCGTACGTTCTCGATCTGCTTGCGCAGGTTGGCCGCACCGGCGTGCACGTCGTCGGGGTTCTCGGCCAGCATGGCCTCGGGCAGCGGGCGACCGGCCGACACCTTGTGGCGCCCGGAGTGCGCCTTGAGCGCGCGGACGGTGGCCACCAGCACGGCGGCGTCCGGGGTCAGCCCCGACGTCCGGCACTTGATGTTGAAGAAGCGCTCGGCACCCATGTCGGCGCCGAATCCCGCCTCGGTGACCAGGTAGTCCCCACCGCGGATCCCGATGAGGTCGGCCACGATCGAGGAGTTGCCGTGCGCGATGTTGCCGAACGGCCCGGCGTGCACGAGCACCGGCGTGCCCTCCAGCGTCTGCAGCAGGTTCGGCTTGATCGCCTCCCGCATGATCACGGCCATCGCACCGGCGGCCTGCAGGTGCTCGGCCGTCACCGGTGACCCGTCCCCCGACCGGCCGACCACGATGCGCCCGAGCCGGGCGCGCATGTCCGCCAGCGAGGTGGACAGCGCGAGCACCGCCATCACCTCGCTGGCGGCGGTGATGTCGAACCCGCTCTGCCGCGGCACCCCGTCGGCCTGCGAACCCAGGCCCACGACGACATTGCGCAGCGCACGGTCGTTGACGTCGAGCACCCGGTTCCACGTCACGCTGTGCGGATCCAGGTCGACGCCGCCGTGCTGGTGCAGCGCGTTGTCGATCACCGCGGCCAGCAGGTTGTGGGCCGCGGTGACCGCGTGCATGTCGCCGGTCAGGTGCAGGTTGAGCAGCTCCATCGGCACGACCTGGCTGTAGCCACCACCGGCCGCACCACCCTTGATGCCGAAGGTCGGGCCCATCGACGGCTGCCGGACGGCCACCGTCGCGTGCTTGCCGATGTGGCTGAAGCCCTGCCCCAACCCGACCGTCGTGGTCGTCTTGCCCTCGCCCAGCGGGGTCGGGGTGACGGCGGTGACCACCACGTACTTCGCGGGCCGGCGCTGCGCCAACTCGCCGATCGCGGCGAGGTTGATCTTCGCGACGTCGTGGCCGTAGGGCTCGAGCAGGTGGGCGCCGATCCCCATCTGACCCGCGACATCGCCCAGCGGGCGTAGCGATGCGCTGCGGGCGATCTCGAGATCGCTCGGGAAGGACATCACGAGCCTCCTGGTTCTTCGGGTCGCGCCGCACCGCGTGGCCGACCGTTCAAGCAGCTGCTGGAGCCCCTGGGGCGCGGGGGTGGCCCGCGCCCCAGGGGAGTCGTCAGGTCCGCACTCCACTCACGAGGTGCCTCCCAGCTCGGGTCGCAGCTCGGAGGCCGCGTCGCCGCCGTAGGCCTCGGTGAAGCGCTCCAGGAACGTCGCGGCGTCGAAGCGGTACTCCTGGGTTCCCACGGTCTCGATCACCAGCGTGGCCATCATGCAACCCAGCTGGGCGGACCGCTCCGCCTCGAGACCCCAGGCAACCCCGGCGAGGTAGCCGGACCGGAAGGCGTCGCCGACCCCGGTCGGGTCCGCGATCTGCTGCACCCGGGGCACCTTGACCGCGACGTCGGGCTCGCCCCGCCGGTGCACGGTGGCGCCGTCGGCCCCGCGGGTGGTGATCCAGGTACCCACCCGGTCGAGGATCTCCTCGCCCGACCAGTCCGTCTTCTGCGCCAGCAGGCTGCGCTCGTAGTCGTTGGTGACCAGGTAGGACGCACCGTCGACGAGCGTCCGGATCTGCTCGCCGTCGAGTCGGGCCAGCTGCTGCGACGGGTCCGCCATGAACGGGTACCCGCGCTGTCGGCACTCCTGCGTGTGTCGCAGCATCGCCTCGGGGTCGTTCGGGCTGACCACCACCAGATCCAGCGTGCCCAGCCGCTGCTCGACCGGCCGCAGCTCGATATCGCGCGCCTCGGTCATCGCCCCCGGATAGAACGAGGCGATCTGGTTGTTGTCGGTGTCGGTGGTGCACAGGAACCGCGCGGTGTGGCGCAGCTGCGAGGTGTGCACCGAGCCGGTGTCGACGCCGTGGCGGTCGAGCCAATCGCCGTAGTCGGCGAAGTCGTCACCGACCGCTCCTACCAGGGTCGGGGTCACGCCGAGGCGGCCCAGGCCGAAGGCGATGTTCGCGGCGACCCCACCGCGGTGGATGTTCAGCTCGTCGACCAGGAACGACAGCGAGAGCCGGTCGAGCTCACCGTCGACCAGCTGCTCGCGGAACCGTCCGGGGAAGACCATCAGGTAGTCGGTGGCGATCGATCCCGTCAGCACGATGTTCATGTCAGCCACCCCGCTCAGGACAGACCCGCCGCGGCGCGCAGCACATCGGCCTTGTCGGTCTTCTCCCAGGTGAAGTCGTCGTCCTCACGGCCGAAGTGCCCGTAGGCGGCGGTCTTGGCATAGATCGGCCGGTGCAGCTTGAGGTAGTCGCGGAACGCCGCCGGGCGCAGGTCGAAGTGCTCGGACACCAGGCGCTCGATCTCGGACCGGGAGATCTTCTCGGTGCCGAAGGTGTCAACGAGCGTGGACATCGGCCGGGCCATGCCGATCGCGTAGGCCACCTGCACCTCGGCCTTGTCCGCCAGCCCCGCCGCCACGATGTTCTTGGCCACGTAGCGGGCCGCGTAGGTCGCCGAGCGGTCCACCTTGGAGGGGTCCTTGCCGGAGAAGGCGCCGCCACCGTGGCGGGCGAAGCCGCCGTAGGTGTCGACGATGATCTTG
>WHSY01000032.1:26206-48486 GCA_009379815.1 Pseudonocardiaceae bacterium
GTCAGGCCCGCGTCGCCCGCCGGGCCACCGACGACGAACCGGCCGGTGGGGTTGACGTAGAAGTTGTCCCGCAGCTCCGCAGGGTCGTACAGATCCTCCGGCACGACCGCGCGCACGACGTTGTCCCACAGGTCACCCCGGATGTGGTCGTCGACGCCTTCGGCGTGCTGCGTGGAGATCAGCATCTTGTCCACCCCGACGGGCCTGCCGTTGTGGTAGCGCACCGCGACCTGCGTCTTGCCGTCCGGGCGCAGGTAGGGCAGCGTCCCGTCCTTGCGGACCGCCGCCAGCCGCCGCGCCAGCCGGTGGGCCAGCGCAATGGGCGCCGGCATCAGTTCCGGCGTCTCGTTCGTGGCGTATCCGAACATCATCCCCTGGTCGCCCGCGCCCACGCTGTCGAGCTCGTCTTCGGAGAGGGCACCGCGCCGCTCGGCCGCCGTGTCCACGCCCTGCGCGATGTCCGGGGACTGCTTGTCCAGCGCGACCATCACCCCGCAGCTCTTGCCGTCGAAGCCGTACTCACCGCGGTCGTAGCCGATCCGGCAGATCGTGTCCCGCGCGATCTGCGCGTAGTCGAGCTGCTCTGGCGTGGTGATCTCCCCCGCGACGACGACGAGGCCGGTGGTCAGCAGCGCCTCGCAGGCCACCCTGGAGTTCGGATCGACCGTCAGCGCGGCGTCGAGTACCGCATCGGAGATCTGGTCCGCGATCTTGTCAGGGTGGCCTTCGGTCACGGATTCCGAGGTGAACAGGAAATCCTCGTGCTCCCGCGGGTCCATCAGGTCATGCCTCCTCATTCGGTACGGCCGCCAGCACCGCACGTTGCGCCGCTGGGTCATGCTCGGCCGCACTGCTGAGGTCACCACCCGGCCGGGGGGTGACCACTTCCTCGCGCACCTGGGCCGCACCGGCAACCATCGCGCGCAGCTTCGCCCGCGCGACGCCGGCGGGCAGGTGCCGCAGGCCGCAGTCCGGATTGACGACCACCCGTTCGGGTGGCAGCACATCCAGCGCGCGCCGTATCCGCGACGCGACCAGATCGCCGGTCTCGATGTCCTCGCTCTTGACGTCGATGACACCCAGACCCAGCGTGCGATCCCAACCGTAACGGGTCAGCAGCTTCAGGTCGTCGTACCCCTTGCGGGCGAACTCCAGCACCAACTGGTCGACGTGGGCTTCGAGCACCGCGGGGAACAGGAAATCGTAGTGCCCTTCCCAGGAAGGACGGGCGTAGCGGTTGCCGTAGCACACGTGCAGCCCCCAGGTGGCGTCGACGCCCTTGGTCACGATGTTGACGGCCTCGATCGCGAGGTCGACCTGGTCGCGATAGCCGGCCAGGAACGGCTCGTCGAGCTGCAGCCACGTCGCGCCGGCGGAGACCAGCTCGGCCGCCTCGGCGTTGAGCACGTCGGCCAGCGCCCGGACCAGATCGGCGTCGCTGCGGTAGGCCTCGTTGCGGATGCGGCGCGACAGCGAGAACGGCCCCGTCAGCGAGAACTTGATCGGGAGGTCGGTCTGTGCCGCGGTGAACCGGAACTCGTCGGCCAGCCCCAGCGGAGGGGCATCGGCGGGGAGGTGGCTTCCGACGACCGAGTCGTAGTAGTCGTAGTAGTAGGCCTTGGCCATGGTCGGCATGCGCACGCCCGCGATCCTGGCGAGCAGGTAGTCGATGTCGTTGTCGCGGCGCAGCTCCCCGTCGGACACGAAGTCGATGCCGGCCCGCTCCTGGTCGGTGATCGCGGCCTTGATGACGACATCGTGGATCTCGTCGAAGTGCGCCCTACTCAGGCGCTGCTGGTGGAAGTCGGTCTTGAGCCGCTCCAGCCATTCGGGCACCGAGTAGGAGCCGACGACCGCCGTCGGCAGCAGCACACCCGCCGGACTCCGCGTCGCCATCGTCAGTCCCTCACTCGTGCGGTCATCGTCACGATATTGGTGCCGGATCGGTGCGCGAAGGGCGCGTAACAGACGTCGAAGCCCTTCCGGCTGCCGATGAGCTGCAGCAACGGGCCGTTGACCCAGTTGACGACCGAACCGTCGTACTTGCCGGGCCCGCGGAAACCGGTGCGGTACTGATGGGTGTCGGTGACGAACAGGTCGTGGCACAGCAACCGCCCGAACGGGTGTAGCAGCCCGATCGTGTCGACGAAGCTCGCGACGGCGCCGTTGTTGACGTGCATCCGCACGTCATGACCGGATTCGAGCAACGGCCGGAGTACTTCGCCACCGACCCCGGGAGCGATCCGGTAGGTATCCAGACCGGGGAGCGGGACATACCGCTCCTCGAGCTTGAGCGCCTGCCACGCCCGTTGCCAGAACCCCACGGCGGTCTCGACGCCCGGGAAACGCTCCGGTAACGCCTCGGCCAGCAACGCCGGGCCCAGCCGCAGCAGCTTGTGGATCAGCGCCGGGACCGCCGCCTCGCTCGCCGCGACGTACTCGGCCAGGTCGACCACGTCGCCGCGCGCCAGGTACGCCCGCGCCTCGACGCGGTAGCTGCGGCCACCGATCCGGGCGACCTCCTCGGTCGGGAGGTTGTCGTAGACGTTGGAGATGTAGACCAGGAACACCTTGCCGCGCAGGAATCCCAGCGCCGTCGTCGGTGCGGTCGCATCGAGCACGAACGAGCTGACGTGCGCTGCGTGGTCGGTGACGGCCTTGCGGGCGAGCTCGAGCACGTGCGGCGAGTAGTCGCACATCAGGTACTGCAACCGCCGGTAGTACTCGGTGCCGTGAGCGCGGTCGGCCGCGGCGAACTCGTCGAGCCACACCTTGGCCTGGTTGCCGTTGCCCACCCCGAGCTCGACGACGTAGAGCTCCTCGGGCAGCGCGTTGCGCGCCGCGAGGTCGTCGAAACCGGTGAGCATGTCGGCGACGAGCTCTCCGACGGCGCCGCGGTTGCGGGCGTCGCTCTCGCCGCCCGGCAGCGCCTGCTCGTACTGCCGCCCGGTCGCCTGCTCCCAGAGATCCAGCGCCTGCCAGTAGAGCGCGTTGAAGCTCCAGACGCAGCTACGGCTGGTCGGCATCCAGTCCTCGAGCTCGACGCGGGCCGGCGGCGACGGCACGGACGCGTCCTGACGGTTGCCCAGCGCCTCGTGCACGGCGTCCTTGATCCCGCCGTCACCGCTGCGTCGCAGATCGATCGCCACCTCGATCTCCTCGGCAACGGGTGCGGTGCCGTGGGCGGCGAGCAGATCCGTCCCCGGCGCCAGGATCGGCCGCACGTCGACCGGCTGCCGGAAGTTGCCCTTGTACTGGACCCAGTCGCACACCACTCGCAGCCGCGACAGATCGACCGAGTCCTCGCACAACGCGCCCAGGACCGGCGCCAGCGACGCCCCGACATCCACCGCGCGGTCACCCCGAAGTTTGTGGATGGGCCTGACATCAACGAGCACGACCACTCCCTTCAGGGGACGCCGGTTGACCCATCGGTGCCGGTTGACCCATCGGTGCCGGTTGACCCATCGGTGCCGGTTGCCGGTGCGGCGCCAGGCCGGCGCGCTCCAGGATCTCCGGAACCGCCCTCTCGTAGCCGAAGGCCATCACGTGCACGCCCCCGACGCCGGGGATCTCCTTGAGCCGCTTGACGGTCTCGACGCAGATCCGCATGCCCTCGGCCGCGACCCGGTCCGATGGCACGCCGCGCAGCCGCCGGACGACCGGCTCGGGCACGTGGATACCGGGGACCTGGGTGCGGATGTAGTCCAGCGCGCGCAGCGAGCGGACCGGGCCGACCCCGGCGAGGATCTTGCAACGCCGGTCCAGGCCGAGGTCACGGACCTGCGCCAGCCAGTGTTCGAAGCGCTCGATGTCGAAAACGAACTGGGTCTGCGCGAACTGCGCCCCCGCCGCGATCTTCTTGCCCAGCCGCCGTGCCCGGAACCGCTCCGGGGGACTGAACGGGTTCTCCACGGCGCCGATCAGCCAGTCCGGCCGCGGCTCGAGGCTGCGGCCCGACAGCAGCCGGCCGTGGTCACGCATCGACCGCGCCGTCCACACCAGCGCCACGCTGTCCATGTCGAAGACCGGCTTGGCGTCGGCGTGATCACCGAAGCAGGGGTGGTCGCCGGTGAGCAGCAGCACGTTCGGGATTCCCACCGCGGCCGCGGAGACCAGGTCGGACTGCAGCCCGATGCGGTTGCGGTCCCGGCAGGTGACCTGCATCACCGGCTCGACGCCTTCGGCCAGCGCCAGCACGCTGCCCGCGAAGCTGGACAGCCGCACGTGGGCGCTCTGGTTGTCGGTGATGTTCGCGGCGTCGACCCAGCCGGCCAGCAGCCGCGCCTTGCGCCGGATCGCCTCGGCGTCGGCGCCTCGGGGCGGCCCGATCTCCGCGGTGACGGCGAAGCGCCCGTCGGCGATCGCGCGGGAGAGCCGGCCGCCCTCGGGGCCGCCGCCGCGGCCGTTGCCCTCCGCCCTCATACCGGGTCGCCGTCGGCGCACACCCGCGGTGACGAGGCCGGCCCGTCGTCGGACGTCCACAACCGCTCGTCGCGGCCCTGCCAGTAGTTCACCCAGGAGCTTCGCCCCCACTGCCGGTGGTCGATCGGCCGTTGCAGCATTGTCAGGTCGCTGTCATGCCCCTCCTGCTCGGCGCGCTCGTAGGCCACCACCCACACGCAGCGCTCGTCGGGGTACACCTCGCACATGCCGTCGGGCGAGACCCCGCCGCACGGCCCGTTGCGCAGCTGCTTGGGGCAGCTCATCGGACAGGCGTAGCCGGTGGCGGGCAGCGCGCACTGGCCGCACATCTGGCAGTTGAAGGTGCGCCCCTTGACCTCCTCCTCGGCGCGGGTGAAGGCACGGTAGGCCCGCGGGTGCGACTCGAGCCATCCGGCGAGCCGGGCGTAGGCGCGGTTGGGCTCCAGCACCCGGTGCAGCCGGTACATCGCGCGGGCCGAGGTCGACGGCACGGTCGGCTTGGGCCACTGGCCGGTACCGGGCGCACGCCGCGTCATGGGTTTCAGGCCTCTTCGGCCTGCGGCTGCGCGGTGCGGATGCGCGCCGTGCGCTCCGGCCGCGTTGCGCGCAACCTCGCCACCGTCTCGCGCAGCTGCCGGATCTCCTGGCTCAGTGACTCGATGGTGTCACCGTCGACGGCGCGTCGGGCCGGCTCCGCCGTCGACAGCGGGTAATCGCAGTACGGGCAGCTCGTGCTCCTGCTCATCTCGACGCTCCTTTCGGCGTGCCGCCACGCCGGACGCGGCTAACGACTGGTCCGCCGCCTCGCCCGCCGCCTCGTCCGTGCCGGTGGCGGCGGACGTCTGCCACGAGACAGGTCGGTCACCTTCATCATCCGTCGTCAGCGGGGTGCGGGCACTCGGCTCGTGGCACAAATTGACGCGACCGCGGCTTGTGTCCTCGTGACAAGCCGCCGGGCGGCCATCGCGCCGGCGTGCCTGTGGTGCTACTCACAGTGCGTTACCACCCGGACGGACAACCGTCCGATACACTGGGCCTTTAAATCTGTCTTGAATTCCGGTGATCCGAGGATCCGCTGTGGCACTACGAGCTGCTGACCCAGAGTCGAAGTCGGGGGGTCGTGACCGCATACTGCGCGCCGCGTACGAGCTCTTCTGCCGGTTCGGCACCCGAGGGGTCGGTGTCGACACCGTGGTGGCCAAGGCGAAGGTCGCCAAGATGACGCTCTACCGGCACTTCGCCACCAAGGACGACCTGATTCTCGCCACGCTGCAGCGCCGGGAGCAGCTCTGGACCCGCGAGTGGCTCCAGGACGAGGTGAGCCGCCGGGCCGACACGCCCGCCGGCCAGATGCTCGCGGTCTTCGACGTGTTCGGCGAGTGGTTCGCAGCCGCCGAGCTCGAAGGCTGCACCTTCATCAACACGATGATCGAGTTCGAGGCCACCGATCATCCGGTCCGGCTGGCGAGCGTGCAGCACCTGGCGAACATCCGCAACTTCCTGCGCGATCTCGCCGCCGCGGCGGGGGTCGACGATCCCGACGGGTTCTCCCGGAAGTGGCACATCCTCATGAAGGGGTCGATCATCTCCGCGATGGAGGGTGACCGGCTCGCCGCGCGCCGCGCCCAGGAGATCGGCGAGCTGCTGCTCGAACGGCACGCGGTGGCGGCGGCATAGCGAGACCGGTCTGTCTCGGTGCGCTTGGATCGCGATGTCGCCATCGGTACCGTTCCGGGAATGACAGCCGACCGCGGCGGCAGCACGGCTCCGGTGTCCCGGCTGCTCGTGGACGGCATCGTCGTCTGCGACGGCGCCGTCGGCACCATGCTGCACTCCGCGGGCGTCCCGCTCGACCACTCGCTGTCCGAGCTCAACACCGCCGCGCCGGCGCTCGTGCGTGATCTACACACCGCCTACGTCGCCGCCGGTGCGCACATCATCCAGACGAACACCTTCGAGGCGAACCGGTTGCGGCTGGCCCGCTTCGGGCTCGAGAGCACGGTCGCCGAGAGCAACATCGCCGCGGCCCGCCTGGCCAGGGAGGCCGCCCAGACCGCCGAAAGGCCCGTCCTCGTGGCGGGCTCGATCGGGCCGGCGACGAGCAGCTCCGCCGCGCCCTCCATCCCGCTGCACGCCCGGCTGGCCGCGCTGGCCGAGCAGGTCGGGGCGCTGGCGAACTGGGTCGACCTGCTGATGCTCGAGACCTTCGGCGACCTCGACTCGCTCGGCCACGCGTTGGACGTCGCCGCCGCCGAAAGCGACCTGCCGGTCATCGCGCAGCTGACGTTCGGTGACGACGGGAGGACGCTGCGGGGCGAGACGCCGCGCGAGGCGGCCGGGCTGCTCGGGCAGCGCGACGTGGTCGCGCTCGGCGCGAACTGCACCGTCGGGCCCGCGGTGCTGCAGGACGTGGTGGCAGAGCTGGCCGCAGGGACCGCCCTCCCGGTGTCGGTGCAGCCCAACGCCGGGCTGCCGCAGCGGCTGGGCAAGCAGTTCCGGTACGCCCACAACACCCGCTACTTCGCCCAGTCCGCGGAAGCCTTCGTGGCGGCGGGCGCGAACATCGTGGGGGGCTGCTGCGGCACCACCCCCGCGCACGTGCGGGCCGTCGCGCGGGCCGTCGCCCCGCTGCTGCCGGCGCGGCCGCTGCATCCGGCCACCGAGCCGGCCCGGCGGGAGCGGGCAACGGCGAGCTCGTCCGCACCGGTACAGGTGCAGGCGCAGACCGGCGAGGTTGCAGGGCTGTGGCCACAGCCGGACCGCTTCGACATCGTGGTCGGGCTGGCGACACCCAGCGAGCACGACGTCGCCGACTTCGTGGGCAGGGCACAACAGCTGCGCGCGGCGGGCGCGGACCTCGTCGCGCTGCGCGAGCCGACGCCGTCGCGGGCCCGGGTCAACCCGATCGCCGCCGCCCTGCTGCTCCGGGAGCGCGTCGGCGCCGAGGTCGTGCTCCCGGTCGAGACCGCGGACCGCAGCCTCGCGGCGCTGCAGGCCGACCTGCTGGGCGCACACGCGCTCGGGCTGCAGATCGTGGTGTGCCGGACCGGCGCGCCACAGGTGGCGGGTGACTACCCCGATCCCGCCGTGCTCTGGGACGTCGACTCGGTCGGGCTCATTCGCACCCTGCGTGGCCTCAACGAGGGCACCGACTGGCGCGGCGTGGCGATGGCCGAGCGCACCCGGTTCAGCATCGGAGCCTCGCTGACCACGATGGCCGCCGACCCAGGCCACGAGCTCGACCGGGCGGAAGCGAAGGTCCGGGCCGGGGCGGGCTTCCTGCTCACCGACATCGTCTACGACGTCGAGGAGGCTCGCGCCGTGCTCACCGGGCTGGCGCGGCGCGGCATCGACCGCCCGGTGATCGCCGCGCTCGCCCCGTTCGACGACGCCCGCACCCTCGAGCGGCTCAGCTTCGAGATGCCCCACCTGGCACCCCGCTCGTCCGCACTGGTGGCGCTGCGACGCCGCAGCGAGCGGCCCGACGACGCCGTCGACGCCGCCGTCGAAGCGGTCGACGAGCTGGCCGACCTGGTGCGCGGTGTCGTGCTGCACGTGCCCGCGGACCGCGCGGAGCACGGCGCCGCATTGCTCACCCGAGTCGCCTCGCACCGGGCTCGGCCATGAGCAGGCCGCGGCGGTTGCCCGAGTCCGTGCCGGGCGAGCCGGAGCCGTCCGAGGTCGGCAGCGACGGACTGTCACGCCAGAACACGATCTACCGGCGGGTCATCGCGCTATGCGATCAGCTGGCCGACGCCGCACTCCGCGGTGCCGACCCCGGCGAGCTCACCGAGGTCTTCGCGGAGGTGGTGGACAAGCGGATCGTGCTGCTCGACCCGACGCTGACGGTGCGGGCACAGTCGAGCGACGAACGGGACCCACCCGCGCCCCGGTGGGACCGCTCCGACGAGCGCATCGCCCGCCTGCTGCACGCCCTGGAGTCGGAGCGACGGCCGCTGCGGGTGCCTCCCGTCCCCGGTTCGGCCTTCGAGTCGGGGTGGCTGATCGCCCCGATCGCGGTGGGCGAGCGCACGCTGGGCTTCCTGCTCGTACCCGACGGGCCGGGAGCTCGCGAGCCCGACGACATCGACCTGCTGACGACGACCTACGCGGCGACGTTGTTCGCGCTGACGCTGGCCAACGAGCGCACCAGCACCGAGCTGGGAATGCGCTACCAGCGGGCCATTCTCGACGCGCTGGTCTCGGGCCACTTCCTCGATGCGGCCGACGCCCGGCAGAAACTGCGCTCACTCGGTCTGACCGGGTCGTTCCGGGTGGCAGCGGTGCGGCTGCCCGAGGGCATCGTGATGACCGACGGCGAACAGCTGGTGACGCGGCTCGCGGCCAGCGTGCCCGGGTCGGTCGCGATGCTCCGGGGGGGCAGCGTCATCGCGCTGCTGCCCGACCCGCTGGTGCGCGGCCCCGGCCTACCGCCCACCACCGCACTCGTCGAGTTGCTGCGCGGCAGCAGGTCAGCACCGATGCCGACGTCGGGCCTCAGCGAGATCCTCGACACGCCCGAGCTCGCCCCCGACGGGCTTCGCGAGGCCGAGCAGTCGATCGACCTGGGCATCCGTCTCGGGCGCGAGGGAACCGTCGTGCGGTGGGAGCAGCTGGGGATCTACCGGTTGCTGCTGACGATGGGCGACATGGGCACGCTGCGGCGCTTCGGCGACGACATCCTCGGACCGCTCGTCGACTACGACCGGGGCCACCGGTCGGACCTGGTGGGCACCCTGTCGGTCTTCCTGCGCCACCACGGCAGTCGCAAGCAGGCCGCCCGAACGTTGCGGCTGCACGTCAACACGGTCGCCTACCGGATGCAGCGCATCGAGAAGATCACCGGACTCGACCTCGCCGACGCCGATGACCGGCTGGTGGCCCACGTCGCCGTGAAGATCATCGAGTCGCAGCGGGGTGCGCTGGGCTCGGGGTAGCGCGCGCTACAGCGTGCAGCCCACGAGGACGGGTTCCGGGTGCAGCGTGACGTCGAAGCAGGACTGCACGCCGCCGCGCACGTCCCTGGCAAGCGCCAGCAGGTCGGCGGTGGACCCGCCCCCCCGGTGGGTCAGCGCCAGGGTGTGCTTGCCCGACAGCGCCACCCGCTGCCCCGGCCCGGCGTGGCCGCGGCGAAACCCCGCCTGCTCGATCAACCACGCGGCCGACAGCTTCGTGCGCCCGTGCCCGCCCGGATACTGCGGCACCACCACGTCGGCTCCGACCCGGGCACGGATCCGCTCCAGCACGGGGGCGACCTCGCCGGTGTCGAGCAGCGGGTTGGTGAAGAACGAGCCTGCCGACCAGGTGTCGTGGTCGGCGGCGTCGAGCACCATCCCCTTGCCACGGCGCAGCGCGAGCACGGCCTGCCTGGCCTGCTCGGCGGGCACCCGCATGCCGGGCTCGGCGTCGAGTACCCGGGCGAGCTCGCCGTAGCGGATCGGTGCGGAGCGCCCGTCTGGGTGCAGCGCGATGCGCACCGCCAGCACCATCGCCGCATCGGTGCCCTTGAGCACGCTGGTCCGGTAGCCGAGGCCCAGCTCGGCGGCGGGTACCACGCGCACCTCGCCGCTGCGCCGGTCGTAGAGCTCGACGTCGAGCAGCAGGTCGGACAGTTCCACCCCGTAAGCGCCCACGTTCTGCACCGGAGTCGCGCCGACGGACCCCGGGATCCCGGACAGGCACTCCAGGCCCCCGTACCCGGCCGCGACGGTGCGCGCCACCACGGCCTCCCAGTCCTCACCCGCGGCGGCACGCAGGACCCCGTGCCCGTCGATCGCCACTCCGCGGGTTGCCAGGTGCACCGCGGTCCCCTCGAAGCCCCGGTCCGCGATCACCAGGTTCGACCCGCCTGCCAGCAGCAGCAGCGGCTCGCCCGCCGAGTCGGCCGCACGTACCGCGCCCACCGCGGTGGCGTCATCGGTCGCCTCGACGAACCACCGCGCCGGGCCGCCCAGGCGCAGCGTGGTCAACGGTGCGAGGTCGACGCCGGCACGGGCGCCCGTCGCCGCTGGGGTCGTCACGGCGGTCCACGGTAGCCTGCGCCGCATGACCGACACCCTGGAGTTGCAGCACACCTACTCCGAGTCGCCCGAACGGATGCGGGAGGTGCTCACCGACCCGGAGTACCTGCGCGCCAAGTTGCGCGAAGTCGGTGGGCAGCGCGCCGAGCTGGTGTCGCGGGACGAGGACGAGGACGGCACCGTCACCGTCGTGCAACGCCAGTCGGTACCGGCCGATTCGCTGCCCTCCTTCGCCCAGTCGCTGGTTCCCGGCGACGTGACCATCGAGCGCACCGAGACCTGGACCGGCCCCGGCGGCGGCCCCGTGAACGCCGTCGTCGTGGGCACCCCCGCCAAGATCAGCGGCACGATGACGCTGCGGCCACACCGCGACGGTGTGGTCTTCGCGCTGCAGATCCAGGCCAAGGTGCCGATCCCGCTCTTCAGCATCGCGGTGGAGAAGATGATCACCAAGAACATCGCGGACGTGATGGAAGTCGAGTACCGCTTCACCCAGGACTGGCTGGCCCGCCCGTGAGCGCTGGTGCGAGCCATGACTCGCATCCGCGCTCACGAGGGGTCGTAGGGTGCATCCCGTGGAGCATGCGAAGTACTGCACGGTGGCCGAGACCGAGGCCGGGTTGCTGCGTGCGGCAGCGCTGGCCGTAGCGCCGGATACCCCCGTACCGACCTGCCCGGACTGGACTGTGCAACGGCTGCTCTCCCACTGCTCCCGGGTGTTCGCCATGGTGACCGGTGTGCTGGCCGCTGCCGACCCGTCGACCCCGCCGTCACGGGTGAGCGGACCCCCGGGCGACCTGGACGCGATCGTGGCGGGCTACGACGAGCGGCTGGCCGAGATGGTGGCGGCGCTGCGGGCCACCGACCCGGCCGCGCCCGCCTGGCACTTCTCCCCCACCGCGCCGAAGACGGCGGCGTTCTGGGCCCGCCGGATGGCACACGAGACAACCGTGCACCGGCTCGATGCCCAGGGCGCCGCCGGCGAGGACACCGGAGTGGATCCGGATTCCGCCGCCGACGGCATCGACGAGGTGCTCACCCGGCTGCTCCAGCGCTGGACCGACGAGTGGCCGAGCGCCGAGCACAGCGGCACGGTGCTTTACCACGCGGCCGACGCCGGTCGGGCCTGGACCGTGCGGCTCGTCCCCGGGCAGCTCCCGCAGACCGCGCAGGAGGTCGTCGCCGAGCCGGACGCGTCGGTGATCGGTCTCGCCGACGCCGTCTTCCGGGCGGCCTGGGGCGCCCGTCGCACGCCACAATCACCGGGAACAGGGAGCTCGTCGCAGCCGCCCGTGCCCGCTGAGCCCGAGCCCGCGCCGCGCAGCGGCCCTGGCGGTCAGCAGGTGTGCTCGTGATCGGCGTGCTCGTCGTGTTCGACCTGCAGCGTCGAGTGCGCGAGGCCGAACCTCCGGTGCAGCGCTGTCGCCGCGGCGTCGAGCACCGAGTGCTCCCCGCACTGCACGCCGCGCACGCCGTCCACCACTAGGTGGGCCGAGACGGCATGGCTGCCCGAGGTGATCGTCCACAGGTGCAGGTCGTGCACATCGGTGACACCGGGCACCGCCTGCAGCTCAGCGTGCACGTCGACGGCGTCGAGCTCCCGCGGGGTGCCTTCGAGCAGCACGTGCGCCGCCTCGCGGAGCAGCATGACCGCCCGCGGGGCGATCAGCGCGGCGATGAGCAGCGAGGCGATGGGGTCGGCGGCGAGCCACCCGGTGGTCAGCACGACGGCTGCGGCGGCGAGGACGGCGACGGATCCCAGCGCGTCACCGACGACCTCCAGCAGCGCCCCGCGCAGGTTCAGGTTCCGGCGGTCCCCACCGCCGAGGACGCGCAGCGCGACGAGGTTTCCTGCCAGGCCGACCGCGCCGAGCACCAGCAGCGGCAGGCCCGGCACCGGTGGCGGGTCGGTCAGCCTGGACACGCCCTCGACCACCACGAACCCGGCGACGGCCAGCAAGATCAGCGCGTTGAGCGCCGCAGCGAGGATCTCGGCGCGACCCAGCCCGAAGGTGCGCCGCTGGGTCGGCGGCCGTCGCGCCAGCATCGCCGCCACGAGCGCCGCCACCAGGCCTAACGAGTCGGTCGCGAGGTGCCCGGCGTCGGCGAACAAGACCAGCGACCCGGTGACGGCGACACCGACCACCTCGGCGACCAGCACGGCCACTGTGATCGCCAGTGCCCAGGCCAGGCGCTTCCGGTCCGCTTCGCGCGAGCTATTGTGCCCGTGGTCGTGCATGGGCCCCACCATACATGCGTGTCAATGCATGAATCCGGGCCGATGCGTCAGCGACCCAGCCCGTCGAGCACCTCGGCGCCCGGCAGTCCGGCCAGTAACCCGCCGGGCACCACCAGCTTGCTGCGCCGCAGCCCCGACCCGATCACCAGCTCGCCTGCGGCGGCCACCGTAGGGTCGAGCAGCAACGGCCAGCCCTCCGGAAGCCCCAGCGGCGTGATCCCGCCGTACTCCATCCCGGTCGCAGCGACCGCCTCGTCCTGCGAGGCGAAGGACGCCTTGCGCACGTCGAGCCGGCGCCGCACCACCCCGTTGACGTCGGCGCGGGTGGTGGCCAGCACGACGCACGCCGCCCAGCGCTGCTCACCGCTACGCCGTCCGGTCACCACGACGCAGTTCGCCGACGATTCCGGCGCCACGCCGTAGCGCTCGCACAGCGCCGCGGTGTCGGCGAAGTCGGGATCGATCGCGGCGACCGCGCACCGTGCGGCATCGGATTCGGAGAGCCGCGCCAGCGTGGCGCGGACCGGGCCGGCGAGCATCGCCGGGTGCTGCAGCGCAGGACGGGTGTCGAGGTCGCCGACAACCTGCCTGCTCGCACTCACCAGCGAGAACCCCCTTGGACCTCGGTCACCGCCGGCCTGACATCGACGATGTAGACGAGCACGGCGACCAGTCCCGCCAGCCAGAGGATGCCGAACCCGATGGGCAGCACCAGTGCGGCGGCGCCTGCCCCGCTGATGCCGAGCCACTTCGGCTTCGTGAGCTTGTCGGCGGCGGTGAAGGCGTCGGCGCGCTGCAATATGGCATGGATGAACGCGTAAAGGCCCACCGGGATCCCGGCGAAGTACAGGATCTGGTAAACGAGGACATCGATCGGTGGCACCTGGCCAGGATACGACGTACCAGGCCGGACCCGGAGCCCCGCAGGGCTCACGGATCCGGCCGGTGACGCCGGGGCGTCAGGACTTCGACGCGCCGCCGATGTCGTCGGTGCCGTTGCGGCGGGTCGCCGGCTTGCGCTGGGTGGCCGCGCCGGTGGCCGGCTTGCGCTGCGGGGCACGGGTGGCCGCCTTGCGGGCCGTGCTGCGCGTGCTCGAAGCGGCTTCGCCGCCGGCCTCGCTCACCGCACCGGCGACGTCGTCGCCGAGGTCCTTGACCTGCTCGGCGAGCTGATCGGCACGCTGCTCCGTTGCGCGGGCGGTCTTCTCGCCGGCCGAGCGGCTGGACCGCGCGAACCGCGACCCCAGCTCGTCGGCCAGCTCGTGCACGTCCTCGACGACGGCCTCGAGACGCTGCTGTGCAGCGTCGACCCCGGACTCCACCGAGCCGAACGCGCGCTTGACCCGCGGCTGTCGGCGGAACTCACCGAAGACCTCCTCACCGCGCTCGGCCAGCGAGGTGTAGGCCTTCTGCGCCACCTCGCCGTAGGCATCGGCCAGTTTGCGCAGCTCGGCGGGCTCGAGGCGGTTCCGCAGCTCACCGATCTCGGCGGGCAGGTCGGACACCCGGTGCTGTAGGTCGTCGAGCGCACCCTGCAACCGGTGCTGGGTGTCCTGGGCACGGCCGCTCGCCTGGCTGCGGGCCTTGGCGACGGCGTCGGTCAGCGCCGCGCCGGCGGTCTCGGCGGCGCCGAGCACGGCCAGCAGCGGGGTCTTGACGCGGTCAACCGTCGCGTTCATGGACGCCTCGGCCTGACGGCGGGCGTAGCGGACGTCTCTGGTGGTGGGCATTGTGGGCATGATGATCACTCCTTTGCCGTGGCGGTCTCGATGGTGACGTCCGGACCATCCACAGAGGATCTCTCCATAGTGGACGACCCTGCCACAGCGGACGACTCGGCGGCGATGTCCCTGGCCTTCCGGGTCAGGTTCTCCCGCCGGAAGGATACGTAAACGTCGAGCAGTACCTGCTTCTGCCGCTCGGACAGCGAGGTGTCCGCGACGACGGCATCCACGATCGGGCCACCGGCCCGCTCGTCGAGCATCCCGGCCTGCACGTAGAGCGCCTCGGCCGAGATCCGCAGGCCCTTGGCGATCTGCTGCAGGATGCCGGCGCTGGGCTTGCGCAGGCCTCGCTCGACCTGGCTCAGGTACGGGTTGGAGACGCCCGCGAGCTTGGCGAGCTGGCGCAGCGAGATCTGGGCATGGTTGCGCTGATCGCGGATGTAGCTCCCGATGTCACGGCCGAGTTCCTGGACGGTCTCGACGGTGTCGTCGACTCGCTTCACCCGCTCACCTCCTTCCGACACTCACGAGCTTAACGACGCATGCTCGCAAATGCAAGCACTGTGTTTGCGCAGCTCAGGTGAGGTACGCCACAAGGTTTCCTCGGGGTCTGCTCGGGGTCTGCTCGACCTGTCGCGCTGCGAGTTCCGAGGTGGCTCCTCAACAGGCGCACAGGCAGAACGGGTGACCGACCGGGTCGGCGTACACCCGGAACGACCCACCGTCCGGGCTCGGCAGCGGCCGCGCGCCGAGATCGAGCACCCGCCGCTCATCGGCGTCGAGATCGGTGCTGGTGAGGTCGAGGTGGAGCATCTGCGGGCGCTGCGGGTCGGGCCAGGTGGGCGGGGCGTAGTGCTGGTCGCGCTGGAATCCCAGCGTCGGCCCGCCGTCCGGGCTGCGCACCGTGGCCCAGTCGTCATCGGAGTCGGCGTCGACGGACCAGCCCAGCACGCCGGCGTAGAAGCGCGCGAGTGACATCGGCTCGGGGCAGTCGAGCACCACGCAGCCGAGCTCCGGCACGGTGCTCATCGCGCGCACCCCGCCCGGCTCGGCGCGGCGTGAGTGCGCCGCCTGCTCAGGTCGATCACCGGCCCGGTCGTGAACATGGCCCCTCCCGTCACCTCTGAAAGCTCTAAGCTGATTACTAACCAGTGCGATGAGTATGCCGGTTACTTACCCTGGAAGCAACCCCTGAACAACGTAGACTGGTGACGTGAGCCGCGAGCCGCAGGAACGGGACGTCACCCTGGTGCTCGCCTTCCTCAACACCGTCGACGCCGAGCTCGGCACGGACCTGCTCGACGATCCGGCCGGATGGCGGGCCTGGGTCCAGCAGCGCGGGCTCGGCGAGCCCGCCGGCACGGCCGAGCAGGCACGGTCGGCGCGCGATGCGCTTCGCGACACGCTCACCGGGGCCGACGGCGGCGACTGGCCGGGCGTCACGGTCACGGCCAGGGTCGAGGGCGGCTCTCCGGCGCTCGCGGCGGCGGGCGCGGTCGCGACGATCCTCGCGGCGGCGGTGCGGCTGGCGGTGTCGGGCGCGTGGGACCGGCTGAAGATCTGCCCCGCCAGCGACTGCCGCTGGGCCTTCTACGACCGCTCGCGCAACCGTTCGCGCAGCTGGTGCTCGATGCAGGTGTGCGGCAACCGGGACAAGGCGCGCGCGTTCCGCGAGCGGGCGCGGCAGGCGAAGGACTGAGGCGTCACGACAGAGTCATAGCAGTTACGACAGAGTCATAGCAGCAGTTGCGAGACGGTGTGGATGGCCAGCCCGGCCAGCGCCCCGACCACCGTGCCGTTGATCCGGATGAACTGCAGGTCCCTGCCGACCTGCAGCTCCACCTTGCGCGACGTCTCCTCGGCATCCCAGCGCTGCACCGTGTCGGTGATCAGCGCGGTGATCTCGGCGCGGTAGTTGGAGACCACGTACGCGGCGGCGCCCTCCAACCAGCCGTCCACCTTGGACCGCAGCTCGTCGTCCGCGACCAGCCGGTCGCCGAGCGAGCACAGCCCGTCACGTACGCGCTGCCGCAGTTCCGACGACGGGTCCTCGGCGGCGTCGAGGATCATCTTCTTCGCCGCCCCCCAGGCCGATCCGATCGCCGCCTGCACCTCCGGGTGCGCCAGCACCTGGTGCTTGACCTCCTCGGCCCGCCGGATCGTCTCCGGATCGGTGCGCAGGTCCTCGGCGAACTCGATCAGGAAGATGTCCACCGCCTTGCGCATCGCGTGGTCGGGATCGGTTCGCACCGCCCATGCGAAGGCGAGCACCTCGGAGTAGATCTTGTCTGCGACCAGCCCGTCGACGAACCGCGGCGACCATGCCGGTGCGTGCTCGGTGACCACCCGCAGCACGGTGGTGTGATTCGCGCGCACCCACTCGTAGGCCCGGTCACAGACCAGGTCGACGAGGTTGTGATGCGATCCGTCGGCGAGTACCTGCCCCAGCAACCTGCCCAGCGGCGGCCCCCAGGGCTGGTCGACCAGCCGCTTGACCACCGCGGTCTCCAGTACCGCCTGCACGTCCTCGTCGCGCAGGATCGCCACCACACCACGCACGGCGGTGGCGAGTTCGGCAGTCACCCGGTCGGCGTTGCGGCGTTGCGCGAGCCACCCGCCGAACCGCGCGGTGACTTCCGCGCGGCGCAGCTTGTCGCGCACCACGTCCTCGGCCGGCCCGCCGCCCCCGTCCACCGGCGTCACCACCGGTTCGGGTAGCCACGGCCCGACGTAGCGCTCCCGCTGCACCGCGGCCGAGCGCAGCCGATCCAGGCACAGCCGCCCCACCACGACGGTCAACCACGCCCGCAGGTCGTGCAGCTGCGCCGGGTCCGCGCGCTGCAACCGCAGCCAGGCGTCCTGCACCGCGTCCTCGGCGTCGGCCCAGCTACCGGTGAGGCGGTAGCCCACCCCGAGCAGGTGCGACCGGTGCTGCTGGAACTCGGCGGCCAGCTGGTCGCCTCCCGTGCTCACGCCGCTCATACTGCCACCCGGCCGCGGGGTGTCCGCGAACTCGAAGCCGTGGGGGTGCAGCTGCGAGTTGACCCCCGTGGTGTCGAGCTCACCGACGAGCTGGGGACTCGCCGGCAGCGGTGCCCACGCGCGGGGGCGGGGCACGGCGCGCCGCCGCGGCGAGGCCGGCGAGCACGGCGAGGGCGACCAGCCCCACCGAGTACGGATCGGAGGCCCGGCCGCCGAGATCCTGGTCGAGCACATGCGAGACCGCGTGCAGTACCGACGCCGCTGCGACTCCGGCGAGCACGGCACCCAAGGCGTTCGACCACACCACCGCGGCGAGCAGCGCGACCCCGAGGCCGACCTGGAACGCACCCAGGTCGTGCAGGTAGTGCAGGTTGTACGGCGGGAACGACGCCACCGTCTCGGCGAACGACGCCGGCGCCGCGAACGCCCACACGCCGAACACCAGGTAGAACAGTCCGGCCAGCACCGCCACCCAGCGAGCCACTGTCAGCATCGGGCATCCCTTCTCGGCTGTGGACCACTTCAGGAGGGACGGGACAGCGCGGCGAGGTGTGACGACCTGAACCCGCCGCCAGTGGCGGAGCTGCCGTCACTTCCGCCTAGACTCGCCGTCCGTGGCGGGACGCATCCGGGACTCCGACATCGCGGAGGTCCGTGAGCGCAACCGCATCGACGAGGTGGTCGGCGACTACGTGGCGTTGCGCCGCGCCGGGGCGGGCTCGCTGAAGGGGTTGTGCCCGTTCCACGACGAGAAGACGCCGTCGTTCAACGTCCGGCCCGGCCACGGCACGTTCCACTGCTTCGGATGCGGTGAAGGCGGCTCGGTCGTCGACTTCGTGATGAAGGTCGAGCACCTGGGATTCGTCGAGGCGGTGGAGCGGCTCGCCGACCGGGTCGGCATCCGGCTGACCTACGCCGGCGGCGGCTCGTCGGTGCAGCGCGACCGCGGTACCCGCTCCCGGATCGTGGAGGCCAACAAGCTCGCCGCCGACTTCTACGCCGAGCAGCTGCGCTCGCCCGAAGCCCGCCCGGCGCGGGAGTTCCTCGCCGAGCGCGGCTTCGACGAGGCAGCGGCGGTCGAGTTCGGCTGCGGCTTCGCCCCCTCGGGGTGGGACCGGCTGACCAAGCATCTGCTCGACCGGGGTTTCGAGCTGGCCGAGCTGTACAAGGCGCAGCTGTCCCGGGAGGGCAAGAAGGGTCCCATCGACCGGTTCCACCGCAGGCTGCTGTGGCCGATCCGGGATCTCGGCGGCGACGTCGTCGGGTTCGGCGCCCGGCGGCTGTTCGACGACGACCGCATCGAGGCGAAGTACCTCAATACCGGCGAGAGCCCGGTCTACAAGAAGTCGCAGGTCCTCTTCGGGATCGACAAGGCCAAGCGGGAGATCGCGCGCCGCCACCAGGTGGTCGTCGTCGAGGGCTACACCGACGTCATGGCGATGCACCTGGCTGGGGTGCCGACGGCGGTGGCCTCCTGCGGGACCGCGTTCGGCGCCGAGCACATCTCGGTGCTGCGCCGGCTGCTGGCCGACGACGACGCGTTCCGCGGGGAGGTGATCTTCACCTTCGACGGGGACGAGGCCGGACGGCAGGCCGCGCTCAAGGCGTTCGACGACGAGCAGCGCTTCGCCGCGCAGACCTTCATCGCGGTCGCCGCCGAGGGGGTGGACCCGTGCGAGCTGCGGCAGTCCAAGGGCGACGCCGCGGTGCGTGACCTGGTGGCGCGGCGGCAGCCGCTGTTCGCATTCGCCGTCCGCGCGGTGCTGTCCGAGCATGACCTGGACACCCCCGAGGGCCGGGTGGAGGCGCTGCGCCGCACGGTGCCGCTGGTGGCCCGGATCAAAGATGTGGCACTGCGCGACGAGTACGCCCGCCAGCTCGCCGGCTGGGTCGGCTGGGAGGACGTCGCCACGGTGTTGCGGCGGGTACGAGAGACAGCGGGCGCGCCGGCCGCCGCGCCGCGGCGACGCCGGTCGACCGAGGCCGCGGGTTCCGAGGGTCCGGGGCCCGAGGGCCCGGCGCCGCCGTCACGCACGGATCTGAGGCTGGCCGCCCAGCGCAACGTGCTCAAGGCTGCGTTGCAGCTGCCCGCGCTGGCCGGACCCGTCTACGACACGCTGCCGGACGAGGCGTTCGGCCACCCCGCCTACTGTGAGGTCCACCGCGCCGTGCTCGCTGCGGGCGGGTGCAGCGCGGGGCTGTCCGGTCCGGAGTGGATCGACGTGGTGCGCGAGCACTGCGCGCAGCCGACGACGCGCACCTTGGTGAGCGAGCTGGCTGTCGAGACCCTTCCGACCAAGGACGAGACCGATCCCCGCTACGTCAACGGGGTGCTGGCCGGGTTGCAGGCCGAGCTGGTCGGCCGGCAGATCGGGGACCTGAAGTCGCGGCTGCAGCGGCTGTCACCCAGCGAGGACTCCGACGAGTTCCACGACCTGTTCGGCGACCTCGTCGCGCTCGAGCAGTACCACAAGGCACTGCGAGAGCAGGCGATGGGCGCGCTGCAGTGATCGTCTGGCAGCGGTTGTGGCGCGCCCTGCTGCGCGCCCCGGACCTGCCCGAGGGTTTCGCGGGGCGGCTCGATCCCGGCGAGGACGTCCTCGCGGTGGGCACCCTCGCGCGGCAGGGGTACCTGGTGCTCACCCAGCTCGGGGTGTGGGTCCCCGAGGGCGACGACGTACGCCGGATCGGGTGGCACTGGGTGAGCAAGGCGGTGTGGGACCGGACTGCTCTGCTGCTCACCGAGGCGGTCTCCGACGGCGAGGCGGGTGACGCGGTGCTGCTGGCCGACCTGCCGCCGCGCCGCTTCCCCCTCACCGAGCCGGGAAAGGTCCCCGAGGTCGTCCAGGCGAGGGTGACGGGGTCCATCAAGTCCAGCCAGCACCGGGAGCTGCCCGGTGGTGGTGCCTGGTTCGTGCAGCGCAAGGTTCCGGGGCGCGACGGCGTGCTGCTGCAGGTACGCCCCGACCCCGGCACCGAGCGCGCCGCCGTGGCCACCGTCGCGTCGGAGGTCGCCGCCCGGTTGCGGCAGGCCCGGCCCTCGTGATGTGGGACCCGGACAGCTACCTGGCCTTCGGTGACCTGCGGGCCAGGCCGTTCTCCGATCTGCTGGCCCGGGTCGGGGCACGCGAGCCGCGGCGGGCGGTCGACCTCGGCTGCGGTCCGGGCACGCTCACGCCGCTGCTGGCCAGGCGCTGGCCGGATGCCGCGGTCGAGGCGGTCGACAGCTCGACCGAGATGGTGGCCGCCGCTCGGGAACGCGGTGTGGTGGCCACCATCGGTGATGTCCGCTCGTGGGTGCCGGCGCCCGACACCGACGTCGTGGTGTGCAACGCGGTGCTGCAGTGGGTGCCGGGACACGGCGAGCTGCTCGGGCGGTGGATGACCGAGCTGCGCGCCGGCGCCTGGCTCGCGGTGCAGGTACCGGGCAACGACACGGCCCCCTCGCACACCGAGCTGCAACGGCTGCTGGCGCAACCGCGCTGGCGCGGGCTGCCCGATCCGGGGCTGCCGGGTGCGGTGCTCGACCCCGCCGGGTACGCGGCGCTGCTGGCCGACACCGGCGCCGAGGTCGACGTGTGGGAGACGACCTACCTGCAGCGCATGACCGGTCGGGACCCGGTTCTCGACTGGCTCAGCGGCTCGGTGCTGCGGCCGGTGCGGTCCGCGCTGTCCGCCGCGGAGTGGGCCGAGTTCCGGTCCGAGTTCGCAGCGCGGTTGCGGGCTGCCTACCCGGCGGACGACGACGGCGTCACCTGGTTCCCGTTCCGCCGGGTCTTCGCGGTGGCGCGGGTGGTGCGGTAACCCACCGGGAGCTGCCGCCACGGCGGCGCCGTCGGTGCGCTATGGTGTGCGGCGTTGCGGTCGGGTCCGAGTGCCCGGCCGAACGCCTTCCCCCATAGCTCAATCGGCAGAGCATGCGACTGTTAATCGCAGGGTTGCTGGTTCGAATCCAGCTGGGGGAGCCGAGGTAAGCAGAGGGCAGCCCCGGAAGAGCTGGACCTGACCGTAGTTCTGACCGCAGTCACGGTGCTGCCCCGCCCTCGTTGTCCCCCGGCCCGAACAGGTGCCCCAGCCGGTCGACCGCATCGCGCTGCACCTCCCGGAGCACGTCGACGTAGATGCTGCTCGTCACCCCGATGGAGCTATGCCCGAGCAGATCACGGATCGTCTGGAGGTCGACGCCCTGCGCGTAGAGCAGCGTCGCGCAGGAGTGGCGTAGATCGTGGGACCTGATCCGCTTGACGCCGGCCCGCGCCACGAGCGCGTCGAAGGTGCGGTTGACGTTGCGAGGTTCGACCGGGGTCCCCTTCCGGGTGGTGAACACCAGCTGACGAGCCTGAGCGCACGGGGCATGCTGTAAGGCATGGGCCGCGTCGACTACTACCACGACCCCACGGCACCGCCAGCCAACAGCCTGGTGCCCCGGTGACCGCCGCCGTCCGGCACGAGGGCGGCCGGCTGCTGCTGATCCACAAGGTCGACAACGACTTCTGGGCCCTGCCCGGCGGCGCCATGGACCTCGGGGAGTCCGTCGCCGACGCCGCCGTGCGCGAGGTCGAGGAGGAAACCGGCGTCAAGGTCGAGCTGACCGGCCTGGTCGGCATCTACACCGACCCCGGCCACGTCATGGTCTACGACGACGGCGAGGTCCGCCAGGAATTCTCCGTTTGCTTCCACGCCCGCGTCATCAGCGGCGAGCCCCGCCACGACAGCACCGAGACCAAAGCCGCCAAGTGGGTCGACCCGGCCGACGTCGCCGGTCTGAACATTCATCCGTCGATGCGGCGCCGCGTCGAGGATGCCCTCGCCGGTCGCCCCGAGCCGCAGATCGTCTAGTACTACAGGGCTAGATCATCAGCGTCTGGAGCTGGAGGTGGCGTCGGACGT
>WHSY01000330.1 GCA_009379815.1 Pseudonocardiaceae bacterium
CGTCGAGATCGACAACACGCAGCCATGGCGGAAGAAACACCTCAGCGCCCTGCGTACGAACTACGCCAAGGCCGAGTTCTTCGACGAGGTCTACCCGCTGGTGCAGGACGTGTATGGGCGGGACCACACGCGCCTCGGCGATATCGGGGTGGACCTGATCGAGGAGCTCTGCCGGTATCTGGGTGGCACCGTCAGGGTCGTCCGGTCCAGCTCGTTGGACGAGGTGACAGGCGACAACACCGAACGCCTCACCCAGTTGGTCCGCCTGGCGGGCGGCAACGTCCATCTGACCAGCACCTTCGGGACCGACCGGCGGTATGTCGACTGGGAGCGCATGCGAGCGGCCGGGGTCGGGATCCGGTCCCAGGTGTTCGAGCACCCGGTGTACGAACAGCTCTGGGAGGGGTTCGTCCCGAACCTGGCCACCCCGGACATGCTGTGCAACTGCGGCCGGGCGACCGCGAAGATCCTGGAGGCGAACCGACGGTTGGACCTGGTCGGCCAACCGTCCACACAGGTCGCATCGTGACCCGATGCCGCGGGCGACACCGGACCCCGCCCTCGAACAGAAGGTAGATCTCTCGTGCAGTGGACTCTCCTGCTCCTGCTGCTCGGGATCAACCTCATGCTGTGGACGCTCGCCGGGGGGCTGCGGCTGGCCTCGCAGCGCCTGGAACGAGGCTCGCCCGGTGCCGGCGACAGGGGCCGTCTCTCGCCTGCTGACGTGGCCGTGCTCATCGCCGCCCGTAACGAGGAACTGGTGATCGCGTCCACCATC
>WHSY01000331.1 GCA_009379815.1 Pseudonocardiaceae bacterium
GCCGCGATCACCGGCGGCAGCGTCGTCTCACCGAGGCCGTGGATCTCCGCCTCGCCCGGCTCCTCGAGCAGCTCGACCTCCATCCGCTCCGGCATGTCGGCCATCGCGGTGATCGAGTAGTCCGACAGGTTCGGGTTGGTCAGGATCCCGTCCTCGTAGACCATCTCCTCGTGCAGCGCGTCGTTGACGGCCTGCCAGTACTTCCGCTCGGTCATGACGCCGACCTCGCGAGCCGACTCCACACGACGACACTGCCGTGCATCTGCAACCTCGCCAGCTTCGGGTTGATCACCCGGCCGGCGTAGGCGATGGAGTACAGGTGCTTCACCGTGACCTTGCCGGTGCCGGTGTCGACCTCGACCTCGGCGGCCGCCGCGCCCTCGTGCCAGTGGTCGCTGGCCACGCCCTGCCCGGTCTCCGGATCCAGCCCGCCCGAGGTGATCACCTCGCCGGACCCGCTGATGCTTCCGGTGCGGGTGCGCAGAAACACCTCGGGGATCGGCATCCGGTTCGACGGTGCTCCCGCGACCACCACGTCGCCGTCGGCGAGGTCCAGGTCGGTCGGGGCAGCCTCGAGCAGCTCGCTGGCCAGCTCCAGCAGGTGCTGCCGGATCTGCCGGGCCGCCGACGTGAGCGCCCCGCCCATCGCCCGCGTGGTGCGGCTGGAGCTGGTGGTCTGGTCGTACGGGGTGTACTGGGTGTCCGGTGCGGTGACGTTCACCGCGGACACCGGCAGCCCGAGCGGCTGCGCGGCCAGCTGCGCGAGCACGGTGTG
>WHSY01000332.1 GCA_009379815.1 Pseudonocardiaceae bacterium
ACCTGGTCTACTACCTCACCCCCGACGAGGCCCTCGAGCAGCGCGCCGACTACTCGGACGGCCGGCGGTTCCAACTCGGCGGGTTCGTCGAGTCCGGCAGTGTCACCGAGACACCGGACGGGCTGCGGTTCACGGTCGCCTCCGGCAGCGAACCCGGCACTCCCTCGGTTCCGGTAGAGCACCACGGGGCGCCCGCGCAGCTGTTCCAGTCCGGGATCGGCGTGGTGCTTGAAGGCGCTTGGCGCGGCGCGGTGTTCGTCTCCGACACCATGAAGGTCAAGCACGACGAGACCTACCGACCGCCCGAGCCGGGGGAGGACGTGCGGTGACCGTCGTGACCCCGGCAGCCGGTTGGGTGGGCCTGTTGCTCGGCTTGGCCGGATCATTCGTGCTGGCCGTGTTCGGATTCCGAGCCGTTCGGCGGCCACACGCGGTGCGCCGCGCTCAGCTGGCGTTCGCGGTCGGCTGCATGGTCGGCGGCGCGGTGCTGGCGATGGCCGCGCTGGAAGTCGCGTTGCTGACCGACAACTTCGCGGTGTCCTATGTGGCCGATAACCATTCCCGGGCGACACCGCTGCTGTTCACCGTCGCCAGCGCATGGGCGGCGCTGGAAGGCAGCATCGTGCTGTGGGCGTTGGTGCTCGCTGGCTACACCGCCGTGGTGCTGCGGCAGGTGCGTGGCACAGGCGACCGGCTCGGCACCGGCGCGCTGGCCGTGTTGGGTCTGGTCGGCGTGTTCTTCTTCGGGCTGACGTCGACGGTGGCCAATCCGTT
>WHSY01000333.1 GCA_009379815.1 Pseudonocardiaceae bacterium
CGAGCTGGCGGCGGAGCTGCGCGTCGGCCGGGTCCTCGTGAAGGACGAGTCGGCTCGTCTTGGGCTGTCCGCGTTCAAGGTGCTGGGTGCATCCTGGGGGGTGCTCCGTGCGCTGTCGGCGTCGCTCGGCGACGAGCCGGCCGCGGTCGACCTGGCCGGGCTGCGCACGCGGCTGCGGTACGGGCGCAGCCCGCGGCTGGTGGCGGCCACCGACGGCAACCACGGTCGCGCGGTCGCGCGGATGGCCGCCCTCCTCGGGCTGAGCGCCGACATCTTCGTCCCGAGCGGGCTCTCGTCGCAGGCGGTGTCGGCGATCACCGGGGAGGGCGCGACGGTCACCACGGTGGACGGCTCGTACGACGACGCCGTCCGGCAGGCCGCCGACGCCACTCGCGCCACCGGCGCCGTGCTGGTGCAAGACAGCGGCTGGCCCGGCTACGAGGAGGTGCCCGGCTGGATCGCCGAGGGCTACGCGACCCTCTTCGCCGAGCTCGACGAGCAGCTCGTCGAGGCCGGTGCGGCCGGTGTCGGCCTCGTCGCCGTCCCGGTCGGTGTCGGCGCGCTCGCGCAGGCCGCCGTCGCGCACTACCGCGGTACGCACGCGAAGACCGCTCCCGCGCTGCTGGCCGTGGAGCCGGCCGTCGCGGCATGCGTGCTGGCGAGCCTGGCGCGCGGCCGGCTCACCAGCGTGCCGACGGGCGCCACGGTGATGGCGGGCCTGAACTGCGGAACCCCGTCGGGCGTCGCGTGGCCGTACCTGCGCGACGGCGTCGA
>WHSY01000334.1:0-258 GCA_009379815.1 Pseudonocardiaceae bacterium
CCCACGGCGGATTGGTCCTGGCCCTGGAGCGGCGGTTCGCGCTGCTCGACGACGACGCCGAGCACCCGGTGCTGCTGGACAAGCTGTGGGACGACCCGACCATACGATTCAACGACGGTGGCTGCGACCGGGCCGGCCGGTTCTACTGCGGCTCGATGTCCTACGCCGAGCGCGATCTGCCGCCGGTCGGTGCGCTGTATCGGCTCGATCGCGACCTATCCGCCACGGTCGTCCTGGACGGCACGACCATCTCCAACG
>WHSY01000334.1:268-774 GCA_009379815.1 Pseudonocardiaceae bacterium
TGTGGACGCCCGACGGTGGCACCTGCTACTACATCGACTCGCCCACGAAGCGAGTGGATGCCTTCGATGCCGGCGCGGACGGGTCGCTGACGGGCCGTCGTCCGGTGATCGAGACTCCCGCCACGGACGGCGTCCTCCCGGACGGGATGTGCCTGGACACCGAGGGCGGGCTCTGGGTCGCGCTGTGGGGCGGCTCGGCCGTCCACCGCTACCTGCCCGACGGGACGCTCGACGCCGTCGTGCCGCTGCCGGTGCCGCTGGTGACCGCCTGCACGTTCGGCGGCCCCGACCTGGCCGACCTCTACATCACCACGTCGCGGCGCAGCCTCGAGCCCGGCCAGGAGAACACAGCGGGGGCGCTGTACCGGTTCCGCCCGGGCGTCACCGGAGTCCCCGACACCCCCTTCGCTGGTTAGACGAGTAAGCAGGGCGGCCGAGGGTCATGCAGCGAAGCGGTCGCTTGATCGTCGCGCACGCAACACGACGTGCTACGGTGTGGTTATGTC
>WHSY01000335.1 GCA_009379815.1 Pseudonocardiaceae bacterium
GGCAACGTCGGTGAGAAAGACCCGGTGGAAACCCAGGCGATGACTCCAGGCGCCGTGACCCAGCGACTCGAGCAGGCTGGCGTGCCGCTTGCCGCGAGCGCCGTGGCGTCCACGTTGGAGGCGGTTCCCGCGGCCTTCGCGGAGGTGGGAGCGGACACGATCGTCCTGAAGGCGGGGGGTCTCCTCCACAAGACCGACGAGGGCGGCGTGGTGCTGAATCTGACGACCGCTGAGGATGCCGTCGCGGCGGCCGAGGACATGCTCGGCCGCATCGGCGAGCACGCACTGCCCTTTGTCCTGCAGGAGCAGGAGCGCGGCCTGGAGATGCTCGTGGGCATCCAGCGAACCCCGCAGCTGGGCGCGGCGCTGGTGGTCGGCATGGGCGGCGTGCACACGGAGGTCCACAAGGACGTGGCGCGCGCGCTCGTACCCGTCTCGGCGGACCGTGCGCGCGATCTGCTCCGCGAGCTGCGTTGCTGGCCACTGCTGGACGGGTACCGCGGCGCAGCGCCGCATGATGTCGAGGCACTCGTCAACGTGATGCTGCGGATCTCCGAGCTTGCCGAGGGGGATCCCGCCATCACCGAACTGGACCTCAACCCCGTCCTCGTGCGGACCAAGGGCGACGGCGCGGTCGTCGTCGATGCGCGCATGCTCAGCGGGGGGACCGACGAGGCCGGTCCGCGCCCCAGTCCTGACCTCGACCGGATGCTGCGGCCGCGGCACCTGGCGGTGGTGGGGGTGTCCGACGACGAGCACAAGGTCGGTGCCC
>WHSY01000336.1 GCA_009379815.1 Pseudonocardiaceae bacterium
TGGTGTGCCGCTCGGCCTCGAGGAATCCGATGATTCGGCGGCGCCAGACCAGCCGATGATGCCCGCCGTCGCGTTGCTGCTCGACCTGCGAGACGACGACTCGTGGCACGCCCGCACAGCACCCCTACAGCGCGATCCGCCCAAGATGAGCATTAGCCTGGCTTGGTCGGTGACGGTCGGGGCGAGCGAGTGCGCTGCCTGGCTGGTGGCGATGGCGTTGCGTTGCCTCGCCGCCGTGGGTCTGCGCCCTGGCCGCTCCGATGGGCAGCAGGCCCGGCGGACTGCTGTCGCCCGCCCGAGGGCCGGGCCGGGTCGGCCGGTGACGCGGGGTCTGCACGGTGCCCGCCAGAGGTGTGCTCGATGGTCTCGACCAGGGTGACGACGAAGACGGCCACGAGCATCGCAACCAGTGTGATCTTCCAGCTGCCGGCCAGCACCGAGGCAATGAATCCGACCGTGAGCACACCCAGCCCGAAGGTCCAGGCGGACTTCTGCGCGGAGGTCAGGGCAGCGCTTCCTTTCCCAGTGGACTCCATGGCCGTCGCCCAGATGAGCCGGTCGTGGTTGCCCGCGTTGCGCAGCCGACCGAACCTCCGGCAACGGAACGACTCTGGCCGGGCAGCGTAGCCAGTTGCCAGGAGACCGCGGCTACAGGGGGTCGGCCAAGGGATTGCTTCGCTCGCGAGGGGGTGATTCTTGCGCCGCTGCCCGGCGTTGAGTTCCTTGTCGCGGCGCCGGCATTGGTCGGTCGCTGCGAAGATGTCGCCCG
>WHSY01000337.1 GCA_009379815.1 Pseudonocardiaceae bacterium
CGGACGCGGGGTCGATGACGAGCGAATGGTACCGGGTCGCGACGAGCGGATTGGGCAGGTCGCGATAGATCGTTCGACCGTCGTGGCCGATCGACGAGATCTTTCCGTGCAGGATCCTCGGCGCGCGGACGACTCGGCCCCCGAACACTTCGCCGATGGCCTGGTGTCCAAGGCACACACCGAGCATCGGGCAGGTTTCCGCGAACCGTTCGATCAGATCCGGCGTCCGCCCGGCGTCCGCCGGACGGCCGGGGCCCGGTGAGATGACGATGCCGTCGACGTCCATCGCTGCAACATCGCCCAGCACAAACTGGTCGTTGCGCCGTACGTGCACCTCTGCGCCCAACTCGCTCAGGTGCTGGTAGAGGTTGTACGTGAATGAGTCGTAGTTGTCGACGAGCAGAATCCGCACGCTTTTTTGCTGCTCCGGAAATTCGCAAGGTTCCTGTTGCGCTTGTGCCCGGAGACTTCTGGGCTTCGAATGCACGCCGGATCGTGGCCGATGCTGCACCATCGTCGCTTCTACCCCACCGGGCTCGGGGCGACGGCCGGGCCGGTCAATTCGCCCGCGAGGCGAATGCTGGTGAGCAGTGCCTGGGCCTTGGACACAGACTCGTTGTACTCGGCGGCAGGGTCGGAGTCGGCGACGATCCCGCCGCCGGCCTGCACGTGAGCGACACCGTCCTTGAGAACGGCCGTGCGAATGGTGATGGCCGTCTCCACGTCGCCACCATACCCGAAGTACCCGATAGCGCCGGCGTACG
>WHSY01000338.1 GCA_009379815.1 Pseudonocardiaceae bacterium
GGCGAGTCCCGCAAGGGCATTGATCAGGGTCGCCCGGACGCCGGTGGCATGGCCGAAGAGGTTCGTGCGTGTCATGCCCGGGTGTACCGCCACCGCCCGAACGCTCGAGCCGGCCGCCGTAAACCTACGCTGCAACTCGAGCGTGAAGAGCAGGTTGGCGAGCTTGCTGTCGCTGTATGCCTGGTTCCCACGGTACGGGCGGCGCTGCCAACTCAGATCCTCCAGATCGAGCCGCCCCGCTTCGTGCAGATGGGAGGAGACCGTGATGACGCGGTCAGTGATGTGCGGCAGCAGCTGGTTGGTCAGGGCGAAGTGACCGAGATGGTTCGTCCCGATGTGCCGCTCGAAGCCGTCGACTGTCTGGCCTTCCGGGACCATCATGATCCCGGCGTTGTTGACCAGGATGTCGAGCTTGCCCGTCCAAGTGGAGGCGAAGGCGCGCACGGACGCCAGGTTGTCCAGCTCGAGTGCTCGCACCTCGGTGTCGCCGCTCATCGTCGTTGCCGCTCGCTTGCCTTTGCCGGCGTCCCGAACGGCGAGCACAACCCTTGCTCCGGCCGTGGCCAGCTCACGAGCCGTAACCAGGCCGATTCCGCTCGAGGCGCCGGTGACGATCACGGTCCGGCCGGACATGTCGGGAAGGCGTGCTGTCGACCCGCCGCTCGCCTCCGATCGGGATAGCCGCCGCACACTCATCAGGCGCCTGCCCGAGCGTGCGCGGTCCGCGGCGCTGATTCGGCCGTGTCTGGCCCGACGATGA
>WHSY01000339.1 GCA_009379815.1 Pseudonocardiaceae bacterium
GCCAGCGCCACTTCTCCTCGCCGGTGGTCGGGTCGATGGCGCTCACGAACTTGGGCGGCCAGTACCAGCTGCAGCCACACGGCGTTGCGGGCGAAGGTGTCGCAGGGCAGGTTGCGCGCCCCGGTGTCCTTGGCGCCGCGGATGCGGTCCTCCACGCGGGCGTGCGCGGTGGCGTTGCTCGAGCACGACGATGTCGCCGTCGGGCTGGTCGGTGAGCAACGCGGTGAACCGATAGCCGTCGATGTCGTCGAATGTCTGCTGGGCGCCGGGATGCAACGGCTCGCGGCGCACCAGCACCCGGGCGCCGGCAGGCCACTGGGCCAAGGTCAGCTGGTCGGTGATCTCGACCACGGCCGCGCCGTCGCGGACCTCGCCGTCGGGCGTGAGCGCGGGCAGCCACGCGGCCTCGTCGAGGGCGCGGATCGTGGTCCCGACCGCCTCGCCGATGGCGTGCGCTCGGGCGTGGACCCCGTCCGCGCTGCGGGTGGGAGGCCTACGCCGCCCACCTGGCCCGGCGGGGTCGCGGCAACGTCGCCTACGAGCGAGCCGCCCGGGCGTTCCTGCGTCGCTGGCCGGACGTGCAGACGTGGGCGACGCTGCCGCTGCGGCAACGGCTGGCCGCGGGCAGCGCGACGCGTCCGTTCGTGACGTTCCTGATGGTCACCGGGCGGCTGCGACCCGGCTATGACTATCTGGTCGCCCGCAAGCTGTCGAGCCTGTGGCGCGACGTCGTCGGCACCCGCCTGGACGACGAGCTGT
>WHSY01000033.1:0-47962 GCA_009379815.1 Pseudonocardiaceae bacterium
CAGGACGACACCCGATCAGCGCTGTCCCCCGTCAGCCATCCCGCGGTAGGTCACCGAACGCCTACTCTGAGTCGACAAGGGGGCGCGGTGCGACCCGGTGCGGTGCGTGCTTGACTGTCGGGCCATGCGTGCCGAACGTGTCGCGTTGATCGCCCGATTGCTCGTCGCCGCGGCGGTGATCGCGACAGTCGTCCCGGGCTGCGGCGCGCCCGGCGGAAGCGGCGCCGCCGCGTCGCCGGGGTCGCCCGCGCCGGTCGTTGCCCCGTCACCTCCCGAGCCGGCCGCCGAGGGCCCCTGCCCGTATCTCGACGAGCGGGCCGTCGAGCAGGCCAACGGTCAGCGCGTCGGCGGGGTGCGGATCTCTGCCGACCTGCCGTACCCGGCCTGCTTCTTCGAACGTTCCGCCGGGAGCCTGCAGCTGCGTACCTGGATCGTCGAAGGCACGCCGGAGGTGGCCCGCGCAGCCGTCGACGCGGCCGCGCCGGTGGCCACCTCCGACCTGGCCGAGCTACCGGGAGGGTGGTCCGGCGGCTCGCAGCCCACGGCTGACGGCGCGGTGTTCGCGGTGGCCGAGCAGGGCACCGCGGTCATCGTCACCACGAACCAGGACCACACCATCAAGGCCCGGCGAATCGCCGAGCAGGTGATCGCGAACCTGGATCTGTAGCGGAGCCCGCCCTGGTGGGGTGGCCGGGTCAGTGGCGCTGAAGATCAGTGACCCCGAAGATCAGTGACCCCGAAGATCAGTGACGCCGATCATCAGACGGGTTGTCGACGTCGACCGCCCCGTTACCGTGCGCCACGGCGCCGGGGTTTCCCGGGTCCACCGGATACGGGCCCGGCTGCTGCATCGCGGGATCCTCGACCGGCTGCGGCCGGCGGGCGAGCACCACCGCCGCCACGGCGCAGCCGACAGCCGCGAGCACCAACAGCAGCCACGGCCAACGGCGCCGGCTGCGGGGTGGTGGTGGCGGCGGGGCGGGCTCGAGACGGGCGGCGAGCTCGCGGCGCGCCTCGACCACCCGGTCGGGCCAGGTTTCCTGCAGGTTTCCCCAGCGGTCGACCAGCGCGGCCTGGGCCGAGGTTCCGGCCTCGCGCGCCGCGCGGCCGACGGAGCCGTGCTCGGCGACCTGCTCGGCGACCTGTTCGGCAACCTGCCTGCCGGCCCGCGTCGCGCCCTCGCGCACCGTCTGCACGCCGGTCCCGAGCGTCGCACCCGCAGTCTCGCCGGCCTTGGCGAACGTCTTGGCCTCGTTCACGTCCTCATCTCCTGATGCTTCGTGTCGTGCAGGGATTCGAGGGTCCCATGCTGCCCGCTCCGACGGCATCTCGCTCCGGATGGCAGGATGACCGAGGTGACCGAGAGCAACGGCAACGCAACAGGCGACACCTCGGTGACCCTGCACACCACCCAGGGCGACATCCGGCTGACGCTGTACCCCAACCACGCGCCCAAGACGGTGGCCAACTTCGTGGGGTTGGCGGAGGGCACCAAGGACTACTCCGAGCCCAACGCCAAGGGGGAGACGTCCGGCCCGTTCTACGACGGCTCGATCTTCCACCGCGTCATCGACGGGTTCATGGTTCAGGGCGGCGACCCGACCGGTACCGGACGTGGCGGGCCCGGGTACAAGTTCGGCGACGAGACCCATCCCGAGCTGCAGTTCAACCGACCCTACCTGCTGGCGATGGCCAACGCGGGTCCCAACACCAACGGCTCCCAGTTCTTCATCACGGTGGGGCCGACGACGCACCTCAACTTCAAGCACAGCATCTTCGGCGAGGTGGCCGACCAGGATTCGCGCGGTGTCGTCGACACGATCGCGCAGACCGCGACCGGCCCCGGTGACCGGCCCGTGAGCGACATCGTGATCGAGCGCGTCACGGTCAGCCCGGCCGGGACGTGACCGCGCGGCCGTGACGGTGCCGTCGTCGGGGCAGCAGGGCGGTTACGACCACCAGCCGTCGTCCGAGGTGTGCGTGCGCCACCGCGACCGGCCGACGGGCCTGCGGTGCGTGCGCTGTCACCGCCCGGCCTGCCCGGAGTGCCTTCGCGAGGCGTCGGTGGGCTACCAGTGCGTGGACTGCGTCAACGAGGGTCGCCGGACTCAGCGCTACTCCACCACCATCGCCGGCGCCCGCCCGACCGGCCGGGACGTGGCGATCCCGATCATCATCGGCATCAATCTGATCGTGTTCGCGGTGACCGTGGCGCAGGCCGGCAGCCTGCAGCGCAACGCAGGCGCCGAGCTGTTCCGGAGCTGGGCGCTCTCGCCGATCGCGGTGGCGGACGGGCAGTTCTGGCGGCTGATCACGTCCGGGTTCCTGCACTTCGGGCCGATCCACCTCGCCTTCAACATGCTGGCTCTCTACATCATCGGGCGGGATCTGGAGACGGTGCTGGGTCGCGGCAGGTTCCTCGCCGTCTACCTCGTGTCGCTGCTGGGCGGGTCGGCGGCGGTGTTCGCGCTCGAACAGGTGAACTCGCTGACGGCAGGCGCGTCCGGTGCGGTCTACGGGCTGATGGGCGGCCTGCTGATGGTGCTGCTACGGCTGCGGCGCAGCCCCGGCCCGGCGCTGTTCATCATCGGGATCAACGTCGTGATCACGTTCACGGTGCCGGGAATCTCGCTGTACGGCCACCTCGGCGGGCTGGTGTTCGGCACCATCGCCACCGCGGCGATGGTCTACGCGCCGCGGGACCGGCGGGTCCCGGTGCAGGTCGCAACGGTCGCGACGCTCGTCGCGATCGCACTCGTCCTGGTGGTGGTCCGGTACCTGCAGTTCGCGGCTGCGCTGGGCTGAGCCCTCGCCGGGCCGACTCACCGCCCGGCGGCGAGCGCGTGTAACGCGTCGGCGGCGTCGCGCGGATCGGCGCCGAGGTCCAGCGTGGTGAGCACCACCAGCTTGTCGTGCACGCCGTCGTCGAGGTCGAGTTCGAGCACGCCCACTTGGCGGCCCAGCCGCCGCCCGGTCACCACGTCCACGCGGTGCACCGCTTCCCACGGCCAGTACCGGGCACCGCGTAGCGCGCCGAGCCGGATCCCGTCGGCGTCGGCAGCCAGCCGCGGCCGGACGGCCGTGCCCAGCAGCGCGAGCGTGCCGAGCAGCCCGATCGCCGCCACCGCAAGCACCCGGGAGGCGGGATCGGTCGTCAGCACGACCCACGCCACGGCGGCGCAGGCACCCGCCCACGCCGCCCCGACAGCGACGGGCTTCGGGGCGTAGCGAACCCGTTCCACGACCCCAGCATGCACGCCGCCGTACCCGACCGCGGGAGCGTCCGCGGGCTTCGGACGTTGTGTCGGCCGCGTTCGCGCAGTTGTCCACAGCAGTTGTGCACAGTGGGGATGAATGACATTCGTGTGGTTCACCCTCGAGCCGCGGCGAGCCAAGTGGGAGACGGCACAGCTATGCACGCCACGCGACCGCACCTCGGGCCCGACCCGATGGTCGACGTGGTGATCGGCCGGATCGGCGCTGTTCTAGTGCCACTTCATCGTCATGAACAGCCCGACGATCATCAGGGCGAACCCGATCAGGAAGTTGTAGGCGCCCAGGTCGCGGAACAAGCCGATCTTGTCACCGGCCAGGTAGTTGACCACCAGCCAGGACAGGCCGAGCAGCATCATGCCCAGCATCACCGCGACGTAGAGCGGATGCGACGGACCCGCCGGGCGAGCCTTCGCCGGGGCCATCTTGTCGGGGGGCGGCGTGTAGGCCCGCTTATTGCGGACCCTCGACTTCGGCATGGTGTCCTCGTCTGACGGCTGGCAGTACCCCGTTCCCTGGCGCTCGGTGCTGGCCGAGGCGCATCGGGGCCCGACCCCACACGTTAACGTAGTGCGGTTCGGTGACAGTGGGGAGGAGTGCTTGTGCGCAGCGTCGACGGGTGGCGGGCAGCCGTCCCCGTCGTCTGCATGCTCGCCGGGTTGCTCTTCGCGGTCAGCCGGGTCAGCGCCGAAGGTCACGACCTGCGCGGCGGACGCACCCAGGAGCTGTCCGGCCTGGTCCGCGAGGCCGAGGCACGGGTAGCCGCCGCCGAGAGCAGGCTGGGCGACCTGTCCGGCCGATTGCAGGCCGTGGAGCGGGCAGCGGCGAAGTCCGACGGGCGCACCGCCGCCGCGCAGGCCCGCAGCCAGCGGCTCGGCCCCCACGTCGGGCTCAGCGCGCTGACCGGGCCGGGGCTGGTCGTGACCCTCACCGACGCGCCGCGGGGTGCGGACGGCCGCTACCCGCAGGGAGTGGCGCCCGACGCACTGGTGGTGCACCAGCAGGACGTGCAGAGCATCCTCAACGCGCTGTGGGCGGGGGGTGCGGAAGCGATCAAGGTGCAGGACCAGCGGCTGGTGGCCACCTCGGCCGTGCGATGCATCGGCAACACCCTGCTGCTCGGCGGGCGCACCTACTCGCCGCCCTACGTCATCACGGCCATCGGCGATCACGGCCGGCTGTCCGCAGCGCTCGACGCCGAGCACGGCGTGCAGGTGTTCCGCCAGTACGCGCAGACCTACGGGCTCGGGTACCAGGTGCAGGCACCGCGTACCGTCTCGGTGCCCGGATACGCCGGACCGGTCCGGCTCGACTCGGCTCAGGAGGTGCCGCGGTGAGCGACGCCGTCACGTCCCCGGCGCGTCACCGGGCACCCGCACCACCGCCGCGCGGTACGGGAGACCGTGCCCGCAGCGTCGTCCGCGGCGCCGGCGAGCTACTCCTCACGCTGGGCATGGTGGTGCTGCTGTTCGCCTCCTACGAGCTCTTCGTCACCGACTGGCTCTCCGCCCTGAAACAGCGGGAGGCGACCGCGGATCTCGAGGATCAGTGGAGCAACCCGCGCGGGACCATCGACCGCCCCCTCGAGGGTGACGGGATCGCCAAGCTGCACATCCCCTCGTTCGGGCCGGACTTCGACTTCACCGTGCTGCAGGGAACCGGGCAGGACGTCCTGGCGGTCGGCCCGGGGCACTACGTCGACACCGCGATGCCCGGGCAGCCCGGCAACTTCGCGCTCGCGGGACATCGGGTCGGCCACGGGTCGCCGTTCAACGACCTGGACCTGCTCGAGTCCTGCGACGCCCTGGTGGTGGAGACCCGGGATACCTGGTTCGTCTACCGGATGCTGCCGACGGCCGGCGAGGTAGCCGGATGGTCGACGGGCAAGGGCGCCACCCCGCAGTGCCGCGGCGTGGCCCCGCTTCCGCCGCCCTACCCCGAGGTTCCCGGCCGGAAGATCGTCATGCCCTGGCAGGGCGAGGTGATCGAACCCGTACCTGGCGCGCCCGAGTCGCTGGTGCCGCCGGAGCAGCGAGCGCCGCTGATCACGCTGACCACCTGCCACCCACGGTTCTCCGCGGAGAAGCGGCTCATCATCCACGGCGTGCTGGTCGGGCAACATCCCAAGACCGGGCCCGAGAGCGGGTGGAGTCCCGCGGAGCTCGTGGCGAGCTGACGTCGCGGCGAGAGCAGAGGAGGGAACGCGTGTACGGCTGGATCTGGCGGCAGCTCCCCGGGCCGACAGCGGTGCGAGTTGCCGAGGCGCTGCTGCTGATCGCCGTGGTGGTCGCGCTGCTGCTGTTCGTCGTCTTCCCGTGGGTCGAGCCGCGGCTGCCGTTCAACGACGTCACCACGGTCTAGCGCAGGTCTCACGCCCCGTGAGTGGTGCAGCGAGCCAGGACTGAAGACGAGCCAGGACTCGCATCGCCGCTCACGAGCGATACCGTTGCCAGGTGCGCGTACTGGTGATCGACAACTACGACAGCTTCGTCTACAACCTCGTGCAGTACCTGGCGCAGCTCGGCGCCGAGTGCACCGTGCGCCGCAACGACGCCGTCTCGCCTGCCGACGTCGAGGCCGCCGACGGCGTGCTGGTCAGCCCCGGCCCCGGGACGCCGGAGCGTGCCGGACAGAGCATGGACGTGATCCGCTCGTGTGCGGGGCGCAGCCAGCCGTTGCTCGGGGTCTGCCTCGGGCACCAGGCGATCGGCGCGGTGTGGGGGGCGACGGTCGAACGGGCGCCGGAGCTGCTGCATGGCAAGACGTCGTTGGTGCAGCACGACGGATCGGGCGTGCTGGCCGGCCTGCCCCGCCCGTTCACCGCCACCCGGTACCACTCGCTGACCGTCGCGCCCGCCACCATCCGTGACGAGCTGGAAGTCACCGCGCGCACGGGCTCCGGCATCGTGATGGCGATGCGGCACCGGACGCTGCCCGTACACGGCGTGCAGTTCCACCCCGAGTCGGTGCTCACCGACGGCGGTCACCGGGTACTCGCGAACTGGATGCGCAGCGCCGGGGCCACCGTGCCCGACACGCGGATCGACGAGCTCGAGACCGGGATGCGCCGGCTCGCCGCCGCTGCTGCGGTGTCCTGAGCACCGTACGAAAGGCGCGGACACCGCAGGAAGACGCGGGCACGCCCGGTCAGGGGAAGGTGGGGAAGGTTCCGTCGTCGGTGGTGGAGGTGGGCGACTCCTCGTCGTTGCCGATGTCGACGGTGATGGTCTGGTCCGTGGTGAACGTGGTGCCGGCGGGGACATCCTGGGCCACCACGACGCCCTCCTGATCGGAGTCGTCGACCGGTACCTGACGAACGTTCAGCGTCCCGGTCCAGCCGAGGCCGCGCAGCGTCTGCTCGGCCTGCTGCTCGTTCAGGCCGAGCAGGTCCGGCATCTGCAGCAGGTTGCCCCGCGAGACCTGCAGTGTCACCGTGCTGCCCACCTCGACCTCGGCACCTCCTCGCGGGTCCTGTGACAGCACCCGTCCCTGCGGCTCGGCGGAGTCGACCTGCTGGACCACGGCCTGCAGCCCCGCGCCCTGGATGTTGCTGCGGGCCTGGTCGACGTTGCTGCCGACGGTGCCCGGCACGCTCACCGTGTCCGGCTCGACGCCGATGGTGATGCGGACGGTGGAGCCGTCGCTGACCTGCTCCCCGGCGGGAGGGCTGCTGCTGATCACCTGGCCGAGCTGGTTCTCGTCCTGGACGACCTGCTCGGCCGGCGGGCCCGGCGACAGTCGTAGCCCGACCTCGGAGAGGGCGCCGCGGGCCTCGTCAGGGGTCAGCCCGACGAGGTTGGGCACCTCGACCTGGGCAGGCCCGGCGCCGACCCGGAGCGTCACGGTGCTGCCCTCGTCGACCTCGGCGCCCGCGGGGGGCTGGGTCTCGATCACCCGGCCGCGCTGCTCCGGGGTGGAGGGCACCGACACCTGCCGGGTCTGCAATCCGGACGCGTTGAGCTCCTGCTTGGCCACCTGGACGGGTTGGCCCGTCACGTTGGGGACGGCGACCTGCGGCTGCCCGCTGCCGAAGAGGTCGGTGAAGACGAACAGCAGGAATGCGATGATCGCGGCGGCGACCACCGCGGCGAGTACCCAGATGCCCCGTCGCGAGCGACGCTCGGGGACGTCGTCGCCGTCCCGGTGCCGGCCGGGATAGGTGTCGGCGGGCTCGGTGTCCAGGATGGTGGTGCGCTCGTCGTCGGTCATCACCATCGGTGCGTGCGGCCGCTGCCCGGACAGCACGCGCACCAGTTCGGAGCGCATCTCGGCCGCGCTCTGGTACCGGTTGGCCGGGTTCTTGCTCATCGACGTGAGCACCACCGCGTCGATCGCGGGCGACAGCTGCGGGTTGTGGCGTGACGGCGGGGCGGGGTCCTCGCGGACGTGCTGGTAGGCCACCGCGACCGGCGAGTCGCCGGTGAACGGGGGTTGCCCGGTGACCAGCTCGTAGAGCACGGTACCCGCGGCGTAGACGTCGGAGCGCGCGTCGACGCTCTCGCCGCGGGCCTGCTCGGGTGACAGGTACTGCGCGGTGCCGATCACCGCCGCGGTCTGCGTGACGCTCTGCCCGTCGGACAGCGCGCGCGCGATGCCGAAGTCCATCACCTTGACCGCGCCGGTCGTGGTGATCATGACATTGGCGGGTTTGACGTCGCGGTGGATGATCCCGGCGCGGTGGCTGAAGTCGAGCGCGGCGCAGACGTCGGCCATCGTCTCCATGGCGCGCTGCTCGTCCATGGGGCCGTCGGTCTTGACGATATCGCGCAGCGTCCGGCCGTCGACGTACTCCATGACGATGTAGGGCAGCGGCCCGTACTCGGAGGTCGTCTCGCCGGTGTCGTAGATCGCGACGATCGCGGGGTGGTTCAGCGCCGCGGCGTTCTGCGCCTCCCGGCGGAACCGCAGCTGGAACTGCGGGTCGCGGGCGAGGTCGGCGCGCAGCACCTTGACCGCGACGTCGCGGCCCAGCCGGACGTCCTTGCCGCGGTGCACCTCGGACATGCCACCGTAGCCGAGTGTCTCGCCCAGCTCGTAGCGCTCCGAGAGCAGTCGGGGTGTCGTCATGGGTGGCGCATCCGGCTCATCGTTCGCGGTCCGCTCCTCGTCGTGTAGCTCGCCGGGCCGGCCTCATCATGCCTGCTCGCGCGGGCGTGCGCGGTCACCCGGCAGCCCCCACGCAACTGACGGTGACGGTCGTGTCCCGCTCGACCTCGCCGGACGGGTCGACGCCGGTCACCCGGCAGTCCTGCTGGTCGCCACCACCGATCTCGTTTCCGTCGCCGTCGACGACCCGCGGGTCGACGCCCAGCTCTTCGAGCTGGTCGGCGGTCTCGTCGCCGGTCTGCCCCAGATAGTCCATCTCCTCGACGGTGACGGTGTCCGGCGCCTCGGTGGTGGGCTGCGGTTGCGTCGTGGTCGTTTGCTGCGGTGCCTCCTGCTGCGGTGCCTCCTGCTGCGGAGCCTGGCCCGTCGGTGCCTGCTCGTCGGGCGGTGGCTCCTCCTGCTCGTCGGGAGGGGTGGAGGTGTCGGTGGCGCCCGGTGGCGTGCCGGCGGACTGCAACGCCGCGGTGACTCCCCAAGCCCCCAGCGCGAGCACCGCGATCAGCACCAGGGCACCGACCGCCCAGCGGCTCGCGCGACCACCGCCGCGCCGCTCCTGGGCAGGCCGGCGCTGCCGGGCGTCGGTCTGCGCACCGGTCCGCAGCTGCGCGGCCCCCGGCTGCATGGCCGCGGTGGTGGGGTAGGCGCCGGTGAGCATCGCCGTGCCGCCGGCCATCCCGGCAGGCAGCGGCAGTGGCCGTCCCGACCGCACCGCGGCCGCGGCACGCGCGAGCTCCCCGCCGGTGGCGTAGCGCTGCTGCGGATCCTTGGCCATGGTGGCCTCGATGAGCGACCGCGCGCCGTGCGGCACGTCGGCAGGCAGCGGCGGCGGGTCGTCGCGGATGTGCATCATCGCCACGGTGACCGCGCTGTCGGCCCGGAACGGACGCTGCCCGGCCAGGCACTCATAGCCGACGACGCCGAGTGAGTAGACATCGCTGGCCGGACCGGCCTCGGACCCCTCGGCCTGCTCGGGTGCGATGTAGTGCGCGGTTCCCATCACCATGCCGGTGCGGGTCAGCGGTGCGGCGTCGACCGCTTTGGCGATGCCGAAGTCGGTCAGCTTCACCGCCCCGGTCGGGGTGATCAGGATGTTCCCGGGTTTGACGTCGCGGTGCACGAGCCCGCGTTCGTGCGCGGCCTGCAACGCGTGACCCGCCTGCTCGAGGATGCCGAGGGTCTGGTCGGCCGGCAACCGCCCCTGCCGCGCGATCGTCGCCGCGAGTGGTTCCCCGGCGACGAGCTCCATCACCAGGTAGGCGGTCGCGGTCGAGTCGATCACGGTCTCGCCGTAGTCGTGCACGGCGGCGACGCCGGGGTGGTTCAGCGACGCGGTGGTGCGTGCCTCGGCGCGGAACCGGGACGCGAACTCGGCGTCACCGGACAGCTCCTCGCGCAGCACCTTGACGGCGACCTGGCGGTCCAGCCGGGTGTCGGTGGCCTCCCAGACCTCGCCCATCCCGCCGACTGCGATGCGCCGGTCGAGGCGGTAGCGATCGGCGAGCAGGGACCCGCTGGGAGGCATCATGAGCTGTCCCGCAGAGCTGCGGCGATCACGGCACGCCCGATCGGCGCGGCGACCGATCCGCCGGTGGCGTCCTGGCTCCCGTCGCCCCCGTTCTCGACCACCACGGCGACGGCGACCTGCGGGTCGTCGGCAGGGGCGAACGCGACGTACCAGACGTGCGGAGCGGTCGTTTCGGGGTCCGCGCCGTGCTCGGCGGTGCCGGTCTTCGAGGCGATGGTGACCCCGGAGATCTGTCCCTCGCCACCGGTGAACTCCTCCGACTGGATCATCATCTGGGTGATCTGCTCCGCGGTCCGGCCGGACATCGCCCGTCCGGTCCGCTGCGGGTCGAACTCGTCGATCGCCGAGAAGTCCGGGGCGAGGATGTTGCGGACCATCTCCGGGGCCATGCGGACGCCGTCGTTGGCGATCGTCGCCGCGATGACCGCGTTCTGCAGCGGCGTCAGCGCCACGTCGCGCTGGCCGATGCCCGACACCTGTAGCGCCGCGGTGTCGGGGATGTCGCCGATCGTCGACGGTGCCACCGGGAGCGGGATGCGGAGATCCTGTTCGCCGATGCCGAACGCCTCGGCCTGCGCGCGCAGCGCGTCCTCCCCGACCATGGCGGCGAGTTGGGCGAACGCGGTGTTGCACGAGCGGGCCAGCGCTTCGGTCAGCGGCGCGGTCTCGCCGCTGCCGCACCTGTTCCCCGCGTAGTTCTGCAGCTGGGTGGCGGTGTCGTCGAGCGTGATCGAGGGTGCGGCGGTGAGCTGCGTGTCGGGGGTCGCGGTACCGGACTCCAGCGCCGCTGCGGTGGTCACGAGCTTGAACGTCGAGCCGGGTGGGTAGATCGCCGACACCGCCCGGTTGCGCAACGGGACACCGTTCTCCTCGCTGGTGAACTCCTCCCACGCCGCTTCCTGGGTCGCGGCGTCGAACGACGCGAGCCGGTTGGGATCGTACGACGGGGTGGATGCCATCCCGAGCACCTCACCGGTGCCGGGCCGCAGTGCCACCACGGCCCCGGAGTAGTCGCGGCTGGCGAGCTCCTCGAATGCCGCTTGCTGCACGGCCGGGTCGGCCGTGAGCTCGACGTGGCCGCCCCGGGGGTCGCGCCCGGTGATCAGGTCGGACAGCCGGCGCACGAACAGCCGACCGTCCGACCCGTTGAGCACGGAGTTCATCGCGTTCTCCATGCCGCCCGAGCCGTAGCGCAGCGAGTAGTATCCCGTCAGCGGAGCGTAGAGCGGGCCGTCGAGGTAGCGCCGCTGGAACTGCAGCTCCCCGCCGGTGGGCACCGAACTGGCCAGTGGCAGTCCGCCCGCGATGAGCTGCCCGCGTTCGCGGCTGTACTCGTTGAGCAGCACCCGCCGGTTGCGTGGGTCCGACCGGTAGTCGTCCGCGGTGAACATCTGGATGTAGGTCGCGTTGGCCAGCAGCAGCACGACCATGCCCATCATGGCGAGCGCAACCTTGCGCAGCGGCGTGTTCATTCGCGCTTCACCATCTCGGTGTGCGCCTCGGCGAGTGGGCCATGCTGGCGCTGCGGGCTGGCGGGGGCGGGCCGTCGGGCCGCGTCGGAGATCCGCAACAGCAGGGCGACGAGGATGTAGTTGGCCAGCAGCGAGGAGCCTCCGTAGGACAGGAAGGGCGTGGTCAGCCCCGTGAGCGGGATCAGCTTGGTGACCCCGCCGACGACGATGAACACCTGCAGGCCGACGGTGAACGACAACCCGCCGGCGAGCAGCTTGCCGAAGGTGTCGCGCACTGCCAGCGCGCTGCGCATGCCGCGCATCACCAGCAGCAGGTAGGTGAACAGCACTGCGGCCAGCCCGACGAAGCCGAGCTCCTCACCGACGACCGCCATGATGAAGTCCGTCTCGGCCTCCGGGACGAGATCGGGCCTGCCGGCGCCCAGCCCGGTGCCGAACAGGCCACCGGTGCCCAGCCCGAACAGCGACTGGGCGATCTGGTACCCGGCCCCGTCGTAGTCGGAGAACGGGTCCAGCCAGGCCGTCACCCGACGCTGCACGTGCCCGAACAACTGGTAGGCGATGAGGCAACCGCCGACGAAGAACGACAGCCCGATGACCAGCCAGGCGATCCGCTCGGTGGCGATGTAGATCATCACCAGCACGATGCCGAAGAACAGCAGTGAGGTGCCGAGGTCCTTCTCGAGCACCAACACGCCCACCGACATCCCCCAGGCCAGCAGTAGCGGGGCCAGGTCCCGCGCACGGGGCAGCTCCATCCCGAGGACCGTGCGGCCCGCCGTGGTGAACAGGTCCCGCTTGGTCACCAGGAATGCCGCGAAGAAGATCATCAGCAGGATCTTGGCGAACTCCGCCGGTTGGATGGAGAACAGCCCGAACTTCAGCCAGATCTTGGCGCCGTTGACCTCGGAGATCGAGGCAGGCAGCAGGCCGGGGAGCGCGAGCAGCCCCAGCCCGGCCAGCCCGCAGGTGTAGCTGTAGCGGGCCAGCATGCGGTGGTCGCGGACCAGCACCAGCACCGCGATGAACAGGATCAATGAGACGGCGGTCCAGAGGATCTGTTTGGACACCAGGCCATCGGGGATGGGGTCGCCGGCGGCCAGCGCGGAGGAGGCCTCGGCGAGATCGAGCCGGCGGATGAGCACCAGGCCCAACCCGTTGAGCAGCGCCACACACGGCAGGATCAGCGGGTCGGCATACGGTGCCAGTACCCGCACCGCGATGTGGGCGGTGGCGAACAGCCCCAGGTAGGCGACGCCGTAGTAGAGCAGTGCGCGGGACACGTCCTGCCCCTGGTTGATCTCCACCAGCACCATGGCCGTGGTGACCACCACGGCGGCGAAGGCGAGCATGGCCAGTTCCTGGCCCCGCCTGGTGGCGATTTGGGGAGCCGGGGCGGGCTCGACCGGCGCCGCCGTGCCGGCGGTGGCGGCCTCGGGTGCGTCGTCGGACCCTGCCATCACCTCACCGTCCGGCAGTCGATCCCGGGCTCGGGCGTCGTCGACGTCAGCGGGGTACCGGTCGTGGTCGGTGGCGGCGGGACCGGGCCACCCTGCGCCGGGGGTGCCGGTGCGGTCGTGCGGGTGGGCGGCGACGGGCCCGTCGCCGGAGCACGGCTGGCACCACCGCCCGGTCCGGGTGCCGAGCACGGCGGCAGCAGTTGCTCGGTTCGCAGCCGGTCGACCGTGTCGCGGGCTGCCTGCAACCCGACGACGGTGATGCCCCGGTCGACCTCGGCGCGCACCGCGGGCTTGAGGTCCGACAGCGCGACCTGCTCGCAGTCCGTCGCGTCGGGACGGCAGCTGGTCTCCGCGACCCGATGCAGCGGAAGGCCGAGCACGTCGCCCCGGACGCCCTGGAAGATGGCCACGCTGCCGTCGGGCTGGGCGCTGACGTAGTACTGCCGCATCACCCACCAGTAGCCCGCGACCGCACCGCCGACCACCAGAACGAGCATCCCCACGGCGAGCAGCGCGCGGCCGCGACGGCGTCGCCGGTCGGCGCTGGGATCCGGCGGTGTCGAGGCAACCCGCTTCGGTTCGGGCCGGGGCAACGTCGTCGCCGACGCACGAGCGGCCGAGGAGTTCGGCTGCGGGTTCTCCTGACCGTCACCCGCGGCGCCGCCGACGATGGGATCGTGCTCGCCGAAGTCGACGTCGACCACATCGGCGACGACGCAGGTGACGTTGTCGGGTCCGCCGCCCTTGAGCGCGAGTTCGACGAGGCGATCGGAGGATTCCTGCGGGTCGGAGGCGGTCAGCGCCTCGGCGAGTGTCTCGTGACTGACGACACCGGACAGCCCGTCCGAGCACAGCAGGTACCGGTCGCCTGCTCGCGCCTCCCTGACGGTCAACGACGGGTCCACCTCGTGCCCGGTCAGCGCCTTGAGCAGCAGCGACCGCTGCGGATGGTGTGCGGCGTCCTCCTCGCTGATGCGGCCCTCGTCGATCAGTGACTGGACGAACGTGTCGTCGTGCGTGATCTGCGAGAGGTTGCCGTCGCGCATGAGGTAGGCGCGGGAGTCACCGACGTGGGCCAGCCCGATCTTGTTGCCTGCGAACAGCACCGCGGTCAGCGTCGTGCCCATGCCCTCGAGATCGGGATCGTCACTGACCAGCTCGCTGATCGCCGCGTTGCCTGTCTGGGTGGCCTCCCGCAGCTGGTCGAGCAGGTCGCTGCCGGGGTCGTCGTCGTCGAGCGGCGCGAACGCCGCGATGACGACCTTGGATGCCACCTCGCCCGCGGCGTGGCCGCCCATGCCGTCGGCGAGCGCGAGCAGCCGGGGACCGGCGTAGACCGAGTCCTGGTTGTTCTGCCGAACCAGGCCGCGGTCGCTGCGGGCCGCGTAGCGGAGGACCAAGCTCATGAGCAGGTCTCGCGCAGGTCTGAAGGGGTCATGAGCGCAGCTCGATCACCGTTTTGCCAATACGGATCGGTGTCCCGGGCGGGACCCGGGTGGGTGCGGTGACCTTAGCCCTGTCCAGGTACGTGCCGTTCGTGGATCCCAGATCTTCCAGGAACCAGTCGCCGCCGGAGTACCCGAGCCGAGCGTGCCGGGTCGAGGCGTAGTCGTCGTCGAGCACCAGCGTCGAGTCGTCCGCCCGTCCGATGAGGATCGGCCGCCCGTCCAGCGAGATCCGGGTTCCGGTCAGTGCGCCGCCCGTGACCACGAGTTGCCGCGCCGCGCGCTTGCGGCTGCCCCGCCGGGGCAGCGGCAAGCTCGCCCGCAGCCCCGAGGCCGCCGACAGGTCCGACCGGACGACGCGCAGTGCGGCCACGATGAACAACCAGAGCAGCGCGAGAAAACCCGCTCTGGTCAGCTGTAGCACCAGCTCCGGCACGTCTGTCGGTCGTCTCCCCTGCAAATGGCGCGGTCAGGCCTGGGCGTGGAACACCAGCGACGAATGGCCCACGCGCACCACGTCCCCGTTGGCGAGCTGCCAGGTCTGCACGGGTGTCCCGTTGACCGTGGTGCCATTGGTGGAACCGAGGTCGGCCAGCATCGCCGTCTGCCCGTCCCAGGTGATCTCCAGATGGCGGCGGGAGACGCCGGTGTCCGGCAGCCGGAACTGGGCGTCCTGGCCACGGCCGACGACATTGCTGCCCTGGGTGAGCTGGTAGTTGCGGTTCGAGCCGTCGTCGAGCGTCAGCATCGCCGACAGCTGGCGGGGCGCGGGCGGCACCCCCGGTGGCCGGTAGCCAGGCATGGCGCCGTACTGGCCGGGCGTGGGAGGCGGGTAACCGCCTCGTTGCCCGGCATCGGGCGGGTAGCCAGCGGGCGCACCGTAGCCCGGGTCGTAGCCGTAGGCACCTTGGGCTCCGCCGTACTGCCCGTAGTTCTGGTCGTATCCGGGCCCCGGGGGACCCCCCTGGGCGTACCCCTGGCCTTGGTCGTAGCCGTAGCCCTGGTCGTATCCCTGGCCGTAGCCCTGGCCGTATCCCTGGCTCTGGTCGTAGCCGTACTGTTGACGGCCATAGCCGTACTGCTGCGCGTAGTTCTGACCGTAGTTCTGGTCATAGCCCGGGCCCTGGTCGAATCCGTACTGCTGACCGTTGTCCGGGCCCTGGTCGTAGTCCTGGCCCTGGTCGTAGCCGTAGCCGTAGCCGCCGTACTGCCCCCGCTGATCGTCCGGGTGCTGGCCGCGATGCTGGCTCATGACTGGATCTCCTGCGGTACGAGGATGCGCCTGTGCTCGGCGCGATGCGTCGGGGTCGACTGACGAGCTTGTGCGGAACTGTCCAGTATGCAGCGTCTCAGACCGCTGCAGCGACACGACGACGTCTCCGTAGGTATCCCAACCGTGGTCGGCGAGGTGCTCCTGGACGCGGTCGCGCAGCAGCCGGGTCACCCGCTGTTCGTCGCCCACGAGCCGGTCGTAGTCACTTGCGCCCAGTATGACCGAATAGTGGTTCGGCGCCAGTACCCGCCCACCCACCAGGGTGCGCGCGCCGTCGTCGGCCTCCCGCTGCAGTACCTGCGCGACCTCCTGGGGCACCACGCTTCCACCGAAGACGCGAGCGAAGGCGTCGCCGACCATCCCCTGGAGACGGCGCTCGAAGCGCTGCACTGCGCCCATCGCCCGCGCTCCTTCCTGGTCGGCGGTGGTGACACCCCGATCGTATCCGTGCTCGTGCAGCGGCGGGCCCGCAGTGCCGGATCGGGCTTGCGGAGGTGCTAGGCTGCGCCCGTTGCTCGGGCGAGTGGCGGAATGGCAGACGCGCACGGTTCAGGTCCGTGTGTCCGGAAGGACGTGGGGGTTCAAGTCCCCCCTCGCCCACCCCCGTTGGCAGCTCTCCAAGTACTACCAACCCCCGAAGTCGATCCCTGTAACTACCACCAACCCGCTTGTATCGGTACGGCGAGAGTAGGGCAGTGATCGATGTCCTGCGGACGGGCTGGGGTACCGTCAGGACGGGCGGTTCGGCTTCGCGGATCTCACGGGTGAGGCCCATCGCGAGGTTGATCGTGAACGGGACCCCGATACCGCGCGCCGAGACGGTGCGCTCGATCCGCTCGCGGGCGTGCGGGGTTTCCACGGCAGGGTGTGCAGCAGTGCCAGGTCGAATCCCGTCCGGTAGACCCCGATCTCGTGGGCGAGCTTCGTGCGCCAAGGGTCGTCACCGTCGAGCAGCAGCTTCGCGACCACTGGATGGCCTGCCATGGTCCCGGCCACGAGGAGGGACTTGTCGGTCTGGCGGAGCAGCCTGCGGCGACCAGTCCCAAATCGCGGCCAAGGGTGTCGAGCTCGGCGTGGGGCGCGGTCAGGCAGCGGTGACATCGAGGCCTACGGTGGGGTATGGCTGACGACCCGGGCGAGTACCACCGGGACCGCAACCGGTTGGACGAGCGGATCACCGCGGACGGGTTGTCGCGGTGGTCCGTCGAGCCGGGGCGCTACCGGCTGGTCGCTGCCCGTGCCTGCCCGTGGGCGAACCGGTCGGTGATCGTGCGGCGGCTGCTCGGGCTGGAGCACGCGCTGTCGCTGGGAATGGCGGGGCCGGTGCACGACGAGCGCAGCTGGCGGTTCCACCTCGACCCGGGTGACCGGGACCCGGTGCTGGGCATCGAGTGGCTCGGCGAGGCGTACCGCGCCGCCGACCCGGACTACGCAGCGGGCATCACCGTCCCCGCGATTGTGGACGTGCCGAGCGGAGGAGTGGTCACAAACGACTACCCGCGGATCACGCTCGATCTGGAAACCGAGTGGCGGGCACACCACCGCCGCGGTGCGCCCGACCTCTACCCCGAACCGCTGCGCGCCGAGATCGACGAGATCAACGACGCCGTATACCACGACGTGAACAACGGGGTGTACCGGGCCGGGTTCGCGTCCAGCCAGCGCGCCTACGAGGGCGCCTACGACGCGCTGTTCGCCCGGCTCGACGCCCTGGAGGAGCGGCTTCGCACCCGCCGCTACCTGGTCGGGGACAGCATCACCGAGGCGGACATCCGGCTGTGGGTCACGCTGGTGCGCTTCGACGCCGTCTACCACGGCCACTTCAAATGCAACCGCAACAAGCTCGCCGAGATGCCGGTGCTCTGGGCGTACGCCCGGGACCTGTTCCAGACACCGGGGTTCGGCGACACGATCGACTTCGGCCAGATCAAGGAGCACTACTACCGGGTGCACACCGGGATCAATCCGAGCGGGATCGTCCCGGCCGGGCCGCAACTGTCGGGCTGGACCACCCCGCACGGCCGCGAGGAGCTGGGCGGGCGCCCGTTCGGCGACGGCACCCCGCCCGGCCCGCCCCCGGTCGACGAGGCCGTCCCGCCGCTGGCCGCCTGAGGGTCGGGGACCCGGCTGCAGTCTCCCCATCGTGACCGTGCTGGTGGTCTTCGACCTGATCACCTGGGCCCGCTGGGCGCAGACCCAGGGCGCTGGCCACCCGCTGATGCGCTCGACCTGCGACGACAGACAGGAGAGACCGGATGAATCTGCCGCAGGTCGTGTCCCGCGGTGAGTGGCTGGCCGCCCGCAAGGAGCTGCTGGCCAAGGAGAAGGAGCTGACCCGGGCGCGCGACGCGCTGAACGCCGAGCGTCGCCGGCTGCCGATGGTCGGGATCGACACCGAGTACGTCTTCGAGGGTCCGGACGGTGAGGCCAGCCTGCTCGGCCCACTGCCCGATCACCCCTCCAGTTTATCTATACCTCTACGTCGCCGCCGCGCTGACGGTCATCCGTCGCCTCATCAACCGAGCCCGCATCCTCTCCTGCTGGCCTGCCCGACCCACCACCAGGCGCCTCCGCTGACGATCATTTGCCGGTCGCTCTTACACGAGTTCCAGCAACCCCACACCCCCGGCCGCGCACCGCGGGCAGACTTCGCCGCGCCGGGCTACGGTCACCGGGCACCCGATCGCCTGCCAGACCCCGCAGCGCGTGGCCAGCACACCCCACGGCGGATCGGAGCAGGGATCGGCCAGCGCGTGCACCCGGAAGTCACGCACCGACAGCACCCACGTGTAGCCGCAGTCCACTGCCGACGTGGACCGGGAGTCCGCCGCTGACGCGGGCGACGGGCGCTCGACTACGGCCGTCATCGGGCACCGTCCTCTGGCCGGTGACGGCCCTGGAAGCGGCGCAGGCAGGCAGCGCAGTGTCGCGGGCGCGGTCTCGCGCAGACCAGCGTGGTGGCCGCCATGCCGAGGAACACGGCACACAGCACGCCCACGGTGGCGAGCTCGGCAAGGTTCACGGCCGTCCCTCCCTCGGTGCCGCGGGTGTGCGCCCGACCCGGGGGTGAGTCGGGCCGGGCGGCTGCGTCGCCGGTGGCGCGGGGCGGGTGCGCGGTAACCCCTGGCGACGTGGCTGCTACTGTGACTGAGCAATTTGCACAGCCACAAGCCGTGCGAGGGTGAATCACCTGATCGCTGGAAGGATGGCTGTGGCATGGTCTGCGCCATGGCTTCCGTCCCCACGATCCGGCGACGCCGACTCGGGGCAGCACTCCGACGGCTCCGCGAGGCCACCGGCATGAGCCTGGACACCGTCGCCGATCAACTCGGCTGGTCCACCAGCAAGGTCAGCCGCATCGAGCTGGCGAAGATCGCGGTCACCCCTGCCGACGTACGTGCCCTGCTGGGAGCACTGGAGGTGCCGCTCTCCGATGAGGTAGAGACCCTGGTCAATCTCGCAGCCGAGGACCGGCAGCCGGGCTGGTGGCGCCAGTACGCCGAAGTGTTGCCCGCATGGTTCGAGGGCTACCTTTCCCTGGAGTCCGAGGCCAGCAGGCTGCTGGCCTACGAGTCCGAAGTCGTGCCCGGCCTGCTCCAGACCGAGGACTACGCAGCCGAGATCGTCCGGCACTCGCCCTACACAGCACTGCCTGACGAGGCAGCTCGTGCTGCCGAGTTGCGCCGCGCCCGTCAGGTACGGCTCAACGGAGATGACCCCGTCCACCTTGATGTCGTGATCAACGAGGGTGCTCTACGCCGCATCGTCGGCGGACCGGACGTGATGGCCGTCCAGTTGCGCCGCCTGGTCGAGACGACCGAGCTTGCGAACGTGATCCTCCGGGTGCTGCCGTTCGCCACAGGAGCGCACCCGGGCGTGGACGGCTCGTTTACCGTGCTGGAGTTCTCCGACCCAGGCGACCCTCGCATCGTCTACCTGGACCGGATGACCGACAGCGACTACCTGGAGGGGCTGCGGGATGTTGCCGCGTATCGTCACGCCCACGAACAACTACGAGTGAGCGCACTACCGCCCGATGAATCCCACGAGATGATCAGCGGGATAGTGAAGGAGCTGATGAGATGATCAAGGGTAGTGCGCTCGGGCCAGGGGAGCTGGCCCGAGTGCACTGGAGCAAGACTAGCTACAGCGGTACCTCCGGCAACTGCGTCGAGGTAGGCCAGCTACCTGAAGGCGGTCGCGTCGTCCGCGACAGCAAGGACCCCTCGGGTCCGGCGCTGCGGTTCACCCCCGCCGAGTGGGCCGCATTCACCGCAGGCGTCCGAGACGGCGAGTTCGACTGACACCGACGGGAGCAGCGCCCCGGCAGCCGTCCTGGCCGCCGGGGCGCCGTCGTCGCGTCGTCAGCAGACGCCACTCAACGGCTCGTGACGATCAGTGTCACCACCCTTGTCACCACCAGGGGTCCCGCGCTTGTCATCGGCTGCCGACCGCGCCCTGTGAGCTGCTTGGAGGACGTCCCGGGTCCCCCTTTTCAGGGTTGGCCTCGGGGTGTCCCGATGGTTGCAGTGGGCCCGGCTCGCGGACTGGGAGATGTTCGAGATCAACGGGTGCAGGGCAGGGGAGTTGTGATGCGGGTCTTCGTGGTGGCAGTGCTGGGGTTGGTCGGCGGGTTCGTCGGGGGGATCGTGCTCGCGGAACTCGTCGGCATCGCCGGGCTCGCGTTGTTCGGGGGTGTGGCCGAGCTCAGCTTCGTGCGGTTCCTCCCGTTCGTCCTCGCAGCCGGGGGCGCCGTCGCCGCACCCGCCATCGACGCCCGCGCTCGCCGGACGTCGACCACGCAGTCGTAGCCCGTGCGGCCGAACAACCGGCCTTCACCGAGCGCGTAGTGGCCACGAGGCGATCGCCTCGTGCAGCGCGGTGCCGTCCGGCCCGGCTCCGAGGCGGCTACGAACCAGGTGCAGCTCGGTGACGGTCCAGGATCGGCCCTCGTATGACGCGAGCGCGTCGGCCGGCGGCCGCAGGTCGGCATCCTTCGTGGTGGCGCGCCCGAGCGTGAGATGCGGCCGGTACGGGCGCTGCTCGGTGGGCAGGCCGCTTCGCCGCACCGCGGCACGGACCGAGTCGGCCAGCCGGCGCAGCCCGTCGCGATCACCGTGCACCCGGGTCCACAGCACCCGGTGGCCGAACCGGCCGCCACCGCCGAACGACAGGGACAGCGGCGGGTGCCGTTGTGCCGCCCGACCCAGCCGGCGGCACAGCTCGTCGCGAGTCTCGTCACCGACCTCACCGAGGAAGGCCAGCGTGAGGTGCCACTGCTCCGGCCGGCTCCAGCGGACGTCACACTCGAACTCGCGCAGCGCCGCCACCCGGGCCTGCAGCTCCTCGATCACGTCGCCCGGCGGGGTCAGCGCCACGAACAGCCGCACGCCGGGCACCGTCGCGCGCCACCGCTGATCGACGCCACTTCTGCTGTCAGCCGCCTTCCCCGCCGCCCTGCGAGATCTCGACGACGGCTTGCTGGTCGGTCAGCTCCTGCAGCGTCACCTGGAAACCCGCGACCTGGGCCTGCTGGTCGACCTGCAGCCGCAGCTGCTGGCCCGCCACCTCGAGCGCCGCCTGGTCGCCGGAGACGTCGACGAGCCGCACCTCGAGTCCGAGGATCCGCGCGCTGGTGTCCACGCCTCGGTCGAGGGTGACCGTGCACTGGCTCAGCGAGCAGTCGGTGGATGTCCCCTCGCCGCCGCAGCCGGCCAGCGGCACCGTCACCAGCAACGCCGCGATGACGACGCCGACGGTGCGGTGGCGCACCCGGCCCGGTAGCGACCAGGATCTCATTCGCCCCGCAATCTCATTCGCCCCGCAATCTCATTCGCGGAGTGTAGCTACGCTCGGTCGATGGCGGTCACGGCGCGGGCCGAGCACGTCGGCAGCCTGCTTCGCCCCGGCTACCTGCTCGAGGCGCGGGAGGCGCGCGCGGCGGGCCGGCTGGACCCCGCCGCGTTCAAGGCGGTCGAGGACCGCGCGGTGCGCGAGGTGATCGCGCTGCAGCAGGAGGTCGGCTGCCCGGTCGTCACCGACGGGGAGCTGCGCCGCGACTCGTTCCAGAGCGAGCTCGTCGCGGCCGTCGACGGTATCGCCGGGGCGGGCATGGCGGCGTGGCTGTGGGGCGACTGGCACTCCGACGTCGTCGGTGACGTCAGTCGCGACCGCCCCCCGGACCTCGCGGTGGTCGCACCGCTGCGGCAGCGGCGGAGCCTGGCCGCCGAGGAGTTCACGTTCCTGCGCGCGCACACCGGTCGGCTCGCGAAGGTGACGCTGCCCAGCCCCAGCCTGTTCGCGAACCTGTGGTCCCCGGAGCGGTCGACGGGCGCCTACCCGACGCTCGATGCGTTCCTGGCCGACGTGGTGGGGATCCTCCGCGACGAGGTGCGCGAGCTCGTCCGGTTGGGTTGCCGTTACGTCCAGCTCGACGCGCCGCACTACCCGTTGCTGGTCGACCCGGCATGGCGTGCCTTCTACGAGGCACGGGGATGGTCGGTGCAACGCTGGCTGTCGGCCGGTGTCGAACTGGACAACACGGTGATCGACGCGGGCAGGCCCGCGACGTTCGGGTTCCACCTGTGCCGGGGCAACCAGCACAGTCGCTGGCTCGTCGCGGGCGGCTACGAGGCGATCGCGGAGCCGGTGTTCGGCGGCGTCCGTGCCGACCGGCTGCTGCTCGAGTACGACGACGAGCGCTCCGGTGGCTTCGACCCGCTGCGCCTGGTGCCCGAGGACAAGGTCGTCGTGCTGGGCCTGGTGACGACCAAGACGCCCTCCCATCCCGGCGACGAGGAGCTGGTGGCACGGGTCGCCGAGGCGAGCAGGCTGGTCGACCCCGAGCGGCTGGCCGTCAGCACCCAGTGCGGCTTCGCGACCTCGGTGGCCGGCAACGCGGTCAGCGAGGACGACCAGCGGCGCGCGCTGGCGACCGTGGTCCGCACCGCTGCGCGCGCCTTCCCCGACGGCTGACGCCCCTTCTCGGCGGCCCTACTCGGCACGCCGGAACTGGACGACGGCGACGGCCAGCATCCCGACGGCCATGAGCGCCACGAGGGTCAGCTCGAGCGGGATCGGGACCTGCCAGCCCCACCACGTCACCCCCGGGTTCATCGCCTCGCGCGCCGCCGTGCCCACGTCCAGGTGGTCGAAGACGGCGCTGCGCATCGGGTCGACGGCGTAAGTGAGCGGGTTGATGCGGGTCAGCACCTGCAGCCACCCGGGCAGGTTCGACAGCGGGAACAGTGCCCCGGACAGGAAGAACATCGGCATCAGGATCAGCTGGGACAGGCCCATGAACGCCTGGATGGTGCGGATCCGGGCCGCCGCGACCACCCCGACGGCGGTCAGTGTGAACGACAGCAGCAGCAGCTGGCCCGCCAGCGAGAGCATCAGCCCCGGGTCGTAGGGCACGCCCGCCACGCCGGCGAGCGCCAGCAGGATCAGCCCCTGGAAGGTGGCCACGGTCGCGCCGCCGAGGCACTTGCCGAGCACTATCGCGCCCCGCCCGACCGGCGCCACGAGCATCTCCCGCAGGAACCCGAACTCGCGGTCCCAGACGATCGACGCCGCTGAGAACAGCGCGGTGAACAGCACGGCCATCGACAGCACGCCGGGGAACAGGAAGGTGCGGAAGTCGATGCCGCCGACCCCACCGCCCACCACGGGGGCCAGCCCGGTGCCGAGCACGAACAGGAACAGCACCGGCTGCAGCAGCGAGGTGACGATGCGCAGCCGGTCCCGGAAGAACCGGATCAGCTCCCGCTGCCACACGATCTTGACTGCCCGCAGCTCGTGCCCGAGGCTGCGCGGCGGGAGCCGCACCGCAACGACGTCGGAGCCGGCGACGGCCGGAGTCGTGGTCATGGCGCTACCTCCGCATCGCCCGGGCGAACGATCGCATCGCATCGGAGCTCGACGCCTCGGCGTCGCGGATGGTGCTGCCCGTGTAGGACATGAACACGTCGTCGAGCGAAGGCCGGGACACACTGACCGAGTCGATCGGCAGGCCGAGCTCGGTGAACAGCCGCGGCACGAACTGCTCGCCCGACTCGACGGCGAAGGTCACCTCACCCTCGCGCACCGCGGCCGCGATCCCGAACCGGTCGTACAGCGCCGTGATGGCGGCCCCGTCGTCGGCGGTACGGATCTGGACCCGGTCGCTGCCGACGCTGGCCTTGAGCGCCTCCGGGGTGTCGAGCGCCACGAGACGGCCGGAGTCGATGATCGCGATCCGGTCGCAGTGCTCCGCCTCCTCCATATAGTGCGTGGTGAGGAAGATCGTGACGTCCTCGTGGCGCTTGAGCTCGTTGATGTAGCCCCAGATCGAGGAACGGGTCTGCGGATCGAGTCCCACCGTCGGTTCGTCGAGGAAGAGCACCCGCGGCGAGTGCAGCAGCCCGCGGGCGATCTCCAGCCGTCGCTTCATCCCGCCCGAGAAGGTGCTCACCCGGCTGCCGCGCCGCTGCTCGAGACCCACCATCTCCAGCAGCGGGCGCAGCCGCTCGGTGGTCGCAGCCTTGGGCACCCCGTAGAGCTCGGCGTGGAAGCGCAGGTTCTGCTCGGCGGTGAGGTAGTCGTCGAGGGTGGTGTCCTGGAACACCAGCCCGATATTGCGACGCACCTCGGCCCGCTCGGCCACCACGTCGTGGCCCGCGACCAGTGCCGAGCCCGCGGTCGGCACGACCAGGGTGCACAGGATGTTGATGGTCGTGGACTTGCCGGCGCCGTTGGGTCCGAGGAACCCGAACGTCTCCCCGGGCCCGACCTCGAAGTCGAGCCCGCCGACGGCCTCGATGTCGCCGTAGCGCTTGACGAGGCCGTCGACGGACACCGCAGCGGTCATGACCCGCCGCCCTGGCCCGGGTCGCCGCCCTGGCCGGGGTCGCCGTCGGCGAGGATCTGGTAGAGCGCGCGGCGGGTGTCGGCCAGCACCCGCTGAGCCTCGGCCAGCTGTGCCTCGGTGCCGGTGTGCACCAGCTGCATGACGGCGCACCAGCTGTGACCCATCTGGTCACGCAGCGCCACCATGGCGTGGGGCACGGTGTCGGCCACCGAGTCCCAGACCGCCGCGAGCTCGTCGGCGCGCTCGGCGACGTAGCTGCGTCCGGCCTCGGTGAGGTGGACCACCCGCGGCCCGTCCGCCGTCTCGATCCGCACCAGGCCCTCGTCCTCGAGCTGGGAGATCGTCGGGTACACCGAGCCGGGGCTCGGGCGCCACACCCCGCCGCTGCGCTCGGCGATCTCCTGAATGATCTGGTAACCGTGCATGGGCGCCTCGGCGAGCAGCGCGAGCACCGCGGTGCGGACGTCGCCCCGCCGCGCCTTGTGACCGGGCTGGAACTGACCACCGAACCCGCCGGTTCCAGCGAAGCCGAACGGGAAACTCTGGTGCGGCCTGCCGCGGAACGGCGCGGACCTGCGTTGCCCCCGTCCCCGCCCGGCGGCCATCGCCATCCATCCAGCCGGGCCGCCGAACCACGGTCCCGGCATCGCCCACGCGCCGCTCATGCTCCCACCCGCTCTCACACTATCGGCGACCATCGACGATATATCGCGATACTCGGACCTGCAAGCGTTGCGGTGATCCTGCTGTCCACGAGCTCGACGGGGTGGGGGTTCGCAACACCGATGACCCCGTTGCTGTCCACGAGCTCGATGGGGTGGGGGTTTGGGTTCGCACACCGGGCGCGACCTGTCCCGAAGATCTCAGTATGGTAACGACGCTCGATGCGCCCGACCGGTCCACGCCGATCCTGCCGGCCGGTATCCCGGGGCGCGACACGTGATGACTATCGGCAGGACCGGAGCGGTAGGCAGCGGAGGCCGCGCGGCAGGCTTCGGAGGCGTTGGAGGTCTGTCATGGATGTGATCGGCGCCGGATTCGGCCGCACCGGCACTGCCTCGTTCAAGGCGGCGCTGGAGCATCTCGGCTTCGGCCCCTGCTACCACATGTTCGAGGTGCTCAGCGCGCCCGAGCGGATGCAGGACTGGCAGCATGCTGTCGACGGCAGCAACGTCGACTGGGATCGGGTCTTCGCCGGCTACCGCGCCACCGTGGACTGGCCCGGCGCCGCGTTCTGGCGCCGGCTGGTCGAGCACTACCCGCAGGCCAAGGTCGTGCTGTCGGTCCGGGATCCGCACCGTTGGTGGGAGAGCACCTACAACACGATCTACCAGTTCGCTGCCCGCGATACCGCGCCACCCGAGATGCCCGAAGCGGACTGGCAGCACTTCCGTAAGACGCTGCTGCCGACGATCCACGAGATCATCTGGGACGGCACGTTCGGTGGGCGGTTCGAGGACGAGGCGCACGCGATCGAGGTGTTCGAACGCCACAATGCCGAGGTGCAGCGGGAGGTACCCGCCGACCGGCTGCTCGTGTACGAGGCGCGGGACGGCTGGGCGCCGCTGTGCGAATTCCTCGGTGTCGACGTGCCGCCAGAGCCGTACCCGCACGTCAACGAGACCGGCTCGCTGGCGGCCACGGTGCAGCGCGTGATGAGCGGCGAGGGCATGGGTCTGCCGCGGCGGCGCGAATGACGGAGCTGACGCGTCGTCACCTGTTGCTGGGAGGCTCCGCGGTCGGCGTGGCGGCCGTCGGCGGGTTCGCGCTGTCCGGGGCCGTCGCGCCGGGGGTCGTGCTGGGCTGGTTCTCCGGTGAGCCGGCGCCGAGCGGTCCCGTCGCGCACAGCTTCGTCAGCAGGCCCGACCTGCGCCCGCCGATGGTCACGGTCACCACACCGGCCCGGGGAACCGATCCTGGTTACCTGTTCCTGACGCCGGCGCCGGGGTACATGGAGCCGCCCCCGAGCGGCGCGCAGGCCGGCCCGCTGATCATCGACAATGCGGGGCAGCCGGTGTGGTTCGCACCCACCCGGGAGGTCCGTTACAACGACTTCACGAACGTGACCGCCGACTTCAAGGTGCAGACCTTCCGCGGTCAGCGGGTGCTGACCTGGTGGCGCGGCGACGTGTTCGTGCCACCCGGATTCGGGCACGACGGTGAGTTCGTCATCGCCGACGGGTCGTACCGTGAGATCGCCACCGTGCGCGCCGGTCATGGCCTGCCGGCCGACCTGCACGAGTTCTTTGATCACACCGCGGGAAACCGCGTTGATCATCGCGTATCGCCCGGTGCAGCACCAGGGAAGGGCGGTGCTCGAGGGGGTGGTGCAAGAGCTCGACATCGGTACCGGCCGGGTGCTGTTCGAATGGCCGAACCTGCAGCATGTGCCGACGGCCGAATCGCTGGCACCGCCACCCGGTGACCCGGCGCAGCCCTACGACTACATCCACCTCAACTCGGTTGCCCTGGATGCCGACAACACCCTGCTGGTGTCGGCGCGCAACACCCAGGCGGTATACAAGATCGCGCGGGACACGGGCGAGGTCGTCTGGCGGCTCGGCGGCAACAACAGTGACTTCACGATGGGCCCCGGTGCCCCGTTCGTGATGCAACACGATGCCCGCCCGTTGCCCGGCGGCACGCTGAGCATCTTCGACAACGGCGTCCCCCAGCCCAGCGGGGCCGGCTCCCGGGCCATCGTGTTGCGCTTGGACGAGGCCGCGCACACCAGCGAGGTGGTGCGCGAGCACACCAGCCCCAATGCGCTGCTGGCTGCCAACCAGGGCAACGCGCAGTTCCTACCGAGCGGGCACGCGTTCGTCAGCTGGGGCAACCAGGCCTGGATCACCGAGTTCAGCCGAGCCGGCAACGTGCTGTTCAACGCCGCCTACGGCCCCGGCCTGGACACCTACCGCGCCTTCCGCTTCGAGTGGGACGCGACGCCGCCCGAGGCACCGGTCACGGCCGTGCGGCAGCGGCCGGACGGCGGCATGACCGTCTACGCCAGCTGGAACGGGGCCACCCGGGTGGCGCGCTGGAGGGTGCTGACCGGTCCGAGCCACGACCGCCTCGCCGTGGCGCGCGAGGCGGATCGCACCGGCTTCGAGACCGCCGTCGCCGTCTCCCGGCAGCCCTATGCGGCCGTTCATGCGCTGGATGGCCACGGTGCCGTCCTCGGTAGCTCGGTCGTCGCCCGAGCGGGAGACTGACCATCGCCACCTCCCGAGCGACGTGGGGGACAGATGAGGCAGTGCCGTGCGGGCCGCGCCGTTGCAGCCCGGATACTGGCGGCGGGGATGGTGGTGGCTGCGGCCGGGTGCACGACCGACGGGACCGGCCCGCCGAACCGGGCACCGGTGAGGCCGAACGTCGTGGTGGTGATGACCGACGACCAGGACGTCGCGTCGGTGGCCCACATGCCGACGGTGCGGCGCCTGCTGGCCGGCGAGGGCACCTCGTTCTCGCGCAGCTACGCGTCGTTCCCGTTGTGCTGCCCGTCCAGGGCGACATACCTGACCGGGCAGTACTCGCACAACCATGGGGTGCGCAACAACATCCCGCCCGATGGTGGCTACGGCCGGCTGCGGGAACGGGACGTCGAGCTGCGCGACCTCGCCGCCTGCCAGGGGACCGGCTGCCATCAACCCGGCGCCGCAGCCGGACCGGGCTAGATGCCCGCGACGGCGGCCACGGCGAGCCCGGCGACCAGCAGCGCGCCGGCCTGCCGGGTGTGTACCCACGCCAGTGCAGCGAACCACAGCGGCCACACCGGGAAGCTCCTCGGCGCCTCGTCGGGGGCGGCGCGGCGGTAGTACGGCCACACCTTGACCAGCCGGGGCAGCGCCGCCAGGCACACCAGCGCCGGCCACGGCAGCGCCCCGACGCCGACCGAGGCTGACACCAGCACGTAGAAGGCCACCATCAGACCGAGGGTGGCCGCCCGCGCCCGGCGCTCGCCGAGCATCACGGGCACGGTGCGGATGTTCAGCGGCGCATCGTAACCGATCTTGTCGATGTGCTTGCCCATGAGCACGGCCACGCACAGCAGCCCGTATGGCACCGACGCCAGCAGTACCTGCCAGGGCAGCGCGCCGACGGCGGCGTAGTAGGTCCCGCCGACCATCAGCGGCCCCCACACCGCGAGCACGTCGAGTTCGCCGAGGCCACGTGCCTTCAGCCGCAGCGGCGGTGCGGTGTAGGCCACCGACAGCACGAACCCGGCCAGCGCGAACGCCACCACCGGCCAACCCCGGGCAACCGCGAGCACCACCAGTATCGCCAGGTCGGCCACGTTGACCAGCACGATCGCGGTCAGCAGCGCCCGCCGCGTGACCAGCCCGGACAGGATCGGGTGCGGAGCGTAGAGCGCGCGGGGGTAGGCCGCGGAGTCGGACCCGGACGACGTGTCGTACAGGTCGTTGTGCAGGTTGTTCGCCAGGTGCGCCAGCGTGATCCCGATGATCGCGAGCGCCAGCCAGCGCCAGTCCAGCCCCGGCTCACCGACGGCGAGCAGCGCGGCGACGAGCCCGGCGGTGAGCGTCATCGGCAGCACGGCCGCCCGGCTGACGACGATCCAGCGGGTCACGGCGTCGAGGCGGCCGGGTGGCGGGTTGGTGGTGCGCAGCGCGTAAAGCCAGCCGCGTGCCCGGGAGCGCTCGCGGGCCTCGGTCACCCGGTCACCCTCGCATGCCGCGCACCCGCACGCCCACCCGTGAGCCGGCCCCTGACGGGGTCCATACCCTCGAGTGACCCCGTAGTGGATACACGAGAGGCACCAGGAGAACGCCGATGACGGCGACCGACGACGCACCGCTCGACCCGATGCCGACCGACTGGCACCGCGCCCTGGCGATCGCGGCGCACCCCGACGACCTGGAGTACGGCGTCGCCGGGGCCGTCGCGGCATGGACCGACGCCGGCAAGGAGATCGGCTACCTGCTGGTGACGCGAGGGGAGGCGGGTATCGACCGCGTCGAGCCGCAGCGGGCGGGGCCGTTGCGGGAGGCCGAGGAGCGGGCCGGCGCCGCCCTGGTCGGCGCGCACCGCGTGGAGTTCCTCGACGGCCACCGGGATGGGGTGATCGAGTACGGGCCGGCGCTGCGTCGTGAGCTGGCGGGCGCGATCCGGCGGCACCGGCCCGAGCTGGTCGTCACGCTCAACCACCACGACTACTGGGCACCCGGGGCGCCGAACAGCGCCGACCACCGAGCAGTCGGGCGGGCCGCGCTCGACGCCGTCGCCGACGCCGGAAACCGGTGGATCTTCCCCGAGCTTGTCGCCGACAGTCTCGAACCGTGGTCGGCACGTCTGATCGCGGTGGCCTCGTCGCCGCACGCCGGCCATGCCGCGGACGTGTCGGCGACGCTCGACCGCGCGATCGCCTCGCTGGCTGCGCACCGCACCTACCTGGAATCGCTCGGCCAGGATGCGCGCGCGATCGTCGGGCAGATCACGGGCGCAGCGGCCGCCCGGTTCGGCGGCCGCCCGGCGGTGCCCTTCGAGCTGATCGGTAGCTGACCGGCCCGCAGGGCTGGCTGACCCTCAGTGCTGGCTGAACCTCAGTCGCGGAAGGCGTGGAGGACGGCCGACATGTCCTTGCCAGCATGGCCCGCGTCGGCGGCGCGGCGGAACTGCCGGTACACCGCCTCCATCACCATCGGCTCGGTCCCGGCCTCGCGCATCGCGGCGATGATCAGGGCGCTGTCCTTGACCGCGCCGTCGAGCCCGAATGCGGGCGGGAACCGACCGGCGATCATCGCCTTGCCCTTGAGGTGCGCGTACGGGCTGTCGGTGGCGCCGCCGTCGATGGTGTCGAGGAACAGTTGCGGGTCCAGCCCGAGGTCGCGGGCCAGCGCAACCGACTGGGCGGTGGCCACGGTGATCATCTGTACCCAGGCGTTGACGGCGAGCTTGAGCCTGCTCGCCTCGCCGGGCTCGTCGCCCACCCAGGTGGTCCTGCTCCCGACGGCGTCGAAGACCGGCGCCACCTTCGACTGCAGCTCGCCGGAACCGGCGGCGAGCACGACGAGCGTGCCCTGCTCGGCGGGTTGCTTGGTGCCGAGCACGGGAGCATCGACGAAGCCGGTCCCGTGCGCGCGGGCGAGGCCCGCGAGCTGCTCGATGCCCGCCACGCCGACGGTGGCCATCTGCGCCCACACCGCGTCGGCGGGGACGGCGGGCAGCGCCTCGCCCATCACACCCGCGACCGAGTCGGCGTCGAAGAGCATCGTGACGACGACCTCGGCGTCACGGACCGTAGCGGCGGGGGAGTCCGCGACGCGGGCACCGCCGTCACCCAGCGGCTCGGCCTTGCTCCGGGTGCGGTTCCACACGCTGACGTCGTGCCCGGCATGCACCAGATTCCGCGCCATCCCGGCGCCCATGATCCCGGTTCCCAGCACGGCTACCCGCTTCGTCACGTGGCCCCCTGTCGGTCGCTGCCCAGCCTGCCTGCTCAGGCTCCCACCGGGGACGACTGTCACTCCAGCGGGGCGCAGGCTTCCCTGTGAAGCCGTCGGGTTGGCACTATCGGCAGGTCGTGCCCGGACAGAGGAGGAGCCGTGACTGACGCCACAACCTCGGCGAGCTTCGACGCGTTCGCCGAAGCGCGAGAGTTCCTGCTCGTGCACCGGGAAGACTACGACCGGGCCGGGCGTGACTTCCGGTGGCCCGCGTTGACCGACTTCAACTGGGCGCTGGAATGGTTCGACCATCTCGGCGCCGACCCGGCCAGTGCGGACCGTCCGGCGCTGTGGATCGTCGAGGAGGACGGGTCCGAGCAGCGCCTGACGTTCGCGGAGATGTCCTGGCGCTCGAACCAGGTGGCGAACTGGCTGCGTTCGCTGGGCGTCGGGCGCGGCGACCGGATCGTGCTGATGCTCGGCAACCAGGTGGAGCTGTGGGAGACCATCCTCGCGACGATGAAGCTCGGCGCGGTGCTCATCCCGGCCACGACACTGCTCGGTCCGGCCGACCTGTCCGATCGGATCGAGCGCGGCGGTGCCGGCTTCGTGGTGGCGCGGTCGGCGGATGCGGCCAAGTTCGCAGACGTCAAGGGGTCCTACGGCCGTATTGCGGTCGGTGACCCCGTGGAAGGCTGGGCGCACTACGGGGAGGCCTACGACCAGTACTCCTGGTTCGAGCCCGACGGTCCCACCTCGGCGACCGACACGTTGCTGCTCTACTTCACCTCGGGCACCACCGCCCAACCCAAGCTGGTCGAGCACACCCACGGTTCCTACCCCGTCGGACACCTCTCCACGATGTTCTGGATCGGCCTCGAGCCCGGCGACGTGCACCTCAACATCTCGTCCCCCGGTTGGGCCAAGCACGCGTGGAGCAACGTCTTCGCGCCCTGGATCGCCGGCGCGACCGTAATGATCTACAACTACTCCCGGTTCGACGCCGACGCGCTGCTCGCGCAGATGCAGCGCTGCGGTGTGACCAGCTTCTGCGCCCCGCCGACCGTGTGGCGGATGCTGATCCAGGCCGACCTGTCCGCGCTGCAGGACCCGCCGTCGAAGGTCGTCGGCGCGGGTGAGCCGCTGAACCCCGAGGTCATCGAGCAAGTGGAGAAGGCGTGGGGCCGGACGATCCGGGACGGTTTCGGGCAGACCGAGACCACCGTGCAGATCGCCAACCCACCAGGGGCGCGCGTCGTCCCTGGCTCGATGGGCCGCCCGATGCCGGGCTACTCCGTCGCGCTGGTCGACCTCGCCACCGGCGAGTCGGGTGACGAGGGCGAGATCTGCCTGGACCTCGCGGCGCGACCGCTGGGGCTGATGGTCGGCTACCGCGACGACGACGAGCGCACCGCGGAGGTGATGCGCGGCGGCTACTACCACACCGGTGACGTCGGGTCGCGCGACGAGGACGGTTACATCACCTACGTCGGCCGTTCCGACGACGTGTTCAAGGCCTCGGACTACCGGATCTCGCCGTTCGAGCTGGAGAGTGCGCTCATCGAGCACGAGGCTGTCGCCGAGGCGGCCGTGGTGCCCTCACCGGACCCCGTCCGGCTCGCGGTACCCAAGGCGTACGTGGTGCTGGCGGGTGGGTACGAGGCGTCCCGCGAGACCGCCCTGGCGATCCTGCGCCACGCGCGGGAACACCTGGCCCCCTACAAGCGGATCCGCAGGCTGGAGTTCGGCGAGCTGCCCAAGACGATCTCCGGCAAGATCCGACGGGTGGAGCTGCGGGGCCGCGAGGACGAGGTGCACGCCGGTGACGGTGCGGTCGAGGGCGAGTACCGCGACGACGACTTCCCCGAGCTCCGCTCGTGACCGCACTCACGTGCCGGTATGAAGCAGCTGGTGGACGCGCTGGTGCGAGAGACCGACGGCGTCGCTGATGGCGCGCTGCGACAGCCCCGCCTCGCTGAGCAACCGGATCACCGCGAGCCTCGTCTCGTCCCGCTCCGCCAGCCGAGCGGCCAGCTCGGCTTCCACCGCGGTGAACTTGCTCAGCTGCTCGGTGACGTCGATGCCGTCGATCACATAGCGCCAGCGGACCGCGAAGCCTTCGGGTTCGGCGTCGGTGAGACCCGCGATCAGGTCGCGCACCTCGACGTCGAGGTCAGCGAAGCGAGGGACGTCGGTCGCTGCGGACATCCCGGCGATGTCGGCCACCCACAGGTTGTCCCCCCGGGTGACGGTCACGTCGTAAGTCTTCACCGCTCCTCCATCCACCCGCCTCCGAACACTTCCGTCAGGCGCTCCTCCAGTCGCCGCAGCACGAGCCAGGAGATGTCGCCCGGATGATCGGTGAGGCCGAACCGCTCGATTTCACGGTCCTCAGCGTCGACCAGGGCATACATGCGATGCGAACCCTTGCCACGCTTGTGCAACTCCACGACGGACAGCCCCCGCTTGCGAGCAGCCCTGCGTACGAGCTGCAGCGCTCGTGCGGCGCTCATCCGCTTGCTTACCACAGCGTAAGCCTATCTAGCTAGACGGTCAACCGTCTAATCAAGTTGACGGGCTCGTAACAAGCCCAGCGAGCACCTATTGTCAGCGGCATGTACGCCGCCGATCATGCTGCCGCCACCCCCGACAAGCCGGCGATCATCATGGCCGGGTCCGGTGAGGTGCTGACCTTCGTCGAGTACGAGGCCAGGGCGAACCGCGTCGCCCACCTCTTCCGTGACCTGGGGCTGCAGCGCGGCGACCACGTCGCGTTCTTCCTGGAGAACCATCCCCGGTACTTCGAGCTGCAAGGCGGAGCCGAGCGTGCCGGGCTCTACTACACCTGCATCAACTCCTACCTGCAGGCCGAGGAGCTCGCCTACATCGTCAACGACTCCCGGTCACGGGTACTGGTCGCGTCGGCGGCGACGCGGGAGGTGGCGCTGGCCGCGGCGGAGCAGTGCCCCGACGTGAAGCTGTTCCTCGAGATCGGAGCCGACGCCGCCGACGGCCCGTTCGAGCCCTACGAGCAGGTGGTGAATGGGTACCCGTCCGACCACGTGCCCGACGAGCAGCTGGGTGCTGCGATGCTGTACTCGTCGGGCACCACGGGCCGGCCGAAGGGGATCCTGCGGCCGCTGCCGGAGGGGCATCCGGCCGACCCGCTGCCGGTGATGAACTTCGTCCAGCACGTCCTGTTCCAGATGCGCCCCGGCATGGTGTACCTCTCGCCGGCGCCGCTGTATCACTCCGCCCCGCAGGCCTCGATCGCCGGCGCGATGCGGATGGGCGCCCCCTCGATCGTGATGGAACGATTCGACCCCGAGCGGTACCTCGCGCTCGTGGAACGGCACCGGGTCACCCACAGCCAGGTGGTGCCCACCATGTTCAGCCGGATGCTCAAGCTGCCCGAGGAGGTGCGCAACCGCTACGACGTGTCGTCGCTCGAGGTCGTCATCCACGCGGCGGCCCCGTGCCCAGTGCAGGTCAAGCAGGATATGATCGATTGGTTCGGCCCGGTGCTGCGGGAGTACTACGGCGCCACCGAGGCCAACGGCTTCACCGTGTGCACCAGCGAGGAGTGGCTCGCCCATCCGGGCAGCGTGGGCAAGCCGGTGCTCGGCGAGGTGGAGATCCGCGACGAGGACGGCGAGCTGCTCCCGGTCGGGGAGCCCGGCACCGTCTGGTTCCGCGGCGCGACCAACTTCGAGTACTTCCACGAGCCCGACAAGACCGCAGCCAGCCGCGACGCCACCGGCGAGGCCAGCACGGTCGGCGACATCGGCCACCTCGACGCCGACGGCTATCTCCACCTCACCGACCGGAAGCACTTCATGATCATCTCCGGGGGCGTGAACGTCTACCCGCAGGAGACCGAGAACCTGCTCATCACCCACTCCAAGGTGATGGACGCGGCGGTGATCGGCATCCCGAACGAGGACCTCGGCGAGGAGGTCAAGGCCGTGGTGCAGCCGCTCGACGGGGTCACGGGTGGACCCGAGCTCGAAGCCGAGCTGCAGGAGTTCTGCCGGGCGCACCTCGCCAGGGTGAAGTGCCCGCGCTCGATCGACTTCGTCGACGAGCTGCCCCGGCTTCCCACGGGCAAGCTCTACAAGTCGGAACTGCGCCAGCGATACCGGAACGCCGCCACCGCCTGACAAGGTTTCCGGATCAGGGTTCAGTGACGTAGACGACGGCTCGGGCGAATCCGTAATGGTAGCTCCCGTGGGAAAACCCGTTGCTCGTCACCAGAAAGGTGTCCTCCGAGGCGGCAACCGAGTACCCGAAATAGGTCGTGCGGGGTCGCGTGAGCGTGGCCCGGTGGGTCCACGTGCCGGCCGCTTCAACGAACACCTCAGCTGACCCGGCGCCTGGCCCGCGATGAGTTGACGCCCCGACGACAACCGTGTCTCCCGACACGGCGACACCGGTCCCGAACATCGCTCCCGGAGAACCCTCGGGCATGAGCAGCCTCACCTCTCGCGACCATGAATCGCCTTGGCGGGCGAAAACGTAGGCGGAACCCACGTCGGTCGTGGTCCCTACGTCGGCAAGCGGTGCCCCTACCACTGCCGTGTCATCGGCAAGGGACACTCCGAGGCCGAACACATCGAACTCGGCACGGTCACGGGCGGGTGCCCGCAACCGCGCCTGATGCGACCAGCCTGTGCCGTCACGGGTGAACACGTGTGCTGACCCAGCGTCTGAATGGTTGACCGAATCGTCGAAGGGGGCACCGACGAGGACCGTGTCGTCGATAATTGCCACTGAACGACCGAACCGGTCCCCATCGCCGCGGGGGGTCGCCGTCAGCGTCGCCTGGCTGGACCAGGTGTCGCCGGAGCGTTCGTACACCCGCGCCAAACCGACCTCTCTGTTGTTGAACTCCCCGAAGGGAACCCCCACCACGAGGGTGTCACCCGCAACAGCAACCGCGGTACCGAAGCCGTTCGCCTCGCTGGACGTCAGCTCGGTCTGCTGGGACCACGAGGCACCAGTACGTGTGAATACATGGGCTTCGTCAACAGCCCCGACCACGATGGTGTCGCCCGATACCGCTACCGCGCGACCGAAACCATTCTCCTGGCCGTCTTCGGGCAGCAGGGTGTCCTGTAATGACCAGGACGATCCCGACCGCTCCCAGACATACGCCGCGTTGTGCCAGGACGCCCCGACGACCGCCGTGTTCTCCGATACTGTTATGGACAGGAAATTGTGGAATTCGCTTGCGAACGGGCCGAGCATCCCCTGACGGCTGAGGACGGGGTCGTCGGGCGGCTGCGCGGCCACCGGGGCGGCGGCGCACAGCAGCGCGGTCGGCAACACCAGCACCGATGCCGCCACGGCGGCCCGCCGGGACAAGTAGCTACTCATGGCCAAGCTCCCTTTGGCGTGAAGTCGGGACCGGCGAGCCGGCCAGGCCTGGCCGAGCACGCCGGAGTGCGAACCACGGTTCACGAGAGCGGTCGCCGAGACATCCGTGAATCTCACTGATATTTCGATGCAGATGGGGCGGGATGTGCTGGGTATGCCGCCGAAGCCGCCGAAGCCGCCGAAGCCGCCGACGATGCCGATGCGCCCGCGAGCTGCCCTGGAGCACGGGGTCATGCCGAGGCGATCACCAGGATCGTGCTTGCGATCACCAGCAGGGCTCCGGCGAGTTCCCGACGTGTGGACCACGGCCGCCACGGGGCCTCGCGGCCGAACAGCAGCAAGGACTTGTGCACGAACAACGCGAGCGTGTACAGCAGGAAGCCGAACTGCAGCCGGGTGGTCACGTCGTCGGTGGCCGCCACGAGGAACGCTGCGACGATCAGTCCCCAGCTGATCAGCAGGAACACCAGCAGTACCCCGCGGGGGAGCAGCCGCGAGATCCGCGGGGATTGCGGGATCCGGTCCCGGGCGAATGCGACGACCTGGGGTGTGGCATAGAGCGCGAGTCCCACCCACAGCTGCCAGCAGTTGCCGGTGAATGCCACGGCGACCAGCGCGACCAGGACGGTCCGCGCGGCGACGCCGCGGAGGTCGTGCAGCCGCGTCGGCTCCGGGGGCAGGCCCGGGTGCAGGACGGCCCGGACTCGCGCGGGATAGGCCCAGACGGTCAGTTCCTCGAGGGCGAAGCGGGCGAGCAGTGCCCCGATGACGATCAGCCCGAGAGCAGCGGCGTGCGAGGTGATGTCGAGATCGCGGCCGGTGAGGTAGCCCATGGCCCGGGCGACGGAGAACGCCGCCCAGCCACCGACGAGGCTCGCTATAACGGAGTCGCCGAACCGATCCCACCAGTACGCGCGGTCGTCCTCGACCATCCGCCGGTACGGGCGGGCGACCGAGGCCAGCACCGGGATGACGAACCACAGGATGCTCAGGCCCAGCAGGCTGCGGGCGCCGTCGGCCACGCTCAGCCCCTCGGCCGTCAGCCCGCCCCGGGCCAGCACGACCGCGATGAACCCGATTGTCGCCGCAGCTCCCGCGGATGCGTCGAAGATCCCGATCAGCGCGATCGTGATCACCAGCGCCAGCTGGGGCGGCAATGCGGATCCCGCACCCGAGACGGCCGCCGCGATTCCCATCGTCAGGCCCGTGACCGGCCACAGGATCCAGGCCACCCCCGAAATCGCCCGCAGCGCGATGGCGTCACCGGCCGAGCGGGATGCCAGCGGCATCCGTGCGGCGATGGCCATCGGCACGAGGTGGCTGTAACGGTCACTGACCTGCCATCCGGGTGTGCGCCATGACCAGGATCGGTCACCCCAACCCGTCCCGGCCCGCAGGTAGGCGCGGCGCGTGTCGCCCTTGTCACGGATCCCACCTGCGGGTACGAGCAACCGGCTCGACGACCCCAGGCCCCCGGGGCCGATGATGCCGAGTATTGCCAGGCTCGAGACCGCGAGCAACAGCACCCGCCGGCCAACCGTCTCACTGTCGGTGACCGGATCCAGCACGGGTTGGCCCGAGCTCGGGAGCGCGACAGCCGGACCCTGATCCCGTGTACCGGCAGACGACGGTGAACCCGGGTCGGCGGACGGCCCGGGCGCGGGCGACGGAGTGTCCGGACCCGTGGGCGATGCCCCGGGCGGGTTGCCGGCACCCGCGGACGAAGACTCCGGCGGGGAATTGGGGCCCGGAGAGGCAGCCGGGGCCGGTGGCGGCCCCGCCTCGGGCCGAGGATCCGGGCCTGGCGGCCCCGCATCGGGTGGCGAGCCCGGGTCGGGCGGTGGTGGGCCCGCATCCGGCGGTGGCGCCCCGGGCGGCGAGACGGTGCTGGGGGGCGGCGTGGGGTCGGGCGCCGACGACGGATCCCTGATCGTCAACGGGACCGTGATCGATGTGGCGAACACTTCCCCGTCTCGAACCTCGGTGATCGTGAGTACGTAATCGGTTCCGGTCGGTGGCACCCGGTCCGCCGGCAGGGTGCAGGTGAAGGTGTCCCCGGACGGAGGGCTGCTGTCGCAGCGCAAACCCTCATCGAACGAGGAATCCGAGCTGCGGGTCAGCCGTGCCCGGACCCTGAAACGAGACCCGGTATCCCGATTACCGGTAATGACGATCGGAGATCCCGTCTCGAACGTGTCCGGGCTGGTGACCGACAGCAGGCTGTCGGCGATCGTCACGGACCGCGTGACGGCAGGGGAGACGTCCGACGGATCATCGATGTTGCGCTGAACGATGTCGAAGACATGCCGCCCCGGATCGAGGAGTTCGTCGATGGTGCACATCCAGACGCCGGCCGCGTCATCGGCTGGCGGGCCGAAGGCGCACCATAGCTCGGACCCACCCTCGCTGATCTCGATGCGGTGACCTGGGCGCTTGCCGTCGCCGGCGAGTTCCACCGGCTGGCCGAACGGCAGCGTGGCGCCCGCCGTGGGCGCGCTGACGGTGAGCGCCGGCGGGGCGCCCGAAGCCGCCGCCGGAAACCAGCCCAGCATGAGCAGCGCGGCAAGAACGCACCACACAGCAGCCCGCAGCCCCGTTCGACGGCCGCGGACCCGCCGGTCCCGCGCACCGTTCGGCACGACCATCATCATGGCCGCGGCCAGCAGACTCGCCGCGCCTGCCCGGGCCGGCGGCCACCCGGCGCGCACCGTGCACGACCACGGACTCATCGTCGAGCTCCCTTCGGGCGGGCATCGAGCCTGGCCAGGCGGCAGCGGTACATCGAGCACCGCGTTCCGCGGAACGCGGCAAGCCGGCATGGCGCGCCGGCCAGTGGTGCTACCCCGTGACGCTGTCGATGATCACCTCGCCGGTGCCGATGAGCACGTCCTCGTCGGTGCGGACCTCGATGAGGCCGAGCAGCACGCGGCCCTCCGCCGGGGCGCTGCCCGCGGTGAGCGTGGCATCGACCGTCCACTCCGCACCCGCCGGGCGCAGCGTGTCGGGGTCGTTCACCTCGATGGAACCGAATGACGGCCCGCGGAACATGTCCAGATAGGAGTAGGTCGTCGAACCGGCAGGGACGCTGTAGCCACTGACAAGGACCATCCACTGGCCCGCTGCCGGGCCGCTGACCTTGACCTGCTCCTCCGAGTCACCGTCCCCGCCCGCCGCCGCTTGCACGCAACTGCCGCTGGTGCAGTCGAACAGATACAGATCCAGGTCCGCAGCGGTGTCAGCGGGGCCGCCGATGCGAGCGATCAGCTGCGTGGCACCGTCCGGGACGGTCACCGGGTGCTGCTGCTGCGCCCCGTCGGCGATGGTCGGCGTGTCCACCCTGGCGCTGCCCAGCGAGGTGCCGACCGCGCGTCCGGTGAAGGGGCCGAAACGGTTCTGCACCGTGTACTGGCGCTCGACCGGCGCCCCGCGCTGCACGGACTCGATCGTGTCCGGGTTCGGTGAGACCGAGGCCCCGAGCACCGAGGCGGTCACCAGGTACGGCGCGAAGGCGGCATCCGACGTGTGCCGGGCCTCGACCACGATCTCCCAGACACCGGGTGCCGGGTCGGCGACCGTGCGGCTGGTCGGGCTGCCCGCGCAACTGCCGTCCGGCGTGACGACCGGGTCGTAGCAGCTCAGCGGGGAGTTGCCGTCGATGCCGACGCCGTACGGGTGGAAGCGCAGGAAGCGCAGCTGGCCCGCGCCCCGCTGCATGTCGACGGTCAGCGCCGGCGTGTTCGGCTCGACGCGGACGAAGAAGCTCTCCGTCTCGTTTGGGCCGATCTTTCCACCGTGGCGCACCTCGAAACCGTTCTCCGCGGTGAAGTTCTCCGCCGCGATCACGGTGTTCAGCGTCCGGTAGTCGACGCCCGTCGTCGTCGGGGTGTTGAGCTCCAGGATCGCCGAGTGCGCCCCGGCCGAGTGCGGCTCGACGGTCACCCGGTACTCGGTCACCTCGCCCTTGCGCAGCTGGATTGTCGGTCGCGAGCTGAACGTGTCGTCGTTGCCGGTCCACCTCGCCTGGTAGGTGACGGGGCGGTCGGGGCCCGAGTGCCGAACGAAGGTGTACTCGCGGACGTAGCTGTCGCCGCTCGTGACGCCCTCGCGGTCGTGGATGCCGACGCCGATGCCCGGGGCGGCGAGGAAGCCGGACAGCACGGTGTTCACCGGCACCGACGAGCTGATGTCGACGGTCTCGACGCCGTCCTGCAGCAGGTCCCACGCCTTCGCCACGTCGATCAGGCCGTTGCCCTGCTCGTAGGCCTGGTAGCCGGGAATGGACCGGGTGGTGTCGGCCAGCGCCTTGCGCAGCTGCGCGGGCTCGTGCTCGACGTCGCGGTCCATCGCGGCGCTCACCAGCAGCGCGGCGGCACCGGCTGCTTGCGCCGCGGCGATCGCCGTGCCGTCGGACATCGCATAGCCGGGCGGCAACTGGAAGGTGTCCGGGACGGGACGACCCTGTTGCCAGGTCGGCGCGGTCGTGACCGCCGAGCCGGGTGCGATGATGTTCGGCTTGAATCCGCCGTCCTCACGGGGACCGCGCGCGGAGACCCCGTGCAGGGTGTCCTGTCGGGCGGAGTCCGAACCGTAGTTGTGTCGCCAGGTGTCCTTGCTGATGTAGGAGCCGACGCTCATCACGTCGTCGGCCACCGACGGGTCGCCGACGGTGTTGGAACCGGGACCGGAGTCGCCGGCGGCGATGAACATCTGCACGTCGTAGGTGTCGATCAACCGGTTGTACAGCTCGGCGCGGGCGTTGTTGCCGTCGTTGAGCGCGGGCAGGACGTTGAACGACATGGTGATCACGTCGACGTTCGCGTCCCGCGCCGCGTAGATCATGCCTTCGAGCAGGGCGTGGGCCGTGCAGCCGGCCACGAACAGGCACACCCGCACGGACACCAGCTTCGCGCCCGGTGCGGCGCCGCTCATGGCGCCGCCGAACAGCGAGTTGCCCGCCACGACTCCGGCGACGTGCGTGCCGCCCGAGCCGGAGACGATGCCGATGTTGACCGAGTTGTTGGCCGTGTCGGTCTGCACCACGAACGGCATGGCCTCGCGCACCGGCGTGTCCGGGTCGTCGGTGCCGAACGTGCCGACGTCGTACCTCACCTTGTAGTCGGTCATCGACGGGTCGTCGGTGAAGTCCCGGTTCTGGTCGGCATCCACCCACACCGTGTTGCTGGCCCTGTCCCAGAGCACGCCGAACGTGCCTGTGCTGTCCGGCGGGTTGCCGTCTCGGTTGACGTCGTTGCCGATCTCGCCGCCGAGCCGCGGGTCACGCTCGTCGAACACGCCGAACCGGTAGCTGCCCTCCGGTGCCCGGTACTCGACGCCGCCGGCGGTGAAGGTGGGGCCGGAGACCTCGGTGGACATGGCGATCCACGTCGGGTCGTCGTCGTTGTTGACGCCGCCGGTGAACCGGCCGTCGGTGCGGGTCACCCAGTCGACGATCTTGCGTTCTCCGGTGCTCGTGGCCTGCAGCGCGGGGTGGCCGAGGTCGATCCCGGTGCCCACGACGCCGACCGTCACGCCGCGGCCGTCCCAGCTGGGGTGTTCCTCGACGAACTGCGCCGCGCCCGTGTCATCGGTCGGCAGGTACGGGTTGACCCGGGGCGTGTCGGCGTCGGGCGGTGGCTGGGAGCCCGGGTCGGCCTTCCCCGGATGCCAGGGGAGGCCGGGCAGCACGATCTCGTCGTCCAGGTCGAGCGCGTCCACGCCCGGCAGGGCGGCGACCCGCTCGACGTCGTCGACCGGCACCTCGGCGCGCACGTAGCCGAGCTCGTCGGCGCGGTGCTGCACTGTGGCGCCGGCCCGCGCCAGCGCCTCGGCGCCCCGTGCCGCCGCGCCGGGCTCGGTGGCCACGAGCACGCTGACGCTGCGCTGCCCGGAGCGCTTCGCCTCGGCGAGGAGCTCTTCGTCGTGCTTGCCGATTCCTTCGTTGCCCGCGGGCGCCGGGTCGGCGGCTGCCACCATCGGCGGGGCGGTGAGCACCGCACCGACCACGGCGGCGCTCAGTGCCATCCCCGACGCAGCCCTGCCCACCCTCCCACATGCCGCCGCGCCGATTCGCGGCCCTGCAAACCCGCCCATTGCCAAGTTCCTCCTGTGCGTCGGGACGGCGACCGTGGCCGGTCGGCACTACCGGATCACGACCGCCCGAGAGATAAGCGCGCTCAGCATGGATGCAGTGCGATCGCGAAACATCCGTGAACCTCACTGATATTTCGGCAGGGCACCACTGAACCGGCCCCGAATGTGCCCGCCGCGGGCTGACATCAGACAGCCAACGTCGCGGATCAGCGGGTGCCCGTTGCCGTGAACGCCGTGCCCACCACGGTGCAGCCCGGGTTCGAGCGATCGTGGTTCGCGCCGAGCCCGACGCTGTCTGGGCCGAGGCCGAGGTAGAACCGCTGGCCGTTCGATTCGGCGTAGCTGGTGTCCCCACCTACGAACGTGAACCTCCGCTCCTGCCTGACGGTTGCGTCGGTGCCGGCGACGCGCCTCTCCTCGTTCGCGGCGAGGGTGTGATCGACGGTGTCCGGTAGGACGGTGCCGTCCTCGGCGCGGCCGCCTTCCACGGCGCGGCCGTTGCTGGTGAACCCGTCCACGGTGCTGGTGACGAACACGTCGACCCGGACGACGGGGTCTTCCTGCCTGGGGATGAAGCCGTCGCCGGAGTTGAAGTCCTCCCCGGGCGACCGGTCGTAGGCGCAGCGGGCGATGTAACTCAGCGGGCCGTTGCTCGCGAGCTCCACCTGCTCGCCGAGCTCCAGTCCGGCGGTGAAGGTCACGTGGTCTGAGGCGGATGCCGAGTCGGCGGCCGAGCCCGGCGCCGCGACGGCGACGGCGGTGCCGACGCCGAGTGCGGCCAGGCCGGCCAGCGCCGGCACGGCCACCCACGAGCGACCCAGCCACGAGCGACTGAGCGTGGTGGAACGGGGGCGTGAGCTGCGCATTGCGAACCTCCGTGTACCGACCGCCGCGCGCGGGCAGCGCGTGCGGTGCATCAAACCGAGGAGTCCTCCTCGATCACGAGGAGCGGAGTCCAGCACACCCGGGGCAGCGAGACATCCGTGAATCTCACTGAGATTTCGTGCCGACAGGGCCGGATTGCCGTCAACCACGATGTGTTTCGCTGGGGCAGCTGGCCGGTGACGCGCCGCACCCAGCGCTGGACTACGGGTCAGCCGCGCGGGGCGTACATGATGACGGCGACGCCGAGCAGGCAGATCAGCGCGCCGGCGATGTCGTAGCGGTCGGGCCGGAACCCGTCGACGACCATGCCCCAGGCCAGCGAGCCTGCCACGAAGATCCCGCCGTAGGCGGCAAGGATGCGCCCGAAGTGCGGGTCGGGCTGCAACGTGGCGACGAACCCGTAGGCGCCCAGCGCGAGCACCCCCGCACCGATGAACAGCAGCCCGCGGTGCTCCCGGACACCCTGCCACACCAGCCACGCACCGCCGATCTCGAACAGGGCGGCCACCACGAACAGCACGATCGATCGAGCGATAGTCATGGTCGGTCAGTGTCCTGGTCGTGCCTCTCCACATACGGAACCGGTCACGGCGCACCTCTCGCACGCCTTGTGCAAGCTGGGGCTGCACTCCCGCCTCCAGCTCGCCACCGAGGCCGCCTGGTGCGGCGACCTCGGCCAGCCGAGCGACGGGCCGGTCAACGGCAGTTGGTGATGGGTGGGTTGGCGGCGCCGCCTGCGGCTGCTGGTGCGTCCGCCCTGCGAGGTTCACGTTCCGCAGCACCAGTGTGCGGCTTCCGGCTCTTCGCGACCCCCCGGACGTAGCGGTCGGCCGGAACCCGTCGAACGCTCACGCCACCCGGAAACCACCGCAAGTACGCTCATCGTGCTGCTGGTGGCAGCCGCCTCGGCAGCGGGAGGCATCCATGAACATCGCTCGACGGGCGACGTCACCCCGTGGCGCGTCGTGCCGCCTCGGCAGCCAGCTCGAGCCGGGACCGCAGCTCGAGCTTGGCCAGGGCATGCGAGACGTGGGTCTCGACGGTGCGCCGCGACAGGTACATCTGGTCGGCGATCTCCGGATTGGACAGCCGCTGGGCGACGAACCCCACGACCTTGCGTTCGGTGGCGGTGAGCGCCGCCCAGCCGGTGCGAACGCGCGTGCGGGTGGCGCGGGCGCCGCGATGCACGCCGAGCCTGCGCAGCGCAGCGCCCGTCCGCGCGGTGTCGCGGTGGGCGCCGATGCCGTGGAGCAGATCGTGGGCTTCGCCCAGCAGCGCCCGCGCCTCGTCGCCGCGACCGTCGACGGCCAGGAGCGTGGCGGCGCCCTCACAAGCGAGCGCGCGACCGAGTGGTTGAGCGCTTTGCCGGTACGCGGCCACGGCGTCGACGAGCAGCCCTGGCGCTTGCTCGGTGAGCCCCCGGCAGACGAGTGCGGCCCCCTCGACGTTGGGCACCCCGGGGTTGTGCCGGGCACAGCTCTCGACCGTGGCGGTGACCTCGGTCGCGCGGGTTCGCTGACCGGCTGCCACCAATCTGCGGACCAGCTCGGGCCCGAACTCGGGAAACGCCACACCGAATCGCGCCGCGTTGATCCGGTCCCAGCCCGCGCACAGTTCGTCGATGGCCTGGCTGTCCCTTCCCGCGGCCTCGGCCAGCAGCGCGCCCGCCAGCACCGTGCGGTGTTCGCGCATCTGCTCGACACCCGGCTGCGCGGCGGCGTGTGCCGCGGCGAGGTGGGCCCGGGCCTCGGCCAGGTCGTCGCGGCGCACTGCGATCAGGGCGAGAATGCCGAGGCTCATCGCCGGCCACGCTGGGCCGTCGCCGAGCAGCGAGAAGCCGGTCTCGATCTCGGAGACCGCGTCGTCCCATTCGCCGACTAGGAACAACCCGTCGGCGTACACGATGTGGTGCAGCGCCAGTACCGACCTTGCGCCGAGGCTCTCGTTGAGCTGCCGACCGCGGTGCAGCATCTCGAAGCCTTCGGTCACCCGATCAGCGGCGATCAACATCAGACCGGCTGTCGTGGTCGCTGGCTGTGGCCCGTGTGGCAGCGACTCCGGATCCGGCGCCTGCACGGCCTGCACGCCCAGTTCGGCCGATTCGACCAGGTGCCCGCGGAAGGCGAGGACCTGCGCTTTGGTGTGCAGGGTCTCGGAGATCGCGACCGAGTCACCGGTCGGCGCCGCGAGCTCGACGGCCTGCTCCGCGAGTTCCAGCGCGGGGTCGTACTGGCCCAGCCGGAGCCGCGCGAGCGCGGCCCAGCCGTGGTACAGCGCCCGCTCAGCCTGGGATGCGGTGCGCTGCGCAAGCGCCTCGTCGATCTGCACGAGCGCCTCGGCGACCTGATCCCGAATCACCATCGATCGGATGAGCAGCCACCGCAGAGTGCCCTCGCGCTGCGGGTCGTCCCGGCGGGTGAGCACCTCGCGGCACGCAGCCTCACCTTCGGCCGAGCGACCGGAGTGCAGCAGCGCCACCGCGCGGTCTGCGGCCAGCCGGTGACGCGCCGGGTCGGTCGGATCGGCAAGTGCGATGGCGTGTTCCAGCAGCTCCACCGCGCCGGCCGGCGCGCGCCGGCCGGTTTCCTCGGCCGCTCGACGCAGCCACTCGACGGCTACCGAATCGCCGGGACGGGCTCCGCGCAACAGGTGCTCGGCGATCCGGCCTGGCGGATGGCCGGCAGATGCCAGCGCCTGCGCGAAGTCACGATGGAAGGCCTCCCGCAGCGACTTGGGCAGGTCGCGGTACAAGGCGTCGCGGATCAGTTCATGACGAAACTCCAACCGGGGACCACGTTCGGCCAGCAACCCGGCGGTCATCGCCTCGCGTACCGGGCCGGCGAGCCCCGCGGCCGAACGGCCGGACAGCAACGAGAGGTCCGTGACGAAGAACGAGGTGCCGATGATCGAAGCCGTCCGCAGCACGTCGAGCACCTCGGGGGGTAGGAAGCTCAGCCGGTGCAGGATCGTCAACGAAGGTGCTACGGACGGGGCGGTCGCCGAGTCGATATCCACGGTGTTGTCGCCAGCGGCCTCGATCGCCCCGGCCTGGCCCAGCGCTGCGAGCATCTCGAGCACCAGCAGCGGATTGCCTCCCGCGCCGTCGAGCTGCCGGCTCAGGTTCGGCCCGGGGACGGCGCCCGACGCTGCCTCGGCCAGCGCCAGCACGGTCTTGTGCGCCAATGGCCCCAGCAGCGTCGAAGCCGCTCCCCGGTCGGCCAGCATGGTCAGCAGCCGCGCGAGCTCGGGACTGCGCGGCGTCGGGCGCGCGGTCAGGATCAGCAGCAGCGGCAGCTGCTCCACGATGCGCCCGAGCCTGACGGTACAAGCAAGCGTGGCCGGGTCGGCCCAGTGCACGTCCTCCAGCACCAGCAGCAGCGAGCTGCGAGAGCACAGCCGCTCGACGAGACCCGTGATCGCCTCACTGACGCCGAACTCCTGATCGCCGACGCCGTAGGGCGAGCCGCTTCCGCGCAGCTGCCGGGCCACCTCCGCCCGGTCCGGGTCCGCCGGAGTGCCGGTCAACCCCAGTGCGTCGGCCAGCACGGCGAACGGGCGCCGCCGCGTCACCTCGTCGGCCGCACCGGCGCAGATCTCGACGTCCCGTGCGCGGGCATTGTCGAGGGCCCCCTGCACCAGGCGGGTCTTTCCGATGCCGGCCTCACCCTCGAACACGAGGACCTGCCCGAATCCGGCGGCTGCGCGCTCGACGGACGCGGCGACCGACGCGAGCTCATCGGACCGGCCAATCAGTGGCAGAAGCTCGGCACCCACTTGCGCACTCCTGTCGCCGACCAGGGGCAACAGGCTAACGTCACGCGCCAGCGAGGCGGAAGGCCGCAGCATCACCCGCGAGGCCGGCCCGTGACGTCGGTCGGGACGGGGTTGGGTTCCGCGTATCCGCTCACCCGTCAGGGGTTGTGGTCGTGCCGGAGGCCGCAGCCGTGGCCGGTCGTGTCGGCGTCGGGCAGCGGGAGGGCCTGGGCGAGGGTCGACAACAGCTGCAGCCATCCGGCGAACGGTTGAGGGTCGCCGTCGCCGACCCGCACCTGCCCGCGTGGCGGTGGGTCCGGCGCCGCGTCGATCTCGATTCGCATGTACCCACCATGGCGGTGAGCGTCTGCGGAAACATCCGTAACCCTCACTGAGGTTTGCCGCTCCGGGGGACGCCGGACTCTGATGTAGTTGATGCGCTAACTAACCTTCGCATCGTGCGCACCACCATCTCCATCGCCGACGAGCTGCTCGCGACGGCCCGTGAGCGGGCACGCAGCCGGGGCCAGACGCTGGGCGAGTTCATCGAGGACGCGCTGCGCCGGTGCCGGGAGGCGGTTCGTCCGGAGCGGCACAGCCATGAGAGCGGCGAGTCAACGGCAGTTGGTGACGGGCGGGTTGATGGTGTCGCCGGGATGGCAGTTGTTGTTGCTGTCCCCGCCGCCGGCGGCGCGGATGGTGTCGTTGGACTGCGAGCCGCAGATCACCTCCGGTCCGCCGGTGCCGGAGATCTGCTGCGGGCGGGTGGCGTCGCGGCGGTCGATGGTGCAGTCCGCGGTGGCGAGCTCGGCCGAGCCGGTGTTGTCGGTCGGGTTCGGGTCTTCCTGGTTCTGCATGGACACGGTGGTGGCGGTGTCGACGTCGACCCCGGGACCGAGAGTGGGGTCGGCGACGGCGGTGCACGCCAGCAGGTACTGCACGCTCCAGCCTTCCACGCTCACCGGGTCGTCGCCGACGGTGGTTAGTTCGATGAGGTCGTTGGTCAAGGTCGCGCCGGCGCCACCGCCCCCGCCGTAGACCTCGGCGATCAC
>WHSY01000033.1:47972-48344 GCA_009379815.1 Pseudonocardiaceae bacterium
TCACGGCGCCGCTGCTGGGTGCGGCGCTCGCCGCGGGTGAGGCACCGATGCCAGGCCGAGCGCGAGCGCGACCGCGCCGGCGCTGGCGAGTGTCCGTCGACGTCGTGAGAGCACGTGCTGCCTCCAGGTCTCGGTCGCCGCGGATCGGTTGTCATCACGGCCACGGCAGCGCAGCACACGCGGCGGCGCGAGACATCCGTGAACCTCACTGATATTTCTGCCGCGGCCGCACTCGGACGGCCCCGTAATGCCGGTCATCGTCGTGCCCACGCAGCCGCCCTCGCGGCCGCTGAGATCCAGGGTCGGGCGCGCGACGCCGCGGAAATCTCAGTGAAGCTCACGGATGTGTTGCAGCGGCAGCACCTCGACAGT
>WHSY01000340.1 GCA_009379815.1 Pseudonocardiaceae bacterium
CTCGATGGACACCCAATGCTCCGGAACGTCGGCAAATGGGTTCGTCGTCGGTGCCGACTGGTCGCGCGGCGCGGGCTCGACGACTGGCTGCGCCGGCACGTCGGTCGAGGTCGTCGCGGCTGTCGTGGGGGTGGCCGCGGCGCCACCTCGGTGCACATGCACGCTGAGGTCACCCCAGGTGAGCGTCACGTCGCAGCCCTCGATGCGTTGCACCAACCGCAGGATCTCCTCGACCTCGGCGAAGGACAGGTCCGGCACGGCAACCCGCTCCCCTCGCGAAGGACACGTTTCCCGCCTGTTGGGCTGACGCGGTCGCAATGACCCAGCATCGCGATTACTTGGGATAGTATTCCAACTTGAGCCATAAAGTGCCACAGGGTGCCTGTAGCCGTCAAGACACACGTGAGCCGTCACCGACCGTCGCCCACCGGACAACCGAACACGTCACTACCGGGGGCGAGTCCCTACGTCGTGCTCGTCACCGTCACGGAACCGGCATTCGCAAGGTATCGGCGCGAACAAGACCGCACCGTGCTCACGCCTGCGCACCGTTGACACAGCACGGTATGCCGCCTGTATCATGTGTGGAAATGACTTCCATATGGCAGAACCTTGGAGCCTGTTGCACAAAGGCCACTTCGCGCAGAGCGGCCGCAGGATCTTCGGTGGGGTCTCCGGCGCGAGGTGGGATCCTACGTTCCGCAGGTCACGTGACCCCTTCAGCGTGAATTACGAGTCTGTGATCCGCGGGCTCTCT
>WHSY01000341.1 GCA_009379815.1 Pseudonocardiaceae bacterium
ACCACTTCATCCAAGCCGTCGACGGCCTGAGCCCAAGCCCCGGGACCGCGATCGCCTTCCACGGGGACACCGCCGCGGACGATATCGAGTTTCAGGCACCCGTCTGTGTCACCGACAAGGTTCGACGTCGCCGCATGCTGACCGTGGAGGAATATTCGTACGCTCGCGCGCGGGCTCGCATGCCGGTCAAGGTCACCCTCCCGAGCCCGCTGCTGTTCTACCCGCTGTGGTCTCCAACGCACTCGCGCGACGCGTACCCGGACGCGTTCGACCTGTTCGCCGACGCCGCCGACCTGGTGCGCGAAGAAGCCGGTGAGCTCGCGGCGCTCGGCTGCGAGTACATCCAGATCGACGCGCCGGAGCTGGCCCAGCTGTTCGGCGACCCGCGCCATCGCGCCCAATGGGAGAAACTCGGCGTCTCCCCGGAACGCGCCATGACCGAGGGCGTCGACCTGGTCAACTCCGTCGCCGACGTGCCAGGAGTGACCTTCGGCCTGCACCTGTGCCGGGGCAACTACAAGAGCCGGTGGATCGCCGAGGGTGACTACTCGGAGTTCTCCCAGAACGCGTTCCGCCGAGCGACGAACTACGACACGTTCCTGCTGGAGTACGACGACGCGCGGTCCGGCACCTTCGAACCACTCGCCAAGCTCCCCGACGGCAAGACCGCGGTACTGGGGCTCGTCTCGACCAAACACGACCGACTCGAGTCGGTCGCCGAGCTCGTCGAGCGGATCAACGACGCCAGCAAGTA
>WHSY01000342.1 GCA_009379815.1 Pseudonocardiaceae bacterium
CCCGCTGCCGGTAGCGCACAAGCCGTTGTCCGAAGAAGCCCGGGTTCGCCAACGCTATGTCGACCTGATCGTGCGTCCCGAGGCCCGCCAGCTGCTGCGTACGAGGGCGGATGTTCTCAGTTCTGTACGCCGCACTCTCGACGCGGCGGACTATGTAGAGGTCGAGACGCCGATGCTGCAGTCCGTTCACGGTGGTGCCGCCGCGCGTCCCTTCGACACCCATATCAACGCGTTCGGTCTCGACTTCCATCTGCGGATCGCGATCGAGCTGCACCTAAAGCGGCTCGTCGTCGGCGGTGTTCATCGGGTGTTCGAGATCGGCCGGATCTTTCGTAACGAGGGAATCGACTCCACTCACTCGCCGGAGTTCACCATGCTCGAGGCGTATCAGGCGTATGGCGATTACCACACGATGGCCGAGCTCGTGCGTCGTCTTGTGCTCGATGCCGCCGAGGTCGTTGGCTCCACGGTGGTGCCGGACGGCCGCGGAGGTGAGATAGATCTCGCCGACGAATGGCGTTGGCTGCCCGTCCATGAGGCTGTATCCGCGGCCCTGGGTGAGGAGGTGACGCCGGACACCTCAGCGGCCGACCTTCGGCGGCATGCCGATCGTACGGGTGTGGAACTCCGGCCCGAATGGGGCGCCGGTGACATCGTTCTGGAACTGTTCGAGAAGCTCGTCGAGCACACGCTTATCGAGCCGACGTTCGTCTGCGACTATCCGGTGGCCGTACGCCCGTTGGCGCGAGCCC
>WHSY01000343.1 GCA_009379815.1 Pseudonocardiaceae bacterium
GTGTCGCCACCGTCGGCCCGGAACTCCTCGATGAGCTGGCGGGCGCGTTCCGGGTCGTAGTCCGGCCAGCGTTGCGCGGCCTGCGGGCTGTAGTACTCGCTGTCGCGGCCGAAGATGCTGTCCGCGCGCTCCATCCGGCCGCGGAACTGCGTCGCGCTCAACGCGTCCAGGTTGACCGCCCGGACCACCGCCTCGCGCATCCGGCGGTCGTCGAACGGCGCGTCCTGGTGGTTGAAGTACATCCACTCCGCGCCATTGCCCGGCCCGTAGTAGACGTCGAGGTTGGGGTTGTCCATGGCCCGGATCAGCTCGGTGTGGTAGCCGGCGAAGATCATGTCGACGTCGCCGTTCTCCAGCGAGGCGTACCGGGACTCGGTGTCCGACAGCGGCCGGAACTCGATCCGGTCCAGGTAGGGCTTGCCCTCCTGCCAGTAGTTCTCGTTGCGCTCCAGCACGATCCGGGAGTCCTCGACCCACTCGACGAACCGGTGCGGGCCGGCACCGACCGGGCTGCGGGTGTAGTCGTCACCGGCCTCCCGGATGGCTCTGGGGGACCCGATGATGCCGAGCATGCCGTACGTCCACCCGGCCGCGAACGCGACCGGAAACTCGCCGTTCGGGCTGGCGAGGGCGAACTCCACGGTGAGCGGGTCGACCGCGCGCATCGACTCGATGTCCTTGGCGAACAGGTTGCCCGGCGAGCTGGGGTCGTCGATGTGCCGCTGCACGTTGAAGATCACCGCGTCGGCGTT
>WHSY01000344.1 GCA_009379815.1 Pseudonocardiaceae bacterium
TACTCGGCGCCGTGTTCGCTGGCTTCTAGCGCGCTGACCAGGGCGGGCAGGATCTCCTCGAACTCGGGGTCGTGGCTGTGGGTGATGGCGGACAGCACGGCGAGTTCGGGGGGCGGCGGCGCCTTGGGCGGGGTCGGTGATGACGGGGATCTGGTCGGGCCCGAGTACGAGCGGGGTGAGCACCAGGCCGGGGTGGCCGAGGTGGATCGGGACGGCGCAGCGGGTGGCGACCGCACCTGTGGGGCTGATTACGAGCAGCATGACTGGGCAGTGCAGCCTCGCCCGCAGTGTCGCTGGGTAGGCGGGCCAGACCCATTCCTTGTCCTCGTCCCAGGTGAGTTGTACTTCGACGATGACACCCAGCACGGGGTCGTCGTCGGCGTCGGCGAAGACGACGACCGCGTCGGAGCGGCGTTCGGTGGGGGTGATGTCCTTGATGACCGGGTCGCCGAGCCGGGCCGCCCTGTAGGCGGGTACCGGCACGCTGAACACGCCGGCGAGCAGGTCGGCGGACAATGACAGCTCGTTCCGGAACAGCTCGACCAGACTTTGTACCACCTGTAATCACGACGATCGACGGACTGTCAGGTGAACGAGCGGCGGAGGGTGATCTGATCGCCGGGACGCAGGCCGAGCGTGGCCGCCGCGTGGCCGCCGTTGATGGCGACGGCAACGTGCTCGGACGAGTCGATGTAGAGCACTGCCCGTCCGGTCGCGACACCGCCGAAGGTTCGGCCGACGGTGACCACATG
>WHSY01000345.1 GCA_009379815.1 Pseudonocardiaceae bacterium
CGCCCGAACGCCGCTGGCGAGGGCGGCTCCCCGCGGCCGCCCGCCGATCTGCCAGCCGACGCGTCCAACATCTGAACGTCTCGTTCACGCCTCGCGCACCCTCCCGCAGCCACGACCGGATCCAGTCACCACCGGATGCCGGGAACGGAGCCGGACGGGTAGGTGGGATTCTGGCCATGATCAGCCCGTCTGCTGTCGCTGAGCGGTGTTGCGGCAGGATGCGCAATCTCGGTGCGGCAGGATGCGCACAGCTGTAGCGGCGATGTGCGCAGGTGGGCCATTCGGGCCCCTGCTCGAAGGCTTCGTGCTCATGGAGTTGGCTCGCCAGCTGACCTGGTCCGAGGAGCGGGCCGAGTTGTTTCACTACCGCACCCGCGACAAGGTGGAGGTCGACGCGGTCCTCGAGAACCGTCGCGGGAAGGTGGTCGGTGTCGAGGTCAAGGCGGCATCCACGGTCCGGGCGGAGGACTTCCGCGGGCTCCGGCACCTGGCCGAACGGCTTGGGGACGACTTCGAGGTCGGGCTGGTCCTCTATACCGGTGATCAGACACTGCCGTTCGGTCCGCGGTTGCGCGCCATGCCGGTGAGCGCCTTATGGGAAGCGTCCGTCCAGCTTTGATCGATTCGCATCGGTCGCAGGGGCCGCGAGTCCCGGCGGTGCCGTCAGTGACCACCCGATCCGGTGTTCTCGAGTCCGAGGAAGACCCACTCCTTGCCCGGCGCGAGCCCTGCCAGCTCCTGGCCCGCGG
>WHSY01000346.1 GCA_009379815.1 Pseudonocardiaceae bacterium
TTGACGGTGATCCGCAGGTGCGCGGTGGCCCGCTCGTTGGACGGCGCATCGGGCCGGTCGAACCGGAGGCATCACCAACGGGCGCCGGAAGATGCGCTCGATCCACCACTGGCGATCACCAGGTTGATCAACCAGCCCAGCCAGGACGTCACCCCCAGGAACAGCAGCTCGTCCATCTGGAACGTGGGCCAGACAGTCATTGCGATGAACAACACCCGGGACCAGGAGGTGCCCAGGGTCAGCGCGAAGCCGTAGATCATCTAGCGGCGGTGCTCAGCGTACTGGCGCCGCCGGATCATCCGGAATCCGATCAGCGTGACACCTATCCACAGCACGGCCTGGGTGGCGAAGCCCAACTTGCTGACCGGGGTGGGCCGGAACTGAAGCAGGAAAGGCCGAGCAGGGCGGAGGGGATCACACCGGCGAAGACGTACAACCGGCCGCTGATCCGATGTACGGCGGGGAGTGCCGACGATGTACGGCAGGATCTGCAGTCGGCGGGTCTGTTGTTCTTCGCCTTCGCCGGCTACGCCCGCATCGCCACCATGGGCGAGGAGGTCCGCGACCCGCAGCGCGTCATCCCCCGTGCCCTGGGTGTGCGCACTCACGTTTGCTCACTTCCCGGTAACGGTCAGGAGCCACCGCGGCGACCACCTCGCAACACTGCACACACGGTCATCGACAGCTGTCTGAACCGATTGCAGCTCGATTCTCGATCCTCGTGGTCCTTCTCGATCGTTATTACAC
>WHSY01000347.1:0-487 GCA_009379815.1 Pseudonocardiaceae bacterium
CAGCACGCCCTCGACCACCTCACCCAGCAGGCCGGACTTGCCGCATAACACCAAACTTGACTCGACCAAACCGACTTCGTCGGTCCTAGCTCACCTAGGCCGGTGATGTTCGGAACGCTCGTGATCGATCCGACCTGGTACGACGTGCTGGGCCGGACAGGTGAAGGAGACGACGATGCCTGATCTCGAGCACGAGAGTGTTCAGGTCGACTACGGCGCTACCGACGGCGGCAACATGTTGATGGGTCGCTCCAGTGGCGTGCACCGATCTGTAGCCGTCGACGTCGACGAGGGGGTGGCCTCGACGGCTAGGTCCAGCGATACGGGGCGCTACCTCAGCCCTCGGACCGTCGAAGCCCTCCTCGACCTGCTCAACGAGGAGGGCAGCAGTGACCCGGACGAGGTGCAGCGTGTGTTGGACGGCGACGATGCCCTCGATCCAGTGGTGGTGCGCTCGATCATGACCCGCGTCCAGCGGATCGGAGCT
>WHSY01000347.1:497-747 GCA_009379815.1 Pseudonocardiaceae bacterium
GGTGTCCGTGTCCAGCCTGGGCTGGGAATGGCGTGGTTCGTCGCGACGCACCGTAGGCCGCATGCCACTACGCACTACCATGCCGACGCGGGGTTTTCGCACGACATCGGGGCTGACCGGGCTCTAGCCGCGGAAGGTGTCGTTTCCGCCCTGGCCGTACCGCTCGTGGCTGGCGAGGAAGTGATTGGAACACTGTTCGTCTCTGTTCGACACGAAGTGGAGTTCCAGGCTGACCAGGTCGCCCTGCTGA
>WHSY01000348.1 GCA_009379815.1 Pseudonocardiaceae bacterium
GACGTATAGATCAGGGTGGCGATGTCGTCCGGCGTCGCGTCCGCCATCCGCGTCGTGAGCGCGTCCGGGTGCGCGGCGCGATGCTCGGTGCCACGAGCGAGCAGCTCGTCCCAGCTCATGAGCATCGGCCCGGACGCGCCGGGAGAAACGGTGGGGCCCGACTGGCTGCTGCGTGTCTCCCGGCAGGTGATCTCCCTGATGGGACTTCAGGGCCGCGCCGCGCGCCCGCTGGTCGGCGTGCAGGGCAGCGCAGTGGTGCTGCTGGTACCCGCGCCCGGGGCCGAGCAGGAGGCCAGGATGGACGAGGTGGCCCGGGCGGTTCAGCGCAAGGTGGGTCAGCTCGTCGCCCCGCGTGCCGTCTCGGTGGTGATCGGGGCCACCGTGGACCGGCTGGAGGAGTATGCCACCGCCTACCGCGTCGCCCGGTCCGCCGCCGACCTGCTGCGCGGCGGCCGGCGCGGCCAAGTGGTCGACGTACGCGAGCTCGGCGTCTACGCGCTGCTGCTGGAGACCGGGGCGCCCACGGGGCTGCGCCGCATCGAGCAGCTCCTCGGCTGCAGCCTGCGGCACCAGGAGACCCTGCTGCAGCTCCAGCTCGCCCTGACCGTACGCGACGTCGAGGGCCCCCATTAGGCCGTCCATGCGCGCCGGTAGTTCATCCGCCGCTCTCCACTTCGCCGGGATTCGCGAGCCGTGCGATGCGACGCACCCATGCCCGGAGACGGTGTCGATACTGAGCCGTCAGG
>WHSY01000349.1 GCA_009379815.1 Pseudonocardiaceae bacterium
CGGGCGTAGTAGGGCCGCAGCATGCGGGCGAGGGTGCTCTCGGCGTTGTAGGCGGCCATGCGGATCGCGTGGGTGATCAGCTTGCGTTCGTCGTGGAGCAGCCGCGCCTGGGGCCGGATCTGGCGTAGTGGGACGCGGCTGGGGACGGTGCGGGATTCGGCGCGAGCGTTCTGCAGGTGGGTGCGGGCGGTCTCGATGGCGCTGATCGCGCCGCGGTCGACGTCGGCACTGCGGGTTTTTCCGGGGCGGCTGACCTTCGCGGCCGCGGTGTCGATCGCGGCCGATACCCCGGCCGCGACCTCCGACGCCCGCGCGATCTCCGTGGTCACCAGCTGCACCGCCGCCAGCCGTCGCGCCAGCTCATCGCCCGGGGTGAACGCGAACGTCGCCAACCCGGACACGAACACCACCCCGCCCTCGTCGGGATCCTCCACCAGCCCGGCGATCGGGCCGATCGGCGTCGCCTCCGCAGGCGTCAACGGCAGTACCGGCTGCATCACCCGAGCCACGGTAGATTTTCCCGCCGCCACCGGACTCCTCGGGCGGTGGCTCGCAACCGGCCAAGAACGCCGCAGCCCAGCCCCAGCCGCACCACCAAGACAGTCCACCCGACGACGACACCATCACCGCGGATGGAATCACCTGCGTGAACTAACTCGCCGAACCGTGCCCACGTTCCGCCCAACCACCGCGCCGCCGCCAGCGACGAGCCGGGCGCACACGGCCCCCGCTCGGCGCGCTCCTC
>WHSY01000034.1 GCA_009379815.1 Pseudonocardiaceae bacterium
GAGGGCGCGGCGGTTCCGGCGGAGGGCGCGGCGGTTCCGGCGGAGGGCGCGGCGGTTCCGGCGGAGGGCGCGGCGGCTCACGGCGGGCGGCGGCGGGTGGCGCCGGTGGCGTGCTCGACGGCGTGCGCGAACGCGAGCACACCGACGTCGTCGCCGGGCCGGCCGACGACCTGCAGCCCGAAGGGCAGACCGTCGCGGCTGAACCCGACCGGCACCGAGGCCACAGGCGCGCGCAGCGTCGTGACCAGTGAGCAGGAGCGCATCCAGGCCAGGTAGTCGGGCATCGGCTCACCCTCGATCTCGCGGACCCACGGTTGCGTGATGCCGAACGGCAGCACCTGGCTGACGGGCAGCACGAGGAACTCGTGGCGCTGCCAGAACTCCCCCGCCCGCGCAACCAACGCCGTGCGCCGCTCCTGTGCCCGCGCGACGTCGTCGGCGGTCAGGGTGCGCCCGTAGGCCACGTTCTCGCGCACCATCGGCGCGACGTCGGAGCCGCCGCGGTCGGCGTCGGCCCCCAGTGCCCGCGCCATCCCCCAGCCCCGCAGCACCCGGAACACGTCGTCGGCGTCGCGCAGGTCGGGCTCGGCGTCGACGACCTCGCAGCCCAGCCCGGCCAGCACGGCGCGCTGGGCCGCGTGCAGTTCGAGCACCTCGCGCTCGAACGGCAACCCGCCCAGGTCACGGCCGAAGGCCACCCGCACGCCGGTCAGATCACGCCCGAGCGGGCCGTCGACCCGCGCCGCCGGCAGCGCGGTGGGGCAGCGCAGGTCGGGTCCGGCGAGCACTCCCAGCAGCAGCGCCGCGTCGGCCGCCGTGCGGGCCATCGGGCCGGGCACCGACAGGTCGAACCAGGCGTCGCGGGCTGGCACCTGCGGCACCCGCCCCGGGCTCGGCCGCAGCCCGACCACGTTGCAGAAGCTCGCCGGGTTGCGCAATGAGCCGCCCATGTCGGAGCCGTCGGCCAGCGGCACCATGCCGGCCGCCAGCGCGACCGCCGCGCCGCCGCTGCTGCCGCCGCACGTCCGGGCCGGGTCGTAGGGGTTTGCCGTGGCGCCGTGCAGCCGGTTGTGCGTCTGCGACCCGGCGCCGAACTCCGGGGTGTTCGACTTGCCGATCACGACCGCTCCTGCCGCGCGCATCCGCGCAACGTGCAGCGTGTCACGCTCGGGGACGTGGTCGCGGTAGAGCGTCGAGCCGAAGGTGGTGCGGATCCCGGCCGTCTCGTGCAGGTCCTTGATCGCCACAGGTAGCCCGTGCAGCGGGCCCGCCGGCCCGACCCCCACGATCCGCTCGTCGAGCGCCGCGGCCTCCTCGGTGGCCCGCTCGGCGGCCAGCGTAACGAGGGCGTGCAGTGCCGGGTCGGCTCGCTCGATGCGCCGCAGGCAGGCGTCGAGCAGCTCCCGTGCGGACAGCCGGCGGGCCCGCAGCAGGTCCGCAAGCTCCACCGCGGGCAGCTCGCACAGGTCGTCCATCTGCTCATGGTCGCGCGGGCATCGCCCGTGCTGTCGAGCTCCCCGCGGGTCCGCTGACGTCGGGGCGCCGGGCTGACCGGGGCCCGGGTGTCTACTGGGCGCATGGGTGCCGAACCGAGGAAACGGAGTGGGCCTGCGGCCGGCCGATCGCGAATGGCGTTCCTCGCCGCCGCGCTGCGATCACCGCGCGAGGTGGGGACGCCGGTTCCCAGCGGGCCGTCGCTGGCTCGCAGGCTGGCCGCCGTCGTGCCGCGCGGCGACGTGGACGGACGACGGCCGGTCGTGGTCGAGTTGGGGGCCGGAACGGGCGCGGTCACCGGGGAGATCGCGAAGCGGGTCCCGCCCGGATCCACGCTGATCGCGATCGAGCGCGACGCCGGGATGGCCCAGCAGCTGCGGGCGCGCGGGCTCGGCGCCGATGTCGTGACCGCCGATGCCCGCACGCTGCACCAGATCCTCGCCGAACGGGGTCTGGAGCGCGCCGACGCCATCGTGTCCGTGCTGCCGTGGACGCTGATGACGCCCGGGCAGCAGCGCGAGCTGCTCGCGGTGCTGCGCGACACGCTGCACCCTGCTGGCGTGTTCACCGCGGCGGCCTACAGCGCCGGCTACCCGATGCCGACCGCACGCCGGTTCCGCGGCGAGCTCGAGCGCGGGTTCCGCGAGGTCGTGCCGACCCGCTCGATGTGGGACAACCTCCCGCCCGCCATGACCTACATCTGCCGCCAGCCGGTGACCTGACCGTTAGCCGGGCCGGTCATGCCGATCGGCTTTGCAGGCCGACGAGCATTCGCCGCAGCAATGCCGCACAGTCGTCCCTGGTCTGCTGCTTGCCGGCGTCGTCGGCCTCGGCGAGCGCGAGGCCCGCGGCGCCGAGCAGTCCGAACACCAGCCGCGACGTGGTCTCCAGCGGCACCCGCTCGATGTGGCCGGCGTCCATGAGTCCGCCGAGGAACTGCTCGATCAGGCCGTACGCGTACTTCTCCTCGCACTCCTTCCAGCCGCTCCAGCCCAGCGCGATCGGGCCCTCCTGCCAGACCACCCGGCCGTAGACGGGCTCGCAGCACTGGTCGAGGAACTCGTCGAGCGCGGCCAGCGTGGCGTCCCACGGATCGGACTGCTGCGCGGCGGCGTCGATCACCCGCTGCATCGCCCCGGTCTCGAGCCGGTCGAGCACCGCCTCGAACAGCGCCTGCTTGCCGTCGAAGTGGTGGTAGACGGCACCGCGGGTGACCTGCGTGGCGCTGGCGACCTCGTCCAATGCGGTGCCTGCGTAGCCCCGTTCGGCGAACTGCGCGGTCGCGGCGTCGAACGCCGTCCAGCGCTCGGGTAGGCCGGCCGTGCCCGCCGAGCTGCAGCGCGAGGTCGACACCGAGTTCGGCGGCCTGGACGGGCTGCTGCTGGCCGCCGCGCACCGCTGGTACACGGCACTGCACGCCCATCTCGACGCCGTGCTGGAACAGCACCCCGCCCACCTGCCGACCGCGGTCGCCGAGCTGTGGCGCGCCCTGGAACGCACTCACCCGGCCTGCCGTGCCCTGCTCGACGCGCACGGCGACCGTCCCGTGCTCGCCACCGTCGAGGCCCGCCAGCGGCGGATGCTGCTCGACACGACCGGCGTCGACCTGCATGCGATGCACCGCACGCAGGTGGCCTGAACCAGAACCACAGCACTGCTTGGCCAAGAGGGAGATCCGCGATGTCCGAGACGACCGTCACCAGTGACAGCGGCGACACGTTCGTGTTCAACCCGTTCGCACCGGGGTTCGTCGACGACCCGTACCCGCACTATGCGGAGTTGCGCGAAGCCGACCCGGTCCACGAGCACCCGCTGGGCTTCTGGATGCTGTCGCACTACGAGGACGTCACCGCGCTGCTGCGCTCCGGGCTCTCGGTCGAGGAGCGCAACGCCGGGCCGAGCCCGATCCGCGAGATGTACGAGGCGGCAGCCGGTGGGCGCGGTCGGCGCGGCAACGGGCTGTCCATGCTCGACAAGGACCCGCCGGATCACACGAGGCTGCGGCGGCTCGTCTCCAAGGCGTTCACGCCCCGCGCGATCGGCGCGCTGGCGCCGAGGGTGATCGAGCTCGTCGATGCGGCGCTGGAGCGGATCGAGCGGGCGGGCAGCGTCGACCTGGTCGAGGAGCTCGCCTACCCGCTGCCGTTCGCGGTGATCTCCGAGATGCTGGGCATGCCGCCGACCGACCACGCCCGGCTGCGAGAGCTGGCCGGCACGATGGTCCGCTCGCTGGAGCCCGTGAACGACCCGGAGCTGGTGGCAGCTATCGCCGAAGCCGACTCGGAGCTGACCGCCAGGACCGCCGAGGTGGTCGCCGCCAAGCGACGCGACCCGGGCGACGACCTGCTCACCGCGCTGATCGCCGCCGAGGACAACGGTGACGTGCTCGGCGACGAGGAGCTCGTCGCGCAGGTGGTGCTGCTCTACGTCGCGGGCCACGAGACCACCGTCAATCTCATCGCGAACGGGGTCCTCGCACTGCTGCGTAACCCCGAACAGCTCGAGTTGCTGCGCTCGCGGCCCGACCTGGCGGCCAACGCCGTGGAGGAGCTGCTGCGCTACGACAGCCCGGTGCAGATGAGCAGGCGGATCACGCTGGCGCCCTACACCGTGGCCGACCGGGAGATCCCGGCCGGCGCGTTCGTGCTCGCCAGCCTCGCTTCGGCCAACCGTGACGAGGGCTACTGGGGGTCCGACGCCGCGGCGCTGGCGCTGGACCGGCCCAACGCCCGCGCGCACGTGTCGTTCGGCGGCGGCCCGCACCACTGCCTCGGCGCAGCGCTGGCCCGGCTCGAAGGGCGGATCGCGATCGATCGGCTGGTGCGCCGGTTCCCCGCGCTATCGCTCGTCGGGGTGGTGCAGTGGAACGGCAGGCTCAACCTGCGCGGCCCGGTCGCGCTGCCCGTCGCGGTGCACTGACCCGCGGTCCCCGCCCGCGCGGGCACTCCATCAGTGAGCCACGACGGGATCGGTTTACACCTTCGCGGTGGGCGATGATCGACCGGCGAGAGCGAGCTATAGATCGGCGGCCCTACTCGGTCATTCGGGTGAGGCCGCAGCTCGTGTCGGTGTCAGTCGAACTCGCCGTCACGGACTCCAGCGGTGAAGGCTGCCCACTCGGCGGGGGTGAAGATCAGCGCTGGCCCGTGCGGGTCCTTGCTGTCGCGGACGGCACGGTCGCCATCGGGCAGGGGTGCGACCTCAACGCAGGCGTTCTCGGAGCCGCTATAGGTAGCCTTGCGCCATGGGGCGCGGAACGGATCATGCACTGGATGCCTCGCCTTCTGTTTGCTGCATCAGCTCCGAGATCAGGTCCAGGCTCTCGTCGGCACCGAGAGCCTGATCTCGGAGTTCGTCGTACAGGGTGGAGAGCCGCTGCACGATCTCCTGATCGTCGATCAGGTCACCGCCGACCGCGTACTCCTGATAGGCGATGTCCACCGACACGCCCGGCGGGAACGAGAGCAGCGTGAACGAGCCGGACATGCTGCGGTGCAGTCCGGCACCGAACGGGAGGACGTGCAGGGCCACGTTCGGCAGCTGCGCGCTGGACTGCAGGTGACGTAGCTGCTCGGCCGCCAGAGTGCCGTGCGCCAGCGTGCGTCTCAGTGCGGCCTCCGAGACTACGACGGACAGTGTGAGCGGGTCGGGGTCGGACAACCGCTGCTGGCGCTGCATCCGGGCTGCGACCCGTCGCTCCACCTCGTCGGGCGGCGCGGTGTGAACTCCGCCCACGACGTGAACCTCCCGCGCGTACGCCTCGGTCTGGAGCAGGCCGGGGATCAGCTCGCACTCGAAGGCACGCAGGGTGGTCGCGTCGGTCTCCAGCCCGACGTAGCTCTGTAGCCACGACGGCAGCCGGTAGGTAGACCACCAACCGCGCTTGCTGGCCTCCCGGCGCAGGGCCTCCAGTACCTCGCGCGTCTCGTCGTCGGCGCCGTAGAGGTCCAGGAGCACCATGAGTTCCGGCTTGCGGACCGAGTTGCGCCCGTTCTCGATGTGCCCGATACGCGACCGTGCGCAGTCGAGCACCAAGGCGGCGTTCTCCATCGTCACGTCCGCGTCGCGGCGCAACTGGCGCAGCCGCGCGCCGAGCTGCTTACGCCGCATGGTCGGACCCAGCGATGGCATGTCGCGATCCTATCCACAACGTAGACCACTCCCAACGGTGTTGATGTTCTGTAGCGCTACATAGTATGGTTCACTTTTCATGGCACAGTGTAGAGATGGAAAGTCGTCTAACGGGGTTGAACGCACACCGCCCCGCGCCACTGGCGACGCAGCCGCAGCCGCCCGGCCCGGTCTCACCCCTCGGGCCGGGCGGCGCCCCGTAGCGCAACGGGAAGGGAGGAGCCCGTGACCACTCTTGCCGAGCTGGCCACGCTCGGCGTGCTGCTCACCTACTTCCTCGGCATGGCCGCGACCACGCTCGTGTGCGCAAGACCGCGTCCGCGACGCTGCGCGGCCTGCCTACGGCGCTTCCACGGCCGCCACCGGGACGCGCGATGACGGCCGTGATGCCGCGCCCGGCCACCACGCCGGAGCCGGACTCGCGCCCGCGCCGGGACCGCTCGCCCGGCACGGGCCCGGTGACGCTCTACACATGGGTGTTGTCGGTGCGGGACTGGCGGGTGCACGCGCTGGCCGATCCCTGCTGCGATCCGCCGGGGGGTGTGCTGGCCACGCGCTGCGGGGTCTGGCACCCGATGGCCTGCCCGATCACCGTCGCCCGTCGCGGCGAGGTCTGCCCCCGGTGCGCGGCCGGGGGTGTGGGGCCGCTGGAACTGCTCGACGACACGACAGCGACAGGGAAGGGACGGGCGCAGTGAAGGTGCCCTCCGCGCCTGCTGCCGGGGGGTGGGTGGGCACAGCAGCAGCCCCGGGTGCGGTCGCTGGGGCGTTACGGGCAGGATCGGTGGCGATATGACGCTCACCAACCGGTTGCCGGACCGCCCTGAACCCGACGCCCTCTTCGACGCCTTCTCCGGATGGGCGGTGGATCAGGGTCTCGACCTCTACCCCACCCAGACCGAGGCACTGATCGAGGTGGTGTCGGGGTCGCATCTCATCCTCGGAACGCCCACCGGGTCCGGCAAGAGCCTCGTCGCGACCGGCGCGCACTTCACCGCGATGGCGAACGGACTGCGCAGCTTCTACACCGCGCCGATCAAGGCGCTGGTGTCCGAGAAGTTCTTCGCGCTGTGCGAGACGTTCGGCGCGGCCGATGTCGGGATGATGACCGGCGACTCCAGCGTCAACCCGACGGCGCCGATCATCTGCGCCACCGCGGAGGTGCTCGCCAACATCGCGCTGCGCGAGGGGACGGACGCCGACGTCGGCCAGGTGGTCTCCGACGAGTTCCACTTCTACGCCGAGCCCGAGCGCGGCTGGGCGTGGCAGGTGCCGCTGCTGGAACTGCCGCAGGCGCAGTTCGTCCTGATGTCGGCCACCCTGGGCGACGTCAGCTTCTTCGAGAAGGACCTCACCCGCCGCACCGGTCGACCCACCGCGGTGGTGCGCTCCGCGCAGCGCCCGGTGCCGCTGCACCACCGCTACGTCACCACACCGCTGCACGAGACGCTCGAGGAGCTGCTGGCCACCCAGCAGGCACCCGTCTACGTGGTGCACTTCACACAGGCCTCGGCCGTGGAGCGCGCGCAGGCGCTGACGAGCATCAACGTCTGCACCCGCGCCGAGAAGGATGCCATCGCCGACCTGATCGGCAACTTCCGCTTCACCGCCGGCTTCGGCCGGACGCTGTCGCGGCTGGTACGCCACGGCATCGGGGTGCACCACGCCGGGATGCTGCCCCGGTACCGCAGGCTGGTGGAGCGGCTCGCCCAGGCCGGTCTGTTGAAGATCATCTGTGGCACGGACACGCTCGGCGTCGGGATCAACGTGCCGATCCGGACGGTGCTGTTCACCGGCCTGGCGAAGTTCGACGGGCAACGGACCCGCCACCTCAAGGCGCGGGAGTTTCACCAGATCGCAGGACGCGCCGGGCGAGCCGGCTACGACACCGTCGGCACCGTGATCGTGCAGGCCCCCGAGTACGTCGTGGAGAACGAGAAGGCGCTGGCCAAGGCGGGCGACGACGTCAAGAGGCGCCGCAAGGTGGTCCGCAAGAAGCCGCCCGAGGGATTCGTGTCGTGGAGCGAGCAGACCTTCGAACGGCTCGTCGCCGCCGATCCGGAGCCGCTGTCGTCCAGCTTCGCGGTGAGCCATTCGATGCTGCTCAACGTCCTCAACCGGCCCGGCGACGCCTACGCCGCGATGCGCCACCTGCTCACCGACAACCACGAGGAGCGCCCGGCCCAACGGCGGCACATCCTGCGCGCCATCGCCGCCTACCGGGCGCTGCTGGCGGCGGGCGTCGTCGAGCGCCTCGACGTCCCCGACGAGCAGGGGCGCACCGCACGGGTCACCGTGGACCTGCAGCTCGACTTCGCGCTCAACCAGCCGCTGTCACCGTTCGCGCTCGCGGCGATCGAGCTGCTCGACCCGGAGTCGGTGTGCTACGCGCTCGACGTCGTGTCGATCATCGAGGCCACCCTCGACGACCCGCGCCAGGTGCTGTCCGCGCAGCGGTTCAAGGCCCGCGGCGAGGCCGTGGCGGCGATGAAGGCCGACGGCATCGAGTACGAGGAGCGCATGGAGCTGCTCGAGGACATCACGTACCCGATGCCGCTGGCGGAGTTCCTCGAGGCCGCCTACGAGACCTACCGACGGGGCCACCCCTGGGTCGCCGATCATGCGCTGTCACCGAAGTCGGTCATCCGAGACCTCTACGAGCGGGCGATGACCTTCGTCGAGTACGTCGGGCACTACGGGCTGGCCCGCTCCGAGGGCCTGGTGCTGCGTTACCTCGCCGACGCCTACAAGGCGCTGCGCCAGACGGTGCCCGACGAGGCCAAGACCGACGAGCTGCAGGATCTCCTCGAGTGGCTCGGCGAGCTGGTCCGCCAGGTCGACTCGAGCCTGCTCGACGAGTGGGAGAAGCTGCGCAACCCCACCGGCGACGACGCAGCGCCCGCCCGAACCGACGACCGCCCGCCCGCGGTGACCGGCAACCCGCGTGCGTTCCGGGTGCTGGTCCGCAATGCGCTGTTCCGGCGGGTCGAGCTGGCCGCCCGGCAGCGGTGGGACGAGCTCGGCGAGCTCGACGCCGACGCCGGCTGGGACGCGCAGCGCTGGGAACGGGCGCTGGTGTCGTACTTCGATCGCTATGACGAGATCGGCACCGGTGCCGACGCCCGGGGCCCGGCGCTGCTCATGATCGAAGAGCAGCAGAACCGCTGGAACGTCCGGCAGATCTTCGACGATCCCGAAGGCGATCACGACTGGGGCATCAGCGCCGAGGTCGACCTGCCCGCCTCGGATCAGGCCGGGGCCGCCGTCCTCCGGGTCACCGCCGTCGACCAGCTCTGACCCGGCCCCCGGTTCGGCCGCCGCCGCACACCGCCTTCTCGAGCTCGTCGAGCGCCGCCTCGAGGTGGAGCAGCAGACGCTGCAGGTGCGGCACTCTGCGACGGCATCCGGTCAGCCCGAACTCGAGGTTGTCGTGGTAGGTGGTGACGGTGATGTTGAGCGCCTGGCCCTCGACGGGCACCGAGACCGGGTAGAGCCCCCGCAGCCGGGCGCCGTTCCAGTACAGCGGCCGATCGGGCCCGGCAACATTGGAGATGATGATGTTGAACGGGGGTGGCGCGAACTGGGTGACACCGGGGAGCAGCGCCGCGACCAGCGGGGAGATCATCGCCGCGCTCAGCGCGGTGATCTGCACCGGGGACAGCCCTTCGAACAGCTGCTTGCCCTGCTTCATCGACCGGCGGATCCGGGTGTAGCGCTCCGCGGCGTCGGCGGTGTCGGTGCCCAGCTCGCACAAGATCGTGCCCAATGCGTTGCCGCCGTCGGCGGTCGCCTCGGACCGCAGCGAGACCGGGATCATCGCGATCAGCGGTTGGTCCGGCAGCGCGTCGAACTCGAGCAGGTAGCGGCGCAACGCGCCGGCACTCATCGCCAGCACGACGTCGTTGAGGGTTGCCCCGGTCGCGGCGCACACCGCCCGGATCCGCTCCAGCGGCCAGGACTGCGCGGCGAACCGCCGGGCCCCCGTGATCGGGACGTTGAGCATGCTCCGGGGTGCTCGCAGCGGTAGTGCCGCGGTCCGCTCACTCAGGCCCTGCCGCAACGCGCCGATGAAAGCCGGCGGGATGCTCACCATGTCACCGAATGCGCGAGCCGCCGTGCCTCCGGCCCGCAGTGATCCGGCGGCGATCTCCTTGATCCCGAAAGCGGTGTCGCTGGCGTGTATCCCCGTGGCCGTATCGACCGCCCAGGGCGGCGCCTGGTCGCGCGCGTCGGGATCATCCGACAGCGCCCGGGTCATCCGCCGCAGCGCCGAGACACCGTCGGTCACCGCGTGGTGCACCTTGGTGTACACCGCGAACTGCCCGTTCTCGACGCCATCGATGAGGTGCATCTCCCACAACGGCCGGTGACGGTCGAGCAGTGCGCCGTGCAGCCGGGAGACGAGTTCGAGCAGCTCGCGGATGCGTCCGGGGCGCGGCAGCGCCGACAGCCGCACGTGGTACTCGAGATCAAGATGCTCGTCGGGCGACCATGCCCACTGCCCGAAGCTGCTCAGCGTCCGCCGTGGTCGACTTCCGAACGGTGGGTCGAAACCGGTATCGCCGGTGACCAGGCTGCGGTGCAGCTCGTGCAGGAAGTCGGGTCCGGCGCCCTCGGGCAGGTCGAACAGCTGCAGGCCTCCCACGTGCACCGGATGCTCGCGCGACTCCACGAGCAGGAACATGGAGTCCGTGATCGGCATCGGCCACATGGCAGCGCCTCCAGAGCGGCGCGTCCCACATCACGCGCCCTCGCACTCGGTTTCTCGACTCTGGAGAGAAGTGTGCCTGCCCGAGACGCTCAGTACCCGATGGGGCCTCACCGGATGCGGCTGACCAGCAGCGCGCGGCTGCGGGATGATCGCTACTCGGCGCCGTCGGACAGCCCGAGTCCATCCGGGGCCGACGACGACGGGGACGGCAGCATGGACAGCGCGGGCTGGACAGCGTCGTTCACCGGCGCGGCAACTGGCTCCGCGACCGCCCGCACCGGCTCGGCCACCCGCTCCACCACCGGCTCCGCGACCCCGCGCACCGGCGCGGCAACTGGCTCGACCACCTGCTCCGCCACCGGCTGTGTGACCTCCCGCACCGGCTCCACCACGGGTCTCAGCGGCTGTCCGCTTCCCGGCGGGGGCTCCGCTGGCACGGGTTCCGCGGGAGCGGCTTCACCTGGCTGCGAGGGCTCGGACTGGCCGACAGCGCTCGGACCCGACGGCCCGGCGGGTCGGCTCGCCGCAGCGGCTGGTGCTGCACTGGGACCCGCTGGATCACCATCGTCACCGGCGGGCACCGATGCGGCTGCCCCGTCACCACCTGCGGGCGCGCGGGAGCCGACCGGCTGGGACCGGGCCGTCACCGCGGGTGGCACCCGAGCCGCCCCCGCCTGCATCGGCGCGGTCATGGCGGAATCGCTGCCGGGAGCGGACACTATCGGAGCTCTGGTCGAGGCGTTCGTGATCACAGCGGCGAGCCCGCCCGGCAGACCGGACGGGCCTGGCCTGACCGGCGTCAGCTCGGGCGAGGGCGCAGCCTGTCCCGAATGAAGAGCGCCGTCGCCCATGCTCGCGGCGGCGACCACAAGTGACCCGCAGGCTAGCACGACTCCCGCAGCGAGATCCCTGGCGCGGAAGGAAGCCGACAGCGCGGCGCCGGCCGCAGCCGCGGTTGCCGGTACAGCCGGGAATCGGCTCGCCGCGTGCCGCGGCCGGACGCCGCCGCCCGCGGCAGGGACATGACCGGGTCGCGAGGTGTTCAACCCCGTCCGCTCCGCACCCGCCCATGCGATCAACGCTGTCACAGGGGGCCCCGACCCTCGCCCCCGGTTGCGACGCGTAGTCATCACCCTCCTCTCGTAGTACCCATTCGAGTGAACCCGCAGCATGCTCGCGGAAGGCAGCAGCCGTGGCAAGCCAACCCGGCATCTACCACCCCGACGGCCGAGCCGGTGGCGCGAGGTGTGGCGCGTGTGCGACGGCAGCAGGGCCCTGTGCACGCGGCGGGTCGGTGTGTCGGCCACGCGGGGTGTGCCGAATGCGGCACCTCGGAGCCTGATTCGCGCCGATTCCGGCACACCCGTACGCCGCGACACCCCTTCCCCGAAGCCGGGCCGAGTCCCGACCCGGCGCTGCACTGGCTGGATCAGGCGGCGTGACGCCGCTTCTCGACGGCGTCGAGCGTGCCCGGTGCGGTGCGCAACGACGTCTCCAGCACTCGTTGCCGCCGCGAGGGGTCCATGAGGTTGACGCCGATCGCAGCCAGGTCCTCGGGCCCAGGGGTCAGTATCGTGACCTCCGCGCCGGTAGCCCGGACCTTGCGGGCCTCGGAGGTCAGCCCGATCGTGATGAGCCGCCGGATCCGGCGTTCGAGGCACGCGAGCGGGTTGATCGGGGTGTCGGCGACGTAGCTGGCCATCGGCGCGAGCACGTACACCTCGTCGAGGTCTGCCCGCGACAGCAGGTCAAGCGACGCCATCGACCGCACGCCACCGTCGACGTAGCGCCGGTCGCCGATGGTCTTGGGTTCGTACCAGCCGGGGATCGAGCAGGACGCGACCACCGCATCCTGCATCGTCGCCTCCGGGGCGCCGGACCGCCCGAAGGCGACGCGCCGCCCGGATCCGTAGTCCACGGTCATGATCCACGTCTCGGCGGGGGGCCAGCTGCCGGCCCCCCGCGCGAGCAGCCCATCCACCAGCCGTGCCAGCGACGGGTGCTGGGCGCGCCCCTGTGGCATCAGCGCGCTGGCGGCGACCAGCGGGTGGGCCCGCAGCGGAGACCGCGCGGCGTTGAGCAGCAGCTGCGGCGACCCGATCCACAATCTTGGCAAGGGCGGTAACGCACCACCAGAGTCCCGGTCCAGCTCGGACAGCTGCGTCAGCGCCACCCCCGCCGACCCGCGCTGGTGCTCCACGATGTCGTCGACGTCGACGCCGCAGCGCAGCGCGGTCGCCAGCACACTGCCGGCGCTGGTCCCCACGACGAGATCGGCGTCCCCGATCCGGCGGTCGAGCCGCTGTTGCAGCGTGACCAGCGCGCCCGCCGTCCACGCGGCGCCGAGCACCCCACCGGCGCCGAGCACGACACCGATCCTCGGCCGCCTCGGGGCCGCCACCGTCAACCGCGGTCGAGACCCCATCTCAGCCTCCGACGGTCGGGGCGCCTCGCACCGGCGGGCCGCCACCCTCGACGACCGGACGCCGTGCGATCAGGATGACACGTCGTGGTTACCGGCGCGTAACGACACATACCGCCACAGGTTATCCCGATCGAGTGAGCCTAGGTGGGAGCGCCCCGCTCGGCGGCCAGCGCACAGATCTCGTCGATCATGGCAGGCCACAGCTCGGAGGGCAGGTCGTGGCCCATGCCGGGGTAGGTCACGAGCCGTGCACCCGGTACCGCCTCCGCGGTGGCGCGGCCACCGGTGAGACCGACCAGCGGATCGGCCTCACCGTGCAGCACGAGGGTAGGCACCCGCACCCCGGCGAGCCCGGCGCGCCGGTCGCCGGAGGCGTTGATCGCCGCGAGCTGCCGCGCCACGCCGGCCGCGTCGTGTGCCCGGTCGTAGGACTGCCTGCCGATCTGGCGTGCCCACTGCTCGTCGAGCGGGTAACCCGGCGATCCGATGACCCGGAACACCTTGACCATCCGCTGCGCGAAGCCGTCCCGGTCGCGAACCCGGCGGGGGGCCAGCGTGAGCAACGCCCGGATCCTGGCGCGCCCGATCCGGGGCGACGGCGTGGACATCATCGAGGTGAGGGTGCGTACCCGGTGCGGGTGCCGGATGGCGATCGTCTGCGCGATCATTCCGCCCAGTGACGCCCCGACCACGTGCGCGGAGCGCCAGTCCAGTGCGTCGAGCACGGCGACGGCGTCGTCGGCCATGTCCGCGAGCCGGTAGGACGCCACCGCGGCAGGGTTGACGAGGATCATCGGCAGGCTCGGCGAACCGGCCTCCCGCAGGTGGGTGGACAGGCCGACGTCACGGTTGTCGAAGCGGGCCACGGTGAACCCGCGCCCGACCAGCCCGGTGCAGAACTCGTCGGGCCAGGCCAGCATCTGCATACCCAGGCCCATGACGAGCAGCATCGGCTCGCCGTCGCCGTTGCCGAACGTTTCGTAGGCGATCTGGACGCCGTCGTGGCGGGCTGTGGCGATGGTCACCGCGACCCGCCGTCGCTCTGATCCTCGGTCCCATCAGGCAGCACGCCGGGTTCATCGTCGCCGGTGGACGTGGGCTGCTCGGCGGTGGTCTCCGCCGGCTCGGTCGCGGTCCCGGTGGTCTCCTGCTGCGTGGGCTGCGTGGTGCCGGCGGGGGGCGGCGGCGCAGGGGCCGGCATGGGCGCTCCGGTGTCCGGCGGCTCCCCCGCGGTGGTGGTCGGGTCGGCCGTATCCCCGGTCGGCTGGCCGCCCACCGGCGGCTGGGCCGGCGAGACCGCCGTCGGCGACGGCCGGGCCGGCTCGGCAGGCGTCTCGGGCGGACCGCGCAGTGCCAGCACGGCGAGCACGGTCGCGAGGACGACCACCACGGCCCCACCAGCCGTCAGCAACGCCGCGCGCCGGTTGCGCCGCGCGGGCGGGGTGCTCGGCCGTTCCGGCGGCACCCCGACCGGCTGGGTCCTCGGGCCTGTCACCGGCGCCGCGAGCGGCGCCACGGCGAGCGTGGCCGTCCCACCACCGGTCTCCATGACGGCCGTCGAGGACCCGTCCACGGCAGCGCGCAGGACGGTGGCGACCTCGGCGGCCGACGCGCGCTCCGCGGGCTCGTCCGACAGCATCCGAAGCAGCAGCGTCGCCAGCGGCTCCGGCAGGTCGTCGGGGATCTCCGGCGAGCGGTGCAGCCGGGCCACGGCGGCCTCGAGGGCCCCGCCCGGGTACTCGCGGCGGCCGGTGATGCACTCCAGCAGCACCAGACCGAGGGCGAAGACGTCCGCGGCGGGCTCCACCGCCTGGCCCCGCACCTGCTCGGGCGCGAGGTAGCCGGCGGTCCCGACCATGAACCCGGTGGCGGTCACCCGCGTGGTGTCGACGAGCCGGGCGATCCCGAAGTCGGTGATCAGCGGGTGCCCGTCGGCATCGAGCAGCACGTTGGCGGGCTTGAGGTCGCGGTGCACCACGCCCCGCTCATGGACGTAGCTGAGGGTGTCGCTCAGCGCCGCCCCGAGGGCGATCGTGGCCTCGGGGGACAGTTGCTCACCACCCAGGCGCTCGCCGAGGGTCTGGCCCTCGACCAGCTGCATGACGAGGTAGGTGCGGCCGTCGTGCTCCCCTGCGTCGTACAGCGCCACGAGACCGGGGTGGTTGAGGTGGGCCAGTGCCCGCACCTCGTAGTCGTGCCGCCGCTGATCGGGCCCGACGACGCCCTGCGTGAAGAGCTTGACCGCGACGGTGCGCTCGAGCACGCGGTCACGAGCGCGGTAGACGGTCGCGGTGCCGCCGTGCCCCAGGGCCGGCCCGAGCTCGTAGCGGTCGCCGACGACGACCGGTGCGTCGGGCACCGGCGGAACCGCATCGTCATCGGGCTGCGTTTCGTGGGATGGACGCATGCTCATCTCGGGGAAACCGTGGTCTTCGGGGTGGGGGAGAGACGTCGTCCACGGTACGTGTCGCCCGCTCGGCTGCTGCCTGCGGTCGTCGCGGTGCGACCGGCGGGCCGGACCGGCGCCACCGGCGGACCCGACCCACAGCCGACCACGCTACGCTCGGTGAAGTGCGTCCGCCTTCGTGACGGCCGAATCGGTGAATGGAGGAGTGCTTTTGCACAATTTCGATCATCGACGTTTTGCAAACTCACACGATTGTTGACCGCGCATCCTTTTCGGCGGACATTCTTCATCTATCCCTTTGCCCGCTCCCGTTGCTATTCTTCCCGCATCCGGCCGCGCGGCAGGTCGCGGTCTCAAGGTACGGGAGGGCCTAAGAAATGAGAAATCCCTCGCGCCGCGTTCTGCTCGCGGCAGCGATCACCGGTGGCATGCTGCTCGGGGGCGCGATGCCCGCGCTCGCGGCACCGGACCTCGACGACGTCACCGACAACGTGCCCGTGGTACAGGACCTTGCGCCGGAGCTCGGCGAGTCCGACCTTACCGAGGTGCCGGCGCAGGAGTCCCTCACGCAACCGGTCGCCGAACTCGTCTGCAGCCTGACGGGGATCGAGGTCGAGCTGCTCGGTCACTGCCCGGTGGATGCGGCCGCCCCCGAGCCCGCCCCCGAGCCCGTCCCCGGCAAGCCGGAGCCCGGCAAGCCCGGTCACGCCAAGCCCGTTGGTGACAAGAAGCCAGCAGCAGGTGGCGGCGGCGCAGGCGACGAGGGCGCGGCGCCGGTCGGCGGCGTCGAGACCGGAGCCGGCGGTACCGCTGACGACGGGGCCGGACTGCTGCTGCCACTGGGCCTGCTCGGTGGCGCCGCCCTCACCGGCGGGGCAGCGATGCTGGCGACCCGGCGCGTGCTCGGCGACCAGGCCGATTGAGGCTGGTTCACCTCGACCATCAGATGACCGGTCCCAGCTACGGCGGCGGCCGCCGCGAACCCGGGAGGTTCACGGCGGCCGCCGGCCTCACCGCGGCGGCCGCCGTGGTGCTGTCGCTCCTGGCGGCACTGGTGATCGTGGCCGGCTTCGGTGTCGGCGCCGCCGGCCGTACCGGCGTGTCGGCCCCGATCGCGCAAGCGCCCGCCGGTGCGGGGACCGAGGGGCAGGCCGCGCACCCGGTGCACCTGCGCATTCCCACGATCGACGTCGCCGCCCCCGTCGACCCGCTGCGGGTCGACGAGAACGGCGTGCTGCCCCCACCGGACACCTACGAGGGCACCGGGTGGTGGCTGGACGGACCGGAACCCGGTGAGATCGGGCCCGCGGTCATCGCCGGACACGTGGATTCCTTTCGTGGCCCCGCGGTCTTCTACCACCTCGACGACCTCGAACGCGGTGACAGAATCTTCGTCGACCGCGCGGACGAGACTACCGCGGTATTCGCCGTGGACCGGACCGAACGCCATTCGAAGGATGAATTCCCGACCGACGAGGTCTACGGCGACACCCCGAACCCGCAATTGAGATTGATCACATGCGGCGGCGCCTTCAACCGCACGGAACGCAGCTATGTCGACAACGTCATCACCTTCGCCACCCTTGTCGACGTGACTCGTCTCCGGTGAAGTCCCGATTGTCGACTGCGTGCCACGCCCGTCGCGGTGACCTATCACACCGCAGCCTGCGGGCCACGCCCGGCGCTCGGCCGAGCCTGCAGCGTGGCCATCACTCCGGCGGCGACACCGATCACCGCGGTCAGCGTGGTGACCACCTGCCAGAGCAGCGGATGCACACCGTTGGCGCCGCTCAGATCCGAGACGATGATCGGCACGCTGACCGCGAAGACGAGCACGAACCACACGGCCGCGACGAGCGGGGCCCAGCGCCACGGCCGCGAGACCAGCCACGCGAGGACCAGCGACACGATGCCGAATACGAGCAGCGGCGGGATGAGCGCGCCCTCGATGACGAGCATGTTGTACGCGAAGCAGATCGCGAAGACCACCAGCGCCCCCGCGACGACGTTTCGCAGCTGTGAGTATCGCATCGCACGCCTCCTGTTACTTGGCTGAATACCGTTCACCGGGTTACGTGCCTGCCAGGTCATCGATCGGTGGCGGGAGATGCCCGGTACCCAGTCATCGCCCTTCCGAGGCGTTCGTTACAGCCGAAAACACCCACCCGCCGAAAAGCGCCCGAGCCGGAAGAAAACACCCGGAAGGCGAGCGGCTGACGGGTCAGGGCGAGGGTCGCATGGCGACGGTGAGCAGCACGGCAGCGTCCTCCAGCGCCTCCAGCGAGTGGCGGGCAGGCGGGACTATGAGCAGGTCTCCCTTCCGGCCCTCCCAGGAGTCGTCACCGCTGTCCAGGCGCACCCTGCCGCGCAGCACGTGCACCGTGGCCTCACCCGGGTTCTCGTGCTCGGACAGCGATGTGCCGGAGGTGAGCGCGATCAACGTCTGCCGCAGGATGTGCTCGTGGCCGCCGTAGACGGTGTGGGCACTGCGGCCACTGGTCTCGGCAGCGGCCTTCTCCAGGTGTTCACGGGCCAGCGCGTCCAACGAGAGCTTCTGCATGTGCCCAGTGTGGCGAGTGCCGTCGAGCCTGGCCAACTCAGGCCCACTACGACGCCCGGCGGCTCATCGCTGCGTACGGCGATGTGCCAGCTCGGTGAACACCGCGACGGCGTGGTGGTCGCTGACCGCGTCCGCGCTGATCACGTCGGCCGCGGGCCGCCCGCGCAGCACCTGCTTCAGCGGTGTCTCCAGCTTCTTGCCCGTCAGCGTGCGGGGCACGGCAGGAACCTCGTCGATGCCGTCCGGCACGTGTCGCGGGGACAGCTCGCCGCGCAGTGCGGTCCTGATCCGGTCACGGAGCCCGTCATCCAGCGATGCGCCCTCGCGCAACGCGACGAACAGCAGCAGCTCACCGGGCCCGCCGCCGGAGTCCTCCAGGTGCACGACCAGGCTGTCGGCGACCTCGGGCAGCTCCTCCACCACGGAGTAGAACTCGGCCGTGCCCAGTCGTACACCACCCCGGTTCAACGTGGCGTCCGAGCGGCCGGTGATCACGCAGCTGCCCCGCTCGCGGAACACCACCCAGTCACCGTGGCGCCACACCCCCGGGTACATGTCGAAGTAGGCGGAGCGGTACCGCGAGCCGTCCGGGTCGTTCCAGAACCGGACGGGCATCGACGGCATCGGCGCCCGGATCACCAACTCCCCCAACTCCCCGATGATCTCGTTGCCCTCCGGGTCGAACGCGGTGACATCGACGCCCAGGCACGGGCCGGACAGCTCCCCGCGGTACACCGGTTGCCACGGGCTGCCGGCCACGAACCCGCCGCAGACGTCGGTGCCGCCGCTCATCGAGTTGAGCAGCACCCGGTCGCCGAGCCGTTCGAGCACCCAGTCGTAACCCTCGCCGGGTAGCGGGGCCCCGGTGGTGCCGAGCGTCCGCAGCGCGCCGACGTCGCGCTGCGCCGGCTCCACGCCCTCCTTGCGGCAGGCCATCAAGTAGGCCGGGCTGGTGCCCAGCAACGTCGCGCGGGTGTCGGCCGCCAGCTGCCACTGGGCGTAGCGGTCCGGCCAGAGCGGGTTGCCGTCGAACAACACGATCGCGGCCCGGTGCAGCAGCCCCGAGACGAGGATGTTCCACATCGTCCACGCGGTGGTGGTCAACCACAGCACCCGGTCGCCGGGCCGGGTGTCCAGGTTCAGCGCGTGGGTCTTGAGGTGCTCGAGCAGCACGCCGCCGTGCCCGTGCACGATCGCCTTGGGCAGCCCGGTGGTACCCGAGGAGAACAGGACGTAGAGCGGGTGGTCGAACGCGACCGGGTCGAACTCCAGCGGGTCGAACTCGGCGAGCAGGTCGTCCCAGGCCAGCGCACCGTCGAGCTGGTGGCTGCCGTACGGCACGGCCACGACGTGGCGCACCGTGGGCAGCCCGCCTCGGATGGTGGCCAGTTCCGCCCGCTTGTCGACGTCCTTGGCCCCGTAGCTGTAGCCGGCGACGGCGAGTAGCACCGTCGGCTCGATCTGGGCGAACCGGTCGAGCACCGACCGGGGGCCGAACTCCGGGGCGCACGACGCCCAGATCGCACCCAGGCTCGCCGTGGCGAGGAACGCGACGAGCGCCTCGGGGATGTTGGGCAGGTAGGCCACCACCCGGACACCGGGGCCGACGCCGAGCCGGCGCAGCCCCACCCGGGCACGGGCGACCCGCTCGCGCAACTGCCCGAACGTCAGCTCCACCGGATCCCGGGTCTGCGAGTGCGCGATGACTGCCAGCTGATCGACGTCCTCGTCGGACCCCATCAGGTGCTCGGCGTAGTTCAGCCGCACGCCCGGAAACCACCGCGCCCCGGGCATCTGCGCCGACGCGAGCACCGTGTCGTAGGACCCGCGCACCCCGAAGTGGTCCCAGATCGACGCCCAGAACGCCTCCGGCTCGTCGACCGACCAGCGCCACAACGCATCGTAGTTCTCGAAGGACAGCCCACGCTCAGCGGCGAGCCAGCGGACGTAGCGCCCGATCGCGGTGGTGTCCAGGACGTCGTCGGCCGGTTCGCGCAACACGGCCCCGGCGGTGGCATCGCTCATGCCCAGATCATGCCTCGACCCCCTCGAGACCGGCAGCCACCACTCGAATCGAATAGCGGGCTACGGTGTCTCGAAACCCCATGCTCGCGAACGGAGGACGCGCTGGTGAGTCTGTTCCCCCAGACGCGCGCCGCGCTGGAACTCGCCGACTCCCGGCCCGGTGGAGACGCCGGGGCGGCACTGCAGATCCTGAAACAGTGCGATACCGCCAGCCAAGCCGGTGGGGACATCCCTCTCCCGCTGCTCATCGCGGCGATCCGCGTCGTCGTCGGCACGGAGTGGCTGGCGCACCGCGGCGGCGATGCGGACGTGATCGCGTTCCATACGCTCGGTGACACGCGGACCGGGCTCGGAGCCCGCAGTGCCGACGAGGCCGATGAGACCCTCTCCCGCCTCCTCAGGGCACGTTTCGCACCAGACCACTGATCCCGGGCGCCGCCCCGTTCCGGTTCCGAAACAGGCTCTGCGCGGGCCGCGAACCCCGTTCCGGTTCCGAAACGTGGTGATCATGGTCTGGTCAGGCGCGGCGGGCAAGGGCTGCGCGCACCGTGCGCACCATCCGGTCCGGGTCGCGCAGCATGTCGGCCGTCACGAACACGACCTCCCAGCAGGCTGCCTGAACCCGGTTGAGCCGGTCCCGGTCCCGGTTCAGTGCCCAGCGTTCCCCGTCCCGCCAGGAGCCGTCGTACTCGACAGCTACACGTTGGGCGGGGAAGGCAAGATCGACCCGGGCGAGCCGGCCCCGGGAATCCTCGATCCAGTACTGCGGTTGCGGGCACAGCCCATCGACGACCAGCCAGACCCGCACCCGCGACTCGGGGCGCGATTCGGCCCGCGGGTCAGCGAGCTCCACTGCGCGCCGCGCCGCCACGATGCCCTTGTCCGACCGTTCCGCGACCATGGCCTGCACTGCAGGCAGCGGCACCAGTCCCTGCCGCAGCGCCGCATCGAGGTCCGCCACGCCGTCTGGGAGCGAACGGCCGAGCAGCAGGTCCAGCGTCATCCGCAATGGAGCCGCGAGCCCGATCCGACCCCACCGGCAGTATTCGTCATCGCCGATGTCCGTGCGGCGCAAGGCGATGCCTGAGCCGCGGGTGACTCGTGTCCCGGCCGGGGCGATCACCTCGACCGGCTCGTCGGCACGGGCGAGGTCGACGCCGCGGAGAGTCGCTGCCGACCGACCCGTGATCGCGGCCGCGGGTGGCAGGACGAGTGCTGCCCCCTCGCACCGCAGCTCATGCGTGTCACGCACCGAGATCGGTGCATAGACGTCGTGGAACAGCCGCTTGACCGTGGGGCCGCGCAGCTGGTCTGTCGTCAGCAGCCCGGCGCGCACGGCCTCCGAACCCCGGAACACCATCGGCAAATCCCCCGCTTCGATCTTTCTCCCCATGCGCCACACGATGCAGCACAGGCCCGCTTTGGCCGAAATGACTGTCCACAGGCCGCGCAGTTATCCACAGGCCGCGCGGATCGTCTGCTGGCCCGCACCCCGGTTTGGTTCCGAAACGGGGTTCGGAGCCCGGCCGGCACCCCGGTTTGGTTCCGAAACGGGGTTCGGGGAAGCGCGGCAAGCCATGGCCCGAGTCCCGCTGCCCTATGCTGAGCGACGAGCCGGACAGTCAGCGCTGGCGTGCGGGATGCGAACAGTGCCTCATGCCACCGACAGGACATGGAGTTCGTCCGATGACCAGCAGACCAGACAGGTGGCCTCGGAGACGGAGCTCGTGACGGGGCAGGCCGACGGGCCGCTGGCCGGGGTGAAGGTCGTCGACCTGACGACGACGTTCATGGGACCGTACTGCACGCTGATGATGGCCCGCATGGGCGCCGACGTGCTCAAGGTCGAGGCGCCGGGCGGTGACATCCTCCGGTACGTCGGCGACGGCCGGAACCCCGCCATGGGGCCGATCTTCCTCAACTCCAACCACGGCAAGCGCAGCATCGCGCTCGATCTCAAACGCGGTGAGGGGCGTGAGGTGTTGCTGCGCCTGGTGGCAGGCTCCGACGTGTTCGTGACGAACATGCGCCCGGACGCGCTGTGGCGGCTCGGTCTCGGGTATGCCGACATCGACACGGCTAACCCGAGGTGCGTGTACTGCACGCTGCCCGGTTTCGGCAGCCGCGGTCCGTACCGCGACTACGCGGCCTACGACGACGTCATCCAGGCCGTCAGCGGCATCGCCGCCGTGCAGGGCGGATCGGACGCGCCCAGCTATGTGCGGACCCCGATCGCCGACAAGACCGTCGGGCTGATGGGTATGGGCACCATCCTGGCCGCGCTGTACCAGCGCGAGCAGACCGGCCGGGGCCAGGCCGTCGAGGTGCCGATGTTCGAGTCGATGACCGCGTTCTCGTTGCTCGAGCAGCAAGGCGGGCACGTGTTCGACCCGCCGACCGGGCCGGTCGGCTACTCCCGCACCGCGTCGCCGTACCGGCGGCCGTATCGCACGGCGGACGGCTACCTCGGGGTCGTCATCTACACCGACCGGCAATGGCTGTCGTTCTTCGATCTGATCGGACGTCCGGAGCTGGCCACCGAGCCGCGCTTCCGGACGATCACCGAACGCACCGAGAACATCGACGAGCTCTACCAGCTCATCGAGGCAGAGCTGCCGGCCCGCAGCACCGAGGACTGGGCGGCGGACTTCGAGGCCCTCGGGATCCCTGCCGTGCCGGTGCAGGGTGTGGCGGAGCTGTTCCACGACGAGCACCTGCGCGCGGTCGACTTCTTCGAACAGATCGACCATCCCAGCGAAGGCCGGCTCACGCTGGCCCGGCTCCCGATGTCGTTCTCGACGAACCCGCAGCCGCAGCAGCGCCCGGCCCCCGGCTGGGCGAGCACGGTGAGGAGGTGCTGCGGGAGCTCGGATACGCGGCCGAGGACGTGATCCGGCTGCTGGACGACGACGTGGTGACGATCCCGGACAGGGCCCGATGAAACCGACCCGGTGCTCGGGCCCGACCAGCCGTCGCGCAACCGCCGTCATCGCCCTCGACCTATGATCCCTGACGACAGGAGCACCGTGTCCGCACTCCCCCTCGCCGATCGCGTCGCGCTGGTCTCCGGGTCCGGCCGGGGCATCGGCCGCGAGATCGCGCTGAAGCTGGCCGCGGCCGGCGCCTCGGTCGTGGTCAACGATCTCGACACCGACGTGGCCGAGCAGACCGCCGCCGACATCACCGCTGCCGGGGGCGCTGCCACCAGCTGCGCCGGCAGCGTGACCGATCCCGAGTTCGCAGCGCGGTTCGTGGCCACTGCCGTCGACACCTACGGCGGCCTGCACATCGTGATCAACAACGCCGGTTACACCTGGGACAACGTCATCCAGAAGATGTCCGACGAGCAGTGGGAGGACATCCTCGACGTCCACCTCAAGGCCCCGTTCCGGATCCTGCGCGCGGCCCAGCCCGTGATCGGCGCCGCGGTCAAGGCCGAACGCGCCGAGGGACGGCAGGTCACCCGCAAGGTCGTCAACATCTCCTCGATCGCCGGCACCGGCGGCAACGCCGGGCAGGCCAACTACAGCTCGGCCAAGGCCGGTGTGACCGGCCTGACCAAGGCGATGGCCAAGGAGTGGGGCCGCTACGACGTCACGGTCAACTGCGTGGCCTTCGGCCTGATCCGCACCCGGCTGACGGGGGCGACGGCCGGCGGCGACGCCAGCATCGACATCGCGGGCCGGCAGATCAAGGTCGGGGTCAACCCGGATCTGCTCGAGCAGTTGGAGAAGACCATCCCGCTGGGCCGCGCCGGCACCCCGGCCGAAGCGGCCGGTGCGGTATACCTGCTGTGCATTCCCGAGAGCGACTACATCAGCGGCCAGGTCCTGGTCTGTGGTGGGGGCTTCACCGGCTGAGCACCGGTGAGTTGAGACGGCGTGCGAGGAGGCGGTCGTGTATCTGACCCAGGGACTGCACCGGGCGGTGCAGCAGACGCCGGATCTTCCGGCGACGATCTTCGGCGAGCAGGTCCGTTCGTGGGCCGAGTGCGCCGACCGCGTGTCGCGGTTCGCGCACGCGCTGCAGGCGTTGGGGGTGGGCACCGGTGACCGCGTCGGCATCCTGGCGCTGAACTCCGACGACTACCACGAGATCCTGCTGGCCGTGCCGTGGGCGGACGCGGTCTTCACTCCGGTGAACACCCGGTGGAGCGCGGCCGAGATCGCGTACTCGCTCGTCGACTCCGGCACGGAGGTCCTGCTCGTCGATGACGCGTTCGCGTCGATGGTCGACGACCTGCGGCAGCGCTGTGACGTGTTGCAGACGGTGATCCATTGCGGTGGCGGCGCCGTCCCGGCGGGGGCGCTGTCCTACGAGCGGCTCATCGCCGATCACGAACCGGTCGCCGACGCCTACCGGGGTGGGGACGCGCTGGCCGGAATCTATTACACCGGCGGGACGACCGGCTCGCCCAAGGGCGTGATGCTCAGCCACGCCAACCTGATGACGTCGGCGCTGGGCACCGCCGCGACCGGAGCATTCATGGTCCCGGGCGGTCGGTTGCTGCACGCGGCGCCCATGTTCCACCTCGCCGACGGGGCGGCCTGGGTGGCGCGCAACGCCCTGGGCGGCACCCACGTCATCGTGCCGGGTTTCACGCCTGGCGGGGTCGCCGAGGCGATCGCCGCCCACGAGGTCACCGACGCGCTGCTGGTGCCCACCATGATCCAGCTGCTGGTCGACAGCCCGGACGCGGCCGAGGCCGACCTGTCGAGCCTGCAGCACCTGATCTACGGCGCCTCCCCGATCTCGGAGGCCGTCCTGGAACGGGCAGCCAAACTGCTGCCGTCCGCGCGGTTCCTGCAGCTCTACGGCATGACCGAGCTGTCCCCCACGACGACCGCCCTGACCCCCGACGACCACGCCGACCCCGAGCTGCGCCGTTCGGCCGGCCGGGCTGTGCCGCACGCCGAGGTCCGCATCGTCGATGACGAGGACGACGAGGTGGCTCGCGGCACCGTCGGGGAGGTCGCCGCCCGCGGTGGGCACGTGATGCTGGGCTACTGGAACAAGCCGGCGGAGACCGCCCACGCCTTGCGCGGAGGTTGGATGCACACCGGCGACGGCGGCTACATGGACGAGCGCGGCTACGTCTACATCGTGGACCGGATCAAGGACATGATCGTCTCGGGCGGCGAGAACGTCTACTCAGCCGAGGTGGAGAACGCGCTGGCCAAGCACCCCTCGGTCGCCGCGTGCGCGGTGATCGGCGTGCCCGACCCCGACTGGGGCGAGCGGGTACACGCCGTCGTCGTCCTCGTCGACGCACAGCAGGCGACGGTCGAGGAGTTGCGCGAGCACTGCAAGCAGCACATCGCCGGTTACAAGTCCCCGCGCTCGGCCGAGTTCGTCGAGGCGCTGCCGATGTCGGGCGCCGGCAAGATCCTCAAGCGGGAGCTGCGCGCCCGGCACTGGCCCGCCGGCGACCGTAGCGTGTCCTGAACAACCCCGCTCCGGAGGGAACCGCTGAATGAAGATCGGGCTGAACACGGGTGCCGTCGACACCGCGGTGCGTGACGCCCGCGAGGCCGAAGACCTCGGGTTCGACTACGTGGGCTGTGGGGAGCACTTGTTCTTCCACGGGCCCACCGCCAACGCGTTCGTCCAGCTCGCCGCGGCAGCCGGCGCGACCGCGCACGTCCGCCTGGTCAGCACGATCACGCTGCTACCGCTGTACCCGGCCGCGCTCGCCGCGAAGCAGGCCGCCACCCTCGATCGAATCTGCGGCGGCCGCTTCGAGCTCGGCGTCGGCAGCGGTGGCGAGTACCCGGCCGAGTTCGAGGCGTCCGGTGTCGACACTGCCGAACGCTTCCGCCGCACCGACGAGGCACTCGAGGTCATGCGCCGGCTGTTCACCGGGGACCGGGTGTCGTTCGACGGCGAGTTCACCCGGCTGTCCGACGTCGCGCTGGACCCACCCCCGCTGCAGCAACCCGGGCCGCCGGTGTGGCTCGGCGGGCGCAAGCGGGGAGCCATGCGCCGCGCCGGCCGCTTCGCCGACGTCTGGATGCCGTACATGATGGACCCGCCGAAGTTCCGCAACAGCCTCGAACAGGTGCGCGCGGCGGCCGCCGAGCACGGCCGCGGTCCCGGCGCGGTCGCCGGCGCACTGTTCGTCTGGACCTGCATCGACCCCGACGGCGACTGGGCACGGCGCACCGGCATCGAGACCGTGAGCAACACCTACGCGCAGGACTTCACGCCGCTGGCGGACAGGTACCTGCTGCTCGGGACCCCGGACGATGCCGCGCGCAGGCTGGCCGAGTTCGCCGATGCCGGCGCCGACCGCGTGCTCATCCAGGTCGCCGCCCCACCGGCCGACCGGCAACGAGTCGTCGACACCGTCGCCGCCGAGCTGCTCCCCCGTGTGGCGCGCTCGTAACAGCCCGGTTGTGTCCATGAACTCGACACGACGGGGGTGCTCGGCGCCGGTGAGCCCCGTGACGTCGCGGTCACGGACGCGGTGGGGGTGCGGGGTCGGGCTCCGTCGAACAGCAGGGTCGATATGGGCCTGCAGCTCGCGGTTACCGCTGGCTCAGGCGCTCAGCGAGAACCCTTCGTAGTCCTTGGCCGCGACCTCGTCGCACTTCTGCCGGTAGACCCCGACCCCACCGATGTAGGCCATGAACACCCGCGGCTTGCCCGGCACGTTGGAACCCATGTACCAGGAGTCGGCGGTCGGGTAGAGCGTGTAGTTGCCGACCTCCTCGACGTGGGCGACCCACCCGTCCTCGGCCTCGACGGTGGCGTCGATCTCGGCGAGCTGCCGCTGCCGCAGGTAGGAGATGCAGTCGGTGATCCAGTCGACGTGCTGCTCGATCGACACCATCATGTTGCTCAGCACCGAGGGGCTGGACGGCCCCGTGATCGTGAACAGGTTCGGGAACCCGGCGATCGCAATGCCGAGGTAGGTCCGCGGGCCCTCGTTCCACTTCTCCTTGAGCTCGACCCCGTCCTTGCCGCGGATGTCGATCGCGGCGAGCGTGCCGGTCATGGCGTCGAAGCCGGTCGCGAACACGATCGAATCGAACTCGTAGTCCTGCTCCGACGTGCGCACCCCCTTCTCCGTGATCTCCACGAGCGGTGTCTTCCGCAGGTCGACCAGGTGGACGTGCTCGGAGTTGAACGTCTCGTAGTACCCGCTGTCCAGGCAGGGCCGCTTGGTGCCCATCGGGTGGCTGTCCGGCGACAGCGCCTCGGCCACCTCCGGATCCTGGACCGTCTCGCGGATCTTGAACCGGACGAACTCGGCCGCGGTGTCGTTGGCCGCTTTGTCCGTCAACGTGTCGGTGTAGGCGGTCATGATCGCGACCAGGTTGCCCTTGTCCCAGCCGGCCTGGTACTTGGCGTTGCGCTCCTGCTCCGAGACCTCGAGCGCGGAGTGGGTGGCTTCTGGCACCGGGACGCCGAAGCCCGACTCCTTCTGGGCCTTGCGCCACTCGCGGTAGTTGTCCTTCATCTCCGAGATCTCGGAGTCCTCCAGCGGCCGGTTGCCCGCGGGCATGGCGAAGTTCGCCGTCCGCTGGAACACCGTCAGCTCCGACGCCTGCTCGGCGAATTTCGGGATCGACTGGATACCGGAGGAGCCGGTGCCGATCACGCCCAGTCGCTGGCCGGTGAAGTCGACGCCCTCGTGCGGCCAGTGCCCGGTGTGGTAGGTCGGGCCCTCGAACCTGTCGACGCCCGGCACCTCGGGCGTCTTCGACATCGACAGGCACCCCGTCGCCATGATCACGAACTGGGCGTCGATCGACTCGCCGGTGTCCGTGTCGACCCGCCAGCGTTTCGTCGCCTCGTCGTAGACCGCGCTGGCCACCCGGGTGTTGAACGTGATGCCGTCGCGCAGGCCGAACCGGTCGGCGACGTGGTTGATGTAGCGCAGAATCTCGGGCTGGGTGGGGTACTTCTCGGTCCAGGTCCACTCCTGCTCGAGCTCCGGGGAGAACGAGTAGGAGTACGACAGGCTCTCCACGTCACACCGGGCGCCCGGGTAGCGATTCCAGTACCAGGTACCGCCGATGTCGCCGCCGGCCTCGATCACCCGGGCCGTCGAGCCGAGCTCACGCAGCCGGTGCAGCTGGTAGAGCCCGGCCAGGCCGGCCCCGACGATGACGGCGTCGACCCGCGGCTTCGGTTGAGAATCAGACATCAGTACCTCCTCCAATCAGGCCGGGCTGGGCTGCGCCGACAGGTTCCGCTCGATCTCGTCGGCCACATACTCGATGGCCGCGGCGCTGCCGGGCAGCACGTTGACCATCGTGAAGAAGCCGTGCATCTGGCCGTCGAAGCGCCGGTGGGTCACCGCGACGCCGGCCTCGCGCAGCCGCGCGGCGTAGGCCTCGCCCTCGTCGCGCAGCACGTCGTGCTCCGCGGTGAGCACCACCGCCGGGGGAAGACCGGACAGATCGGCCGCCTGGATCGGCGAGGCGTCCGGACCCTTTCGGGACGCCACATCCGGGGCGTAGAGGTCCCAGAACCAGACCATGCTCTCCCGGGTGAGCATCAGTTGGTTGGCCGGATCGCGATACGAGGAGTTGTCGAGATCGGCATCGGTCACCGGATACACCAGCACCTGCAGCGAGATCGCCGGCCCACCGGCGGCCTTCGCACGCTGCACCATGATCGCCGACAGGTTCCCGCCCGCGCTGTCGCCCGCGACGACCAGCGGCACCTCGGCCCCGGCGATCTCGGCCACCCGCTGGCTGACCCACCCCAGCGCGGCCCAGGAGTCCTCGACCGCCGTCGGGTACCGGAACTCGGGCGCCAGCCGGTAGTCCACCAGCACCACCGCGCACCCGGTGCGCTGCGCGAGGGTCCGACCCAGGGTGTCGAACCCGGCCAGGTCACCGATCACCCAGCCCCCGCCGTGGTAATAGACGATCACCGCACGCGGCGGACCGTTCGGCACCAGGATCCGGACCGGGAACGAACCGTCCGCGGCCGCCACCTCGGCATCCTCGGCCCGCGCCAGCTCCGGACCGGGGCCGTACATCTCACCCAGACCCGCCATCAGACCCCGCGCCTCGTCGGGCGTCATCTCGTGCAGCGGCTTGGTCCCGCTGTCCGCCATCTGAGTCAGGAACGCAGCGGTCGCGTCATCCAGCGCCATGGATTCACCTCGTGTAGGGCCGAGCGGCCGGGACGACTAGATCATTCTAATATGATCTAGATCTCGCGAAAGTAGCATGCATCCTGTGTCACAAACACCATCGGGTGAGCTGGGCCACAGCGGAACACGGACGGTGCGCGCAACGAGCCGATGATCGTGCGCCGGCCGGCCGATCAGATCGCCGGCCAGCTTGGCGCTACCCGCCGACCGCTGCGCGCCTGGCGAGTCGGGCGGCCCGGTCAAGAGTGGCCTCGGCGAGTTTGACGTGGGCGGCGTCGACGAGAACACCGTCGACGCCGACGGCGCCGAGGCCTCGGGCCTCGCCGTCGCGGTAGGCCGCCACGTTGCGCTCGGCGCGGGCGACCTCCTCCGGCGTCGGGGAGTAGACCTCGTTGGCGATCCGGACCTGGCTGGGGTGGATGGCCCACTTTCCGGTGTAGCCGAGCAGGGCCGCCCGCCGGGCGTCCCGCTCGTAGCCGGCCGGATCCTGGTAGTCGGGGTAGGGGGCGTCGATCGCGTCGAGACCACCGATCCGGGCGGCGACCAGCACCTTGTTGCGAGCATAGTGCCAGAAGTCGCCGGGGTAGTCGCCGGCCGGGACGAAGTTGGTGTCGACCCGGGCGCCCTGCGAGACCGAGAGGTCACCCGCGCCGAAGATCAGGGCGTCCAGGCGGGGGCTGGCCACCGCGATCTGCTCGACGTTGGCCAGGCCCTCGACCTCCTCGATGAGGACCTCGAGGCGGATCCGCCCGGACAGGCCCAGTTTGGCCTCCAACTGGGACAGCAGCACGTCGACCCACCACACGTCCCGGGCGGTGCGGGCCTTGGGCACGATGATCGTGTCGAGGTGCTCCCGCGCCCCGGTGACGATCTCGATGATGTCGTCGTGGCACCACGAGGTGTCCACGCCGTTGATCCGCACGGCCCGGGCGGTATGCCCCCACTCGACATCGACGAGCGCGGTGACGGCCTTGGCCCGGGCCGCCTCCTTCGCCGCGGGCGCCACGGCGTCCTCGAGATCGAGGAACACCAGGTCGGCCCCGCAGCCGGCGGCCTTGGCGAACATCCGCTCGTTGCTGGCGGGGGTGGCCAGCTCCGATCGCCGCAACAGCGATGACACGGTCGATCCCTCCCTGCGGGTCGTGGCGCGCGGTCAGATGACGCCGCGAGCGCGCAGGCCGTCGATCTCGGTGGCGGTCAGGTCCAGCAGCTGGGCGTAGACCTCGTCGTTGTGCTGGCCCAGCGACGGCCCGAGGTGCTCGACGTGGCCCTCGACGTCGGAGAACCGCGGGACCGGGGCCTGGACCTGCATGGTCCCGAGGTCGGCGTCCGGGATCCGCACGAAGACCCCGCGGGCCTGCAGCTGCTCGTCGGCGAGGAGCTGGGTGACGTCGTAGACCGGGGCGGCGGCCACCCCCTCGCGCTCGAACACCGCCATCGCCCCATCGAGGGTCTTCGTGGCGACCCAGTCGGCGACGACCTGGTCGACCTCGCGGGCCCGGGCGAGACGTCGCTGCGGGTCGGAGAAGTCGACGTCGGCGGCGAGGTCTGCCCGCCCGATCGCGGTGAACACCCGCAGCGCCACCGTCGGGGAGCTGCCGGACATCGCCAGCCACCGGCCGTCGCAGGTGCGGTAGGTGTTGCGCGGCGCGCTGATGTCCCACCGGTTTCCTGACCGGGTCGGAACGATGCCGAGCTGGTCGTAGCCGAGCAGGGACTGCTCGAGCAGCCGGGCCAGCGGATCGATCAGGTTGATGTCGATGAGCTGGCCGGGCGCGCCGTGCACATCGCGGTGATACAACGCCATCATCACCGCGTACGCCGCGTTGAGCGAGGCCACCCCGTCGGCGAGCATGAACGCCGGCAGCGTCGGCGGCCCGTCGGCCTCCCCGGTGAGGTGGGCGAAGCCGCTCATCGCCTCCCCGAGCGTGCCGAAGCCAGGCCGTTCGCTCTTCGGCCCGGACAGCCCGAACCCGGTGATGTGCAGCATCACCAGCCGGTCGTTGCGCACGCGGAGGCTCTCGTAGTCCAGGCCCCACTTCCGCAGCGTCTGCGGCCGCGTGTTGGCCACCACCACGTCGCACTGCTCGGCCATCCGCCGCAGCAGCTCCTGGCCCTCGGCCTCGCGCAGGTCCAGCGTGACCGCGCGCTTGTTGCGCGACACGCTCTTCCACATCAGGCCGACGCCGTCGCGCTGGTTGCCCCAGCCGCGGATCGGGTCGCCACCACCCGGCTGCTCGATCTTGATCACCTCGGCGCCGAACTCCCCGAGGTAGGTCGCCGCCAGCGGTGCCGCAGCCAGCGTGGCCAGGTCGAGCACCCGCACCCCGGCGAGCATGGCGGACCGGTCCGGGCCGCTCACGAGTCGGACCCCGACGGTGCCCGCATCGGTTCGGGCCGGTCCAGGCCGAGGTGCTCGCGCAGCGTCGTGCCGGTGTACTCGCTGCGAAACACCCCGCGGCGGCGCAGTTCGGGCACGGCCATGCGCACGAACTCCTCGAACGTGCCCGGCAGATGGGTGGCGGCGAGGACGAACCCGTCGCAGGCCTCGTCGTCGAACCACTGCTGCATCTGCTCGGCGACCTGCGGTCCGGTCCCGACGAAGCGAGGCCCCTGCAGCAGGGTCGCCCGGTGGCTGGCCAGCATTCGCAGGGTCAGCGTCGCGTCGCCGACATGGCGGCGCACACCCTGCACCAGACCGCGGACCCCCGACACGGACTCGATCAGCTCGTCGGTCACCGGGTCGTCGAGCGAATGCCCGGAGAAGTCGTAGTTGGTCAGCTCCGACAGCAACGCCAGCGACGCCATCGGGTGCACGAGCCGGTTGAGGAAGACATCCTCCTTCTCCCGCGCGGCCGCTTCGGTCTCGCCGACGATCGTGTAGGCCATCGGCAGCACCCGCACCGCGTCCGGGTCGCGGCCGTGCGCGGCGATCCGGTCCTTCTGGTCGCGGTAGTGCTCCTGGGCGACCTGCAGGCTCGGATCACCGGTGAAGATCAGATCCGCCCACCGGGCCGCGAAATCCCGGCCGCGCCCCGACGAGCCGGCCTGGATGATCGGCGGGCGGCCCTGCGGCGGACGCGGCACCGTCAACGGCCCGCGCACCTGGAAGTACGGCCCCTTGTGGTGCAGCTCGTGCACCTTCGACGGATCGGCGAACTCCCCGGCCTCGCGGTCGAGGACCAGTGCGTCGTCCTCCCACGAGTCCCACAACCGCGAGACGACCTGGATGAACTCCTCCGCCCGGTCGTAGCGGGCGTCGTGGTCCAGGTGCGCCTCGACCCCGAAGTTGCGGGCCTCGGCGTCGTTGACCGACGTCACGACGTTCCACGCCGCCCGGCCGCCGGACAGGTGGTCGAGCGTGGCGAAGGTGCGCGCCACGTGATACGGCGGGTAGTAGGTCGTGGAGTAGGTCGCGCCCAGGCCCAGGTGGTCGGTCGCCGCAGCCGCGACTCCCAGCACCGCGGTCAGATCGAGCTTGACCGGACGCGCGCCGTAGCGGACGGCCTCGGCTACCGAGTTCCCGTAGATCGCCGGCATCGCCAGGCGGTCATCGAAGAACATCAGGTCGAACGTGCCCTCCTCCAACGTCCGCGCGATCTTCTGGTAGTAGCGCAGGTCCAGGAAGCCGTGTTCGCTAGCCGGGTAGCGCCACGACCCGGAGTACACCGACACGTTCGACGCCTGCATGAACGCCACCAGCGCCATCTGACCTCGCCGGGGGCTGCTCATGTGTCCTCGATGTGCACCTGGACGCAGCGGCCGTCCTCCGACAGCCAGCCCTTCTCGCCGGCGTACCCGATCATGGCCTCCCAGCGCGCCGGCCAGTCCGTCAGCGTCGACGCGGGCTCCGCCCGGCCCCGCAGGGCGTCGAGCTCGAGCAGCGCCGTGTCGGCATCGACCAGCTCGCCGCTGCCGCTGTCGCGCAGTGCTGCCGCGACGGCCTGCGCGTCGACATCCCGCGCTTGCAGGTGCAGGCGGGTGAGGTCGTCGACCTCTCGCACGGCGACGCCGTGCGGACTCACTTCCACGAACACGAACCACTCCTCCTCGTCGACGACCGACCTGGGTCCACGACAGGCCCAGCTGACTGCCACCGCATTCTTCCCTACCCCCGGCTGTGCACGACGGGCAAGATCTGCCGGTCAGCCGGCGAGCACCCGGTTGAGTGCCGGGGCGACGTCGCGGTGAGTATGCACGGGGGCGATCCTGCCGTGGCCGAGGCGGGCGAGGTCGGCGGCCAGCGGAGCGTCGTGCTCGCCGTCGGTCTGCAGCAGCACGTGCAGCTCCGGGAACCGTCGGGCCAGGGTGCGGGGGTCGGGTCCTGCGTTGTGCACGGCGTCGGTGAGCAGGATCGCTGAGCGCCGGCGGGCGGCGGAGCGGGCGAGCTCGGCGTAGCCGACGGTGAGCCCGAATCCGACATTGGTCAGGCCGCGGGCGGGGATGCGCAACAGCTGGTCGAGCAGTGTCGCGCTGGCAGCGGTGCGCTCGAGGGGTTGGAGCAGGGCGGCATCGGACCAGAACGCCACCAGCGCCAGCTGGTCGGCCGTGTTGTTGCCGCCCAGATCGGCGGACAATGCGGCGACCGTGGCCGCCGCGATGCGGACCTTCTCCCCGCGCATCGACCCGGACACGTCCACGATGAGCACCGCGGCGCGCGGGGAGCGCATGCGCTCACGGACGACGATGTCGGTGTCGTCGGGAACGGGGCGTTCGGTGAGCACCTCGATCGTCTTGTCGAGGTCGATGTCGTCGGAGCGGTACCGGTATGGGACGGAGGCGAGCTTGCCTGCGCCGCGCTCGGTCCGGTGCTCGCGGGGGCGGCGCCGGATCGACAGCCGCCGCGCGATGCGCTGGGCCATCGCGGCCACCTCGCGGTCGGGGGCGCGGTCCTCCAGCAGCTCGCCGACGTCGCGCAGGTTCGCAGCCTCGCCGGTGGTCAGCACCCCTTGCCCGCCGGCGTCCTGGGCGTCGGCGTCGGCGTCGGCGTCGCCTCGGCTGTCACCCTGGTCTGCCACCAGCGGGGAGCCCTTGCCGCTCTGGTAGAGCGCGGGGGCCTCGTGCAGCTGCTTGGGCTTGCGGCTCAGCGGCGCGAGCGACCGTCTGTCACCGCCGTCGGCGGTGGGCAGCGAGACGGCGTTGTCGACGTTCAGGCGGTACGGCCCCGGCGCTGCCCGCCGGGGACCGAGAAAAAATGGTTCTCCCAGATCTCGGTGATCACCTGTTCCGGGGTGGCGTCGCTGACCTCGTCCACCCCCACCCTGGCCGACAGCGCGAGCAGCGCGGCGTCGAGCACCAGCGCCGGGCGGTCGACGTCGTCGCCGGAGCTGTAGGTCCCCAGCTCCGCGAGCTCGGCCGCGATCGCGACCAGGTCGATCGCGCCCCGGACGCTGGAGCCCCGCCGGAGTTCGGGATGGGTGCGGGTGGCGCGGGTGATCGCCACCCCGTCGGCCACCAGCACGTGGTCGCCGGCCCCGGTCCGGACCGTCACGATGTCGCGTTCCTCGCCCGCGTCCTGGTAACCCACGGCCAGCCGGCACCACCGGTCGTAGACCGAGTCGGAGATCCGCGCGGTCCCGACGTTGTCGAACGGGTTCATCGAGGCCAGCACCCGGAACGTGGGCGCAGCGGTGACCGACCCGACCCGCGGCACGCTGACCTCGCGCTCGGCCATCGCCGCCAGCAGCGTGTTCAGCGTGTCCTCCGGCGCCCGGTTGAGCTCCTCGATGTAGAGGAATCCGCCGTCCTGCATGGCCTCGACCAGCGGACCGGGTACGAAGTTCTCCGCCGAGTAGTCCTCGCGCAGCACCCGCGCCGGGTTGTGGTGCCCGACCAACCGGGCGGGCGTCAGCTCGGCGTTGCCCTCCACCAGGACGAACGGCACACCCCAGTTCGCGGTGATGGCGCGCAGGATCGTCGACTTGCTGGTACCCGGTGGCCCCTCCAGCAAGATGTCCCGGCCCGCGGACACCGCGGCGAGCACGAGGTCCAGCTCGCGGCGCCGGCCCACCACACCACGGGCGATCTCGTCACGACGGGTGGCAGCAGCGTCACCGGGTGCATCAGTGATCAACGGATCGTCCTCTCGTTCCCGGACCACGCTACCTGCGGGCGGCCGGGTCGCGGGCAACCAAGCAGGACGACTATCACCATAAGCAACGGGCTTCGGCGTCGACGGGCATTCAGAGCATGCTGCCGGCGCCGTTGACGCTGATCACCTGACCGGTGGTGAAACCGGCGTCCTCCGTCGCCAGGAATGCCACGGCCGCGGCGACATCGGTGACCTCACCCGGCCGTCCCAGCGGGATCAGCCCGATCGCGGTGTCGAGGACGTGGTGCAGCCGTTCCGGAAGTTCGCCGGCCTCGATGACGGCGCCGCGTGCGCTCGTCACCGTGCGGGCGAGGTCAACGCTGGTGGATGTAGGCGAGCATGATGCCCATCACGGAGTCGTCGCGGTGCGGTGAGTCGTAGTAGCTGTCGATCGAGAGCACATCGCCCTCGGCGACGGTGGCGAGCGGATCGCCTGCGCAGGTACTCATCGACTCGATGTGGCCTCGATACCGGGGGTCGGTTCCGAAGCCCGCCACCGACTCGCAGATCTCCTCGTCGCGGGTGGCATTCGACAGGGTGATCGAGATGCCGTGGTCGTGGACGTGGCCGCCGACGGTGACGATGTCGCCGGCGATACTCGACTCCCAGGTCCAGGTGGTGTGCGAGCGCCCTTCCGGCACGGTGTATTGCGAGTCCCCGCAGTTGTCGACGTCGAGCCACACCGGGGTGACCTCCTTGAGCTGGGCGTCGGCGGCATCGACCCAGCTGACCTGCAGGGTCACGGAGACCTGCTGTGGCTGCGCGGACATGTTCATCAGCTCGGCGAGCGCCCCGAGGGGCATGTGGCCGAGGCGATAGCCATAGCCGGGCGGCATGTGAGCGCCGGTGCGCTCGTTGCCCGCGGCGAACACTCGCTGTCCGGTCACCAATCCCACACCCTGGCGGCCGCAGGTGACGTCATTCTTGGAGGGGTCGAACACCACCAAGTGGTGCAGCATCGCGCCGGTGTGGTAGTTGGCCTCCGACCCGTCGGCATAGACCATGTCGGGCTGGATGCCGGTGATGTAGCAATCCTGGCAGGGCATGTCGAACGTTGGCGCCGCATAGGTGACCATCTGACCGCCGTGCCCGCCACCACCGTCAGCGGCCGGAAGGAAGAACGGCCCGTAGCGCACCGTCGTGGTGTGCTCCTGCGGTACAACATCACCCTTCGGCGCGGCCGGCGCGGCCGGCGCGGCCGCCGCGGCCGCCGCGGACAGCCCGATCGCGATGGTGGCCACCGCCGCGACGGCGAGCGCCCGGCGGGCCCGGGGCATTCCCGCAGCACGGCCCGGTACCGAGATCGCGATGGCCACGAGTCCGGCCACGACACCGACGACCAGCAGGGACACGACGGTCATGGCGATGATTCCTTCGACGGGCAGCTACTTACGGTTGCACGTTTCAGTACTCCGCGTGGCCCCGTCAAGACACAATCACGACACGATCCCGGGCGTGCTCGACGACGGGCCTCGGCTCGACCGGGCGCACGGCCACGGTCTCGGACGAGGTGTTCGTCAACTGGTCAGCGCCACCAGCGGGTTCGGCAGGTCCGGGCTGGTGGTCAGTGCCCACGTCCTCGTGGTCAGCTCCTCGGCCGTGGTCCCGGCGTGACGCGCCTCGCGCATCAGCTCGGGGCGGAAGGATGGTCCGACGGGGTCCTGCTCGTACTCCGGACCCGCCATGTAGGCGGTGGCCTGTTCCGGCGTGGCGAAATTGTCCACCTGCAGCTCGACGAAGTTGCCGTCGGGATCCCGGTAGTACAGCGATGTGGTCACGCCGTGCTGGATCGGCACGTGGGGCTCGATGCCCTTGTCTGCCAGCTCGGTGTACCGGTCGAGTAGCTGGTCGAGCGAGTCGAATGTGTACGCGACGTGGTGCATACCCGCCGCCTGCGGGGATTTGGCGTCGAGCGCGACGGGCGGCGACATGAACGCGATTCGATGATGTTCCTCGTCGAAGGTGACGAACGACAGGCCGTGTCCTTCGAAGACGACGTGGCCGTCGAGCAGCGTGCAGTACCAGTCCCGCATCTCGGGCAGCCTGCTGGTCTGCAGCACGACGTGGGCGAACCTCGGTGTAGTACCCATGTTTCGGTGCTCCTTCGGGATGGCTGGGATCAGCAGGTCAGGTGCCGAGGACCGATTCGAAGACCCGGGTCAGGATATCGGCGGGATCGGCTGCGGCACCGATGCTGCGCCATGCGACATGGTTGTCCGGGCGGACGAGTACCGCGCCGTCGTCGCCGATCTGGCGCACCTGCGCCCACCGGCCGGTGGGGTCGGCGCAGTCAGCACCGTCGCCGATCCGCACGGCCGTGAGTGCGATCCCGAGCGTGTCGGCGAGTTGCTCGGCCGCCGTGGTCCACGCCTCGCCGCCGGGGCCGGCGAGGAGCGCGAAACGGGCGCTGCGGCCGGTGAGGTCGAGGGTGGAGATCCGTGCACCGTCTCGCTCCAGCCAGGCGTGCGGCAGGCGGTGTCCCGGACGGCTGGTCGGGTGGTGGACGCGACCCATCGGGTCCCGCGGTGGAGCCTCGCTACCGTCCGGGACCAGCGCACCCGCGTCATAGCGGAACCCGATCTCGAGGTCGTGTGCCTGAAACTCGGTGCGCTGCGTCTCGATCACCTCGGCGGCACGCGCCCGGCGGGTCTCACCCATCGGGTTCTCGGCGAAGAAGTCCTGGAAGGCCGCGGCGTGGGCTTCCGGGCCCTGGCCGGGCACCAGACCCATCCCGGCATCGATGACCAGGTGGTTGAGGAAGGTGAACATCGCCCAGTCGACGTTGCGCATCCCGATCGGCTGCCGCTCAGGCTCGTAGGAGTCCAGCAGTGCCTGCCCCGACCGGCCATCGAGCACCGCAGCCAGCTTCCATGCGAGGTTGTGCGCGTCCTGGATGGCGGTGTTGAGGCCGAGTCCGGTGGTCGGCGGATGCCGGTGCGCGGCGTCGCCGGCCAGGAACACCCGCCCGACCCGGTAGCGGTCCGCGAGGACGCCCTCCAGGATCCAGTGGCTGACCCTGTGGATGGTCAGGTCGAGATCAGGGAGTTTGAGCAGCTCCCGGATGCGCGGCCCGATCGCGTCCTCGTCGAAGCGGTCCGGGTCCTCGGGCCCGAAGGTGAAGTGCAGCACCCACTCTTCCGAATCCTTGCCCCAGGTCGGGCCCATGGGGACCATCGCCCCGCTGCCCCAAGACCCGGTGCCCTCGGGGTTGACGAACCAGGTGATCAGACACGAGTCGTCCCAGTACTCCGACAGGTCCGCGGTGAGGTGGGTGCTGACCATGTCGAGCAGACCGGTCGGCCCCTGCAGCTGCACTCCGAGCATCGACCCGACGGCCTTGCCACCGTCGGCGCCGACCACGTAGTCCGCCCGGATCGTGAGCTCCTCGCCGTTGTCGTGGTTGGTGACCACGGCGAACATGCCGTCGGCGTCCTGACTCAGCTCCACCAGCTCATGACCGAAGCGGATCCGGCCGGGAGCGCGCTGCTCGGCGTGGCGGCGCAGCAACGGTTCGAGCCGGATCTGCGGGTAGTTGCTCGACAGGCAGGGGCTGTCGGCCGCATAGGTGTCACCCAGTGCGCCACCGCCGAACGCATCCATCTCGTAGAACGTCCGGGCGTCGAGTGCCCCGTGCCCACCCAACGACGTACGCCACCGGACCTTGCCGAACTGTTCCATCGGCGTGGCGACCTGGTAGACGGAGTCGGCCACACCGTGCTGGCGGAACACCTCCATGGTGCGCTGGTTGAGGTAGTGCGCCTTCGGCAAGTGCGACGTGTCGGAGTGCCGCTCCACCACCAGGTGATCGACACCGAGGTCGGACAGGAAGATCGATGCGGACAGGCCGCAGCCACCTCCGCCGACGACGAGGACGGGGACGTCCAGATCAGCCACGGCCGGTTCCTCTCGAATCGTGGTCAGCGGGTTGCTGCCGGCCGGCCTGCGATGTCGAGGATGCGCATGTGCGCCCTGTCCTCGACGGTAGGCGCCGTGCTGCCGGCCGTCATCACCTGCTCCATCGACAGTGTCGTGCGACCGATGAATTCTGCCGGGCCACCCCGTCTACCTCGGTGACTACATTCCGGCACCACCACATCGGAGGCACGTCATGACGGAACAGATGATCTTCGTGAACCTGCCCGTGCAGGACCTGCAGCGGTCGAGGGATTTCTGGACCGACCTCGGGTACTCGTTCAACCCGACCTTCAGCGACGACAACTGCGGGTGCCTGGTCTTCAGCGACAGTATCTACGCGATGCTGCTGGTCACCGACTTCTTCAAGACCTTCACCTCCAAGGAGATCGTGGACGCCAACACCGCGACCGAGGCGCTGCTGTGCCTGTCCGCGCAGAGCCGCGACGCTGTCGACTCGCTCGTGGATCGGGCCGTCGGCGCGGGGGGTAAGGAGCCGCGCCCCGCGATGCAGGAAGAGGGCATGTACGGGCGCGCCTTCGAGGACCCGGACGGTCACATCTGGGAGATCCTCTGGATGGACCCCGGCGCCGTGCAGGGCTGATCGCCTCGAGGCGGTGGAGCGCGACGAGCCAGGCGACCATCAGCGCGGGATCGACATGGGAGGGTGTCCACCTCCGGTCGCCCGAATGTGGAGCGCTCACATATTCACCGCTTCGGAGGACCCTCCGTACTGTCGTGCGCGTCACGCCGTAGCGCCCGGCGTCGTGCCCTACACACGCCCGGGTCATGGCACTTCTCGACAGTAGGGAAACGACGATGTTCGGACTGCCCACGGTGACGGCCCTCTTCGTGTTCGGCGGCTTCCTGCTCGCCGTCGTGCTGTCCATCGTGTTCGCCATGCGCTTCTCCGCCGACAGCGAGGAGTGGGTGACCCTCGACGACCTCTTCCACCGCCGGTCCTGATCACCCGCTCGACTTTCTCCTGCCTGCCACGAATCGAGGTGCGTCATGGTCGTGTCACCGTGGACGATCGTCGCGGTCGTCCTCTACATGGCGATCGTGATCGCCATCGGCCTGTGGTCGGCGAGGCGGGTCAAGTCGATGCGCGACTACCTGGTCGCCGGTGACGGCTTGGGCCGCTGGGTCGTCTCGTTCGGGATCGTCGGGGCGATCGTCAGCGGTGCGGGGATCCTCGGCAACGCGGGGTCGGGCTACGGCACCGGGTACGCGCTGTACGTCATGACGATGGGCCTGAGCTTCCTCGGGCTCACGTTGGCCTACTTCCTGCTGGCCAAACCGATGACCGTGCTGGCCAAGAAACACCCCGTGTACACCCTCCCGGACGTACTCGCCCTGCGGTACGACAACAGCAGGAGTGTGCGAATCCTCTCCGGGCTGGCCGTCGTCCTGGGGTGCCTGATCTACCTGGTGGTGCAGTTCGTCGCGATGGCGTACGTGGGAACGACGATCTTCGGGTGGAGCCAGGGGCTGTCGTTGTTCGTCGGCGGCGCGATCGTGGTCATCTACTGCATCGGGGGCGGCATTCTGGCCGCGATGTGGACGAACTTCTTCCAGCTGCTCGTGCTCAGCGTCTTCGTCGTGGCCATGGCGGTCTACATGGTCAGCGAGGTCGGTGGATTGAGCGAGTTGAACCAGCGGCTGGCGTCGATCGATCCGGAGCTCGTCGCCCCGTGGCACGCCAGCGGCGCCTTCGTGTGGCAGAACGTGCTCGTGTACGCGTTCTTCGTCGGCTTGCTCGCCTACGCCGGCGTCCCGCACATCAGCACGAAGTTCCTGACCATCAAGAACCTCGAGGTCATCCGCTGGATCCCGTTGATCTCCTGCTTCCTGTACCTGTTCGCGGTCGCCGCGACCTGGGTGGGGATGGCCTACCGGGTGCAGGCCGAGCAGGGGTCGGTACCGGCGGTCGACGAGGCCGACGCCGTGCTGCCGACATTGCTGCTCGAGGCCTTCTCCCCGTTCCTCGTCGGCATCATGGTCGCGGCGGTGCTGGCTGCGGTGATGTCGACGACCGACTCGTTCATGGTGCTGTCCGGGGCGGCCCTGGTACGCGACATCACGAAGAACGGGATGGGCGTCGGGCTGACCGACCGGCAGGAGATGTTCTGGAGCCGTGCCGCGTCGCTGGTGATGATGGTGATCGCCGGGTTCATCGCGCTCAATCCGCCCGAGTTCGTCCTCTCGCTGATGGCGGTGGCGTGGGGCGCGCTGGCCGCGATGCTCGGCCCGGTGCTGTACCTGGGGGTGCGTTGGAAGCGGGCCACCTCACAGGGCGCGGTAGCCGCGCTGGTCGTCGGCATCGCCATCGGCGGCGTGCTGGCGATGCTCAACCAGACCGTCTTCGCCGACGCTCCGGTGTTCTCGCCGTGGAACATCGCCGCCATCGGGGTCGCCGCATCCTACCTGGCGCTCATCGTCGTCTCGCTGCTCACGAAGCCGCAGCGCAGCCGGATGTTCGAGCACTTCACTGCTGAGCCCCCGGTGCGCCCCGAGCCGGTCGGATCCGCCGGCCGAACCTGACCATCACCATGAGCGCGCCGGATCAGGGAGCGGCCGGACCCCCGGTGAGCAGGCGATGGAACTGCAACGCGAGCTGCATGTCGAAGGCCCCCTGCGGCTGTCGCCAGTCCCGGCCGCCCAGCACGTGGTCGATCCGGTCCAGCCGCTGGTAGACGGTGTTGACGTGGACCCGTAGCTCCCGGGCCACGGCCGGTGGGCTCTGCCCGCACGCGAAGTAGCACTCGAGCGTGGCGAGCAGCGGCGCCGAGTGCCCGGCGTCGTAGTCCAGCAGCGGCCCGAGCGCACGGGCGACCAGCCGGTGCACCTGCTCGGGGGTCGTCTGCTCCAGCACGAGGCCGACGACGCCCAGCTCCTCGAGGCTGGCCCCCTCGCCCTCCCGGCCCAGGCCCAGCAGCAGCTGGTGACAGCGTGCCGCCCCGCGGTGCAGCTCCCGGATGGCCGGCGCCGTGACCGCCGGGCCGGCCGTTCCGGCGGTCACCGGCACGCCGATCGCCCGGCGCAGCTGCGCCGGGACGGTGCGGGCCGCGTCGCCCGCGTCGATCCCGGGCAGCAGGAGCACGACCTGCCCGGCGTGCTCGCTCGCCAGCCCGTCGTGCCGGGCGGCGAGCTCGACGGCAGCCTGCCGCAGCTGCCGGCGCGGCACCCCGGCGGCGGAGAGAACCACGGCGGTGTGCGGCACGTCGGGATCGAGGACCCCGAACCGCTCGGCGCGCCGCCGCAACGCCTCCCAGTCCGGTATCCGCTCGGCGAGCAGGTCCTCGACGAGCTCGCCCCGCAACTCATCCTCGACGATCGACGTCTGGCGCTGCATGAGCAGCAGCAGCGCCGCGGTCTGCGCCGCGCGCTCCAGGGTCCGGGCATCGGTCTCGGTGATCGGGGCGCCGCGGGCGAACAACAGGTGCCCGAACGTCTCCGACCCGGCCCGCACGGGCAGCACGGCGGTACCGGACGCGGCGGGCGCCGTCGCGGTATCGCCGCTGCGGGCGGGATCGAGCAGCAGCAGCGTCTCGAGGGCGACGCCGTCATGCGGCGTGCTCGCCGACGCCAGCACGAGCGACGCCCCGCCCACGAGGGCAACCGTCCCGCCGAGGATCCGAGCCAGCGTCCGGGCGAACTCGTCGAGGTCGACCTGGGTCAGGGCGAGCGGCATGAGCTGCTCGTGCGCGGCGCTCGCGCGCTCCAGCGCCTGACGCTGGGCCGACAGCCGCCGGTTGGCCTCCCGCAGGTCGTGCGTCGTGGCGCGGATCCGGGCGAACAGCCGGGCGTTCTCGATGACGACCGAGGCGTGGTCGGCCAGCGAGGACAGCAGCGCGATCTCGGACTGCTCGAAGGTGCGCTCGTGACGGTCGGCGGCGAACAGCGCGCCGACGACGCGGTGACCGAGCTTCATCGGCACACCCGCGATGCTGACGATCCCGTCCTCACCGACCGCCACCGCGACCGACGGATCGCGGCGGATCCGCGGGTCGGCGAGGTAGTTCGCGGTGGCGAAGGGCTGCCCGGTCTTGATCACGCGGCCGCCGACACCCCACCCCGGGCTCTGCCGGACGAACTGGATGCCGGGGGTCACCGCGCCCGAAGTGACGCGCATGTACGCATCGCCGGTCTCCTCGTCGATCAACGCGATATAGGTGGAGTCGCAGCCCAGCAGCTGGCGCACGCGGTCCACGATGGCGTGCAGCACCTCGTCGACGTCGCGCAGCGAGGTGAGGTCGCGCGCGGTCTCGTAGAGGGCCTGCGCCTCCTGCTCGCGACGCTCGCGGCGCTCCAGCATGTCGCGGATGCGCCAGCCGTGCTCGACCGCCTGCAGCACCATCTCCTGTTCCGGGCAGCCGGCCGCGAGTGCGTCCAGCTCCCCGGCCGGGGCCCCTTCGGCGAGCGCGTGTATCAGCCGCGCCAGCAGGTCCCGAGCCGCAGCCGCGCCGCGCGGATTCACGGGGCCCCGAGATCCTCGACCTGGATATGGTCGAGGACGCGGTGCAGCTGCAGCGCCGTCTGCATGGTCAGGGCGCCCTGCGGTTCCCGCCAGCGCTTGTGGCCGAGCACTTGATCGACGCGCTCCAGGCGCTGGTAGACGGTGTTCGGGTGCACCTGCAGGGCATGCGCGGCACGCCGCGGGTTCTGGCCCGCGGCGAAATAGCCGTCGAGAGTCTCCCGGAGCAGCGAGCCGTGTTGCGCGTCGTAGCGCAGTATCTCCCCGATGGTGTCGGCGATCAGTCGCTGCACCTGGCCGCGGGAGGTGCCGTCCAGCACCAGCCCCAGCACACCCAGGTCCTCCCGGCACGCGCCCTGCCCGGCACGGCCCAGCGCGAGCAGCAGGCGGTGGCAGCGTTCCGCGTCGCGGTGCAGCGCCCGCACGGCGGCCGCTGACGTGCCGGGGCCGGCCACACCGGCGGTGACCTGCGCTCCGATCATCCGGTTGAGGTGTGGGGGGACGGTGCGGGCCGCGTCGTCCGCGTCGATCCCGGGCAGCAGCAGCACGACGTGTGCGGCGTGCTCGGTGGCCAGGCCGTGGCGCGGTGCCGCGTAGTCCGCGGCAGCGCGCAGCAGGCGACGCCGGGTCACCCCGGTCCCGGACAGCACGAGCACCGTGTGCGGCACGGTGAAGTCGATCGCCACGGACCGTTTGGTCCGCCGCTGGATCGACGTCCAATCGGGCTCGCGTTCGGCCAGCAGGTCGTGGATGAGTTCGCCGCGCACCTGCTGCTCGGCCGTCGAGACCTGGCGCTCCATCAGCAGCAGCAGCGCCGCGGTCTGTGCCGCACGCTCGAGGATCCGTACGTCGGCCTCGAGCAGTGCGGCGTGACCGGCGAGGAGCAGGTGGCCGAACGTGTCCGAGCCTGCCTGCACCGGTACCGCCCAGACCTCGGGGGCGTCCCCGGCGAGCGGTTCGAGCCGCCGCGCCGTGCCGGGCCGTGCATGCGGCCCGGGGGTGCCGAGACGCCGGCCCGCTCCCGGCAGCGGCTCGAGCAGGTCCTCGCTGCCGGGCGCCGCGGCCGTGGCCAGCACCTGGCCGTTCTCGTCGAGAGCGGACACCGCGCCGTCGAGCATCCCGGCCACCGCCTCGGGCAGCTCGGGCAGGTCTGCACGTCGCAGCGCCATCGGCATCAGCTGTTCGTGCGCCGAGATGCCGCGCTCGAGGGCCTGGCCGTGCACGGACAGCTGGTCGTTGGCCTCGGTCAGCTGCTGGGCGGTCGCCTCGGCGCGGGCGAACAGCCGCGCGTTCTCGATCAGGATCGAGGCGTGGTCGGCCAGCGAGGACAGCAACGCCACCTCGGCGGGCTCGAAGGCTCGCTCGTAGCGGTTCGCGCCGAACAGCACGCCGATCACGTCCTCCCCGACGCGCAGCGGGACACCGGCGATACCCACGATGCCGTCCTCGATCACCGCATCGGTGACGTCGGGGTTGCGGTCGAGGCTGAGATCTGCTAGGTAGTTCGACGTCGCATACGGCCGCCCGGTCTGCACGATCCGTCCGCCGACGCCCTGACCCGGATTCTGGCGCACCGACTCGATGGCCCTGGTGACGGTGCCCAGCGTGATCCTCATGTAGACGTCGCCGGCGTTCGGGTCGACCATCGCGAGGTAGGTGGCGTCGGTGCCGAGCAGCTGGCGTGCCCGGGCCACGATGGCCTCGAGGACGCCGTCGACATCGCGCAGCGAGCTGAGGTCACGCGCGGTCTCGTAGAGCGCGTGCGTCTCCTTCTCCCGGCGCTTGCGGTGCGCCAGCTGCTCCCGGATGTGCCCGGCCTGGGCCAGCGCCAGCACGAGGTCGCGGTCCGCACCGCCTGCCGCCACCGATTCCGACAGCTGGTCGAACGACTCGGGGGGCGCCTCCTCCGCGAGCAGCTGCAGTAGCGAGGCCATGGCCCGGTCCGCCGCCATGGCGTCCCCGTCGGTCAGCACGCCAGCCAGCACCTTCCACAATCGCCGTTGCACTGCTGCCGCAGCCAGCGTACGGGCGCCCACAACGGAGGTCTCGCCGTCGAGCCCCGGACGGGATCGGCGCCGGGACGCGGTGCCCGTGGGTCAGGCGTCCAGGAACTTCTCGACCACGGAGACGAACTCGTCCTCCTGCTCGACCATCGGGTAGTGCCCGGCCCGCTCGATGAGCGCGAGTTCGGCGTCGGGGATCAGCCGCACGAACTCCTGGGCGTAGGACACCGGGAGCAGGCCGTCGGAGGTGCCGTGCACCACCAGCGCCGGGGCCTGTACATGCGGCAGCCGGCGGCGCAACCCCGCGGTCGGCGATGGGCCACATGAACCTCGTGGCCGACCCGAGGTTCTGCGCCGAGAACAGCATCGCGGCCTGCGGGTCGGCCGGGTCCGGCACGAAGTTCGTCGGTTCGGTCTCGGGCGGACCGGCGTGCCACTTGGCCGCCGTGACCCGGTCTGCCGGCCCGAACGGGTCCGGCGTGGGCTCGTCGTCGAGCCACACGCCGTACGCGTCGACCAGGACGAGCCGGCGCACCAGCTGGGGGGAGATCGCGGCGAGCTCCGCGGCGAACATGCCGCCGAGCGAGTGGCCCACCACGTCGAGCTGGTCGATACCCCACGACCTGATCAGCGCACGGTGGTAGAGCGCCACGTCGAGCACGTCGCGGAGGTGCTCCGCGCCGGTGGACGAGCCGTATCCGGGCTGCTCGGGAGCCAGCACCCGCCGGTTGTGGGCCAGCCGCTCGAGGAAGCCGGCGGCTCCGGGGTGGCGCTCGTAGCCGTGCAGGAACAGCAGGGGCGCCCCGCTGCCCCGCGTCCACAGCGCGATCTCGAACGTACCGATGTTCGGGATCTCCAGCGTCGGCATCGGTCTCCTCGCGGGTGCGGCGAATTGTGCAGCGGTCGGGCCCGAGTCTGGTGAGCGGGAGAGGTCTGCGGAACGGACGGATGCCCACGCCGGGCACGATGTGATGGACAGGACTCCACGCCTGGCCCCAACCGTTCCCGTAACCGCCCCGAAGGGCCCCTTCGCTGCTTTCGATGCAGTACAGGGGCGCTTCGCGGCGACACGAGATCGGCAGTCGCAGCTGAGGGGGCCCTCGCGGCGACCGGTGAGGCGCGCGAGGCGGATCTGGATGTGCGGCTGTCCACGGGATCGCGCACCGGCGTGGGCGGCATCCCGTTGCCCGGACCCGTACCGGCGTCCGAGAGTGGCTTCGACCGGACGGTGAGAAGGAAGGTGCAGCGGTGAAGTTCCACTGGTTCGCGGAAGTCACCTACGACGACCTGCCCGCCGACTTCCCGGCGCCCGGCCAGGGCTCGTGGGTGGACAGTCCGATCGAGCTGGCCGACTCACGGCGCGTGGGCGAGAACTACCGCATGTTCATCCGGCTGATGCAGCAGGCCGACCGCGACGGCTTCGACGGGCTCGCGGTCAACGAGCACCACCAGACACCGTTCGCCATGACGCCGTCGCCCAACATGCTGGCCGCCAGCCTCGCGGGCACCACCGAGAACGCCGCCATCCTGGTCATCGGTGACTCGCTCGCGCTCTACAAC
>WHSY01000350.1 GCA_009379815.1 Pseudonocardiaceae bacterium
CGCCTCTGCGGGGGTCATCCCCTTGGTGTCGTTGCGGATTGCGGCGTACATGCCGTACGCGTCGGGTGCGTGGCAGAGGGCCGCCGAGAGAACCTCTCGCGCCGTCCGCCGAAGGTGGAGGTCACGACGCAGGTGCGCCTCGTGGAGCTCACGGCCGCTTGCGCCCGTGTCCTGCGGTGGGGTATCGTGATGCACGTCGAGCCTTTCCCTTTAGCGATGGTCAGGTGAGCACGTCTTAGATGCCCCCCGGTCGCCAAGCCGGGGGGCTCTTCTTTTTGCCATGGTGAGGGGCGACGTGCCCCCGAATTGCACCGTGAGCGTATCCGACGGGTGAAACCCGGTCCACCTGTCGACTACACGCTGTCGTAGTCGCGTTGGTCGCGGGGTGAGGCCAACCAGTCGAGGACGTCCTCGAACGTGACGCCGTGGGTGCCGCCGTAGACGACTTGTGAGCGGTCGGCGGTCAGCACCCACCACGCCCCGTAGTCGAGTGCGTTGGGGTCCACCCTTTTCGATTTGCGCAGCGTGAGTCCTTGCAGTCTGGCCATGCGGCGGTATCGAGCTTCGGTCGCGTCCATGTCAGTTTCCCCCTTGCCATCGTCGCTCTCTGCGTCTATCGTACGTTGTACCGCACGTTGGTTCTGATGACAAGGGGCAGACGATGGGACACACCTACACCGAGGGGCTGTTGGCGGGGCTTGCCGCCGCAGAGCCCGTCTACACCGACGAAGAATCGACTCGG
>WHSY01000351.1 GCA_009379815.1 Pseudonocardiaceae bacterium
CCGAGCAGGCGACGCCGGACGAGATCGAAAGCAACCCGAGAGCCGCCTCGGTGCGGCTTCGCGCCGCCGAGCGCATCGCACCCGGACCGGATCGCCGCAGCCCCCGCACGGCTCGGAGGTGAGGTCGTGACAGCACCGGCACGCAGCCCGGCTCCGGCACGCAGCCCGGCTCCGGCACGGGATGCAGCACCGGCACGCAGCGCGGCGCCGCGGCCCCGCTCGGGTTCCGGGCGGGCTCACTCGGCGGCTGCGCGGCGGGCGTACGCGCGCCGGGCGCAACGCACCGATCGCTGGCTCGCGCTGGGCCCGGAGCCGGAGGCGGCCGGTGGCCGCATCCGGTTCGTCGTCCTGGTGATGATGTTGCTGACCACCGGGCTCGTCGCCACGTTGTGGCTGTCCACCGCGGCCGCGGCAGGTTCCTACCGACTGCAGGAGGCCCAGACCGAGGCCCGCGACCTGTCCGAGCTCTCCGAGCAGCTCAGCAGGCGGGTGGCCACTCTCGAGACCGCACCCCAGTTGGCGCGGCGCGCCCGGGAGCTGGGTATGGTGCCCGCCGGTGAACCCGCCCACCTGGTGGTCGGCGCCGACGGCACCGTGACGGTGGTGGGCGAGCCGACTCCCGCGACGGCACCGCCCCCGCCCCCGCCCCCGCCCCCGCCCCCGACGCCGGAGCCGTCACCGTCACCCGCCGAGCCCGCTCCCACCCCCCAGCCCGCACCGGAGCCGGAACCCGCTCCTA
>WHSY01000352.1 GCA_009379815.1 Pseudonocardiaceae bacterium
CGCGGGCTGAAACCCAGGTCAGCAGCATGATCCACTTAGCCTACGTGGCATTGGGGCGAAGTCCTCGTCGCGGAACGCCTGCAGGATGTCGCGACCGCCCAGGTTGTCGGTAAACCAGGTCGGCCGCGGGTAAGATCCCACGAACGAACTGGGAAAGAGCTTGCCCGCGATGTCGCTCATGTGGCGTCCGGCCATGGTCTCACGACCTTCTATCGGTGAATGGCGCAGCCTGTCCCTCGCGGACACTCAACGTAACTGGAAGTCACGGTACGAGACCGGACCCGGGGACATGGTGGAATCGGTGCCACGTATTGTTGCGGAGTTCCCGGACCGTATCAATTGTGCGTGTACCACAAATTCTGGTCGCCGATACCTGGATCACTGGCACAACAGAACGGACACGATGATGCGGGACCGGCGGCTTCCGATCCCGGGTGGGCTCGGCGCGCGCACCGACCTCGCGGAATGCGCACCCCGGACACCGGGTTGTCGCGGGCATGAAGGTCATCGGAGTAACCGAGTTCGGAGGGCCTCGCGCCCTCACCGCCCACGACGTCCCCGAGCCGCATGCCGGGCCCGGACAAGCCCGGCTCCGAGTGCATGCTGCGGCCGTCAACCCGACGGACACCCTCTTGCGCGCCGGCGCACAACAGACCCAGGGCAGGCAACCGCCTCACGTGCCCGGCATGGACGCGGCCGGCGTCATCGACGAAGTCGGCGAGGGCAGCCCGTGGA
>WHSY01000353.1 GCA_009379815.1 Pseudonocardiaceae bacterium
CCCAGCGGCTGGCCGACGAGCTTGACCAGCGGGGGTTCGCCTCCGCGGCCGTCCACGGTGACCTGGGCCAGGGCGCCCGCGAGCGAGCGCTCCGGGCGTTCCGCAACCACAAGGTCGACGTGCTGGTGGCCACCGACGTGGCGGCCCGTGGCATCGACGTCGAAGGCGTCACCCACGTGGTCAACATGGGCTGCCCCGAGGACGAGAAGAGCTACCTGCATCGGATCGGCCGGACCGGACGCGCCGGCGCCTCCGGTGTCGCGATCACGTTCGTCGACTGGGATGATCTCGCCCGCTGGCGGATGATCAACCAGGAGCTCGGTCTGCCGTATCCAGACCCGGCCGAGACCTACTCCAGCAGCGAGCACTTCTTCTCCGACCTGGGCATTCCGGCCGGAACCAAGGGTCGCCTCCCCCGCGACCAGCGCACCCGGGCCGGCCTCGATGCCGAGCAGGTCGAAGACCTCGGCGAAACCGGGAAGAGCGCGAGGCGCCAGGACGGATCCCGGTCGCGCGACGGTTCGCGGAATGGCCAGCCGCGCGGTCGGGGACGCAGGTCCGGTCGCCAGGCCGGTGAACGCTCCGGCGGCGGACGTCCCAGCTCCGAACGCACCATCGGCCGTGCCGCTAGCGATCGCTCCGGTGACGGGGCTCGGAGTGCCGACCGGTCGGATGGCCGTCAGGGTGGCGACGCCCGGCGGGACGGCGAGCAGCGTCCGCGCCGGCGCCGTAACC
>WHSY01000354.1:0-373 GCA_009379815.1 Pseudonocardiaceae bacterium
TGTCGACCATGCTCACCAGCGGGTGGTCCGCCTCTTCCAGGATCCGACGCCCCTCGGCGACGTTGTTACCGTCCAGGCGCACCACCAACGGCAGGTTCGCCTCCTCCCCCAGTAGCCCCAGCGCGGCCACGATCCCGTTCGCGACCGCGTCGCATGCGGTGATCCCCCCGAACACGTTCACGAATACGCTCCGCACCTGCGGGTCGCCGAGGATGATGTGCAAACCGTTGGCCATCACCTCCGCCGACGCACCGCCCCCGATGTCGAGGAAGTTCGCCGGCTTCACACCCGCGCCGTCCGGCTTCGGATGCCTCGCACCGGCATAGGCCACCACGTCCAACGTCGACATCACCAGCCCCGCACCATTGCCGAT
>WHSY01000354.1:383-734 GCA_009379815.1 Pseudonocardiaceae bacterium
ATGCCCACCTGCCCGTCCAGCTTCACATAGTTCAACCCCTTCGCCGCGGCCTGCTCCTCCAACGGGTCGCCCGCGGCCGCGTCTGCGAACTGCGCGTGATCGGCGTGACGAAAGTCGGCGTTGTCATCCAACGTCACCTTCCCGTCCAGCGCCTCCAGACGCCCATCACCCAGCCGCACCAACGGGTTCACCTCCACCAGCGATGCATCCTCCTCCACGAACACATCCCACAGCTGCAGCACCACACCGACCGCCTCATCGGCCACCCCGGCCGGGAACCCGGTGGCCGCCACGATCTCGCGAGCCTTCGCCTCATCCACACCAGTCCCCGGGTCGATCCAGACCTTCGCC
>WHSY01000355.1 GCA_009379815.1 Pseudonocardiaceae bacterium
CTTCGCCCATGGCCACGTGCAGCTTGGCGGTGATCAGACCGAGCCGCTGCGCCTCCGAGCCGAAGTCGCCTCCGGACTCGGCTGGGTTCGCACCGGTATCGGGCGGCTCCCCGTACAGCTCCCGCAGCGAGGTGACGGCCATGGCCCAGCCCTCCATGGCCCCGGACAGGAAGCGCTGGAGGAAGGCGAGGTCGCGGTCCCCCTCCCGCCACGACGCCAGGGGCTCGGCCACGTGGTCGAAGCCGACCTTGTAGAGCGCCTCGGTCACCTCGACGTCCGGGTTGGGACCGTCCGACAGGCGGCGGAACAGCTTGAGGATGACGGCGTCGTCATAGACCAGCGAGGTGTTCGACTGCTCGGTGCCGATGGTCCGCACGTGCTCGGCCTCGTGGTCCGGGGCGATCCTCCGCAGGATGGCCAGAGCGAGCTCCGGGTCGAAGACGGCGTCGTAGGCCATGGCGTGGCCCCGGTCCGTCTCGAACTCCCCGAGGACCGCGTGCTCCCGGCCGGTGAGGAACTCGCACACCTCGCCCGAGGGCCGCAACCCGATCATCAACTGGTAGCGGGAACCGGTGCCGCCGGCCTCGACCTCGACGTCGACCTCGGCCCGCAGCAGCGCCGGCCAGTCCTCCCGCAGGGTCTCCGTGGCCACCACCCGGACGAGCTCGATGGCTCTGTCCTTCGCTCCGAACCAGCGCTGGCGGGGCAGGTAGTCGGCGAGCCGGGAGGCGAG
>WHSY01000356.1 GCA_009379815.1 Pseudonocardiaceae bacterium
AAAGCCGACGGTCTCCATGCCGAGATCGCGGGCGAGCTGGAAATGCTGGATCGACACGTCGGCCTCGGTGCAGTGGGTGGCGATCCGTACCAGCGACGCACCCGCGTCATGGGCCTTGCGCAGTTCCTCCATCGTGCCGATACCGGGCACCAGCAGGACCGCGATCTTGGCCTGCCGGACCTCCTCGGCCGCGGCCGAGATCAGCGTGAGCTCGTCGGTGTGGGAGAAGCCGTAGTTGAACGACGACCCGGAGGCCGCCGGCTGCTCACCGAGGTCCGAAGTGGACTTCCACGACGTCTCGATGCCGAGCCGGTGGGCGAGCATCATGTCCCCGACCCGCGCCGCCGCCGCGGTGATGATGTCGAGGTTCCCGGCGTAGTCGGGCAGGTAGTCACCGCCGCCCTTGACCTCGACCGGAACGAAAACCCGCGCGTGACCACCCCAGGCCGGCTGGGCCGGGTCGAACTGGGGGTCGGCTCGCAGGTGATAGCCGCGGACGTACTCCTGGACGGTGCGCACCATCGCGTGGATCGAGTCAAGGATCTTGTCCTGCAGCGGACCCGGCTCTCCTGCCCCCTCGGGGATCGCGCAGAAGATCGAGTTGCGCATCATCAGCGGCGGCTCGACCGGGTTGAGGATGATGATTGCCTTCCCCCGCTGCGCACCCCCGATCACCTCCACCGAGGACGCCGTGGTCTCGGTGAACTCGTCGATGTTCGCCCTGGTCCCCG
>WHSY01000357.1 GCA_009379815.1 Pseudonocardiaceae bacterium
AGGCCAGTTCGGCCAGCAGCTGCGCGGCACCCACCCTGGCCCGGACCGACGCGTACCGGTCCGGCGCGCCGAACTCGGTGAGCGTGTCGTAGATCAGGGCTTCCAGCGTTCCTGAGGTCAGTGCGCCGGCCGCGCCCCACAACACGAAACCGAGCACGAACGCCGGGTAGCTGGGAAACACCACCCACAGCGCGAATCCCGCACCCCGGATCGCGCCGGAGGCCATCAACAGGTGACGGCGGCTGATCCGGTCGGCCAGCGCGCCCGAGGGCACCTCCGCGACCATGCTGACGAACGACCAGATGACCAGCAGCGAGCCGATCTGCCCGCCGGACAACCCCGTGTCGGCGAACAGCAGCGCGTACACCGGGTACAGCGGCACGAGGTCTTCGAGCGCCGCGAAAACCACGGCACGCCGCCCGAGAGCGCGTGCCGTGCGCGGTTGGGCTCAGATTCAACCGAAGCCGGAGGTGATACTCACGATGAGAATGCTGCCAGGTTCATCCGGCTTCGGCCACCGATATCGGTCAGAACCGTCGCTTGGCCTCGGCGGCCACCGGTCCGGTGACCAGCTTTTCCAGCAGGCCGATGAGCGCGCCCTGCTCGCTGCGGCTCAGCGTCGAGGCCCAGGCCTGTTCGCGCTCGTTGTGCGCGGCGAACGCGCTGGTGATGGCCACGTGGCCGGCATCGGTGAGGGCCAGCTGGACCGCGCGGCGATCACGGTCGGCCG
>WHSY01000358.1:0-331 GCA_009379815.1 Pseudonocardiaceae bacterium
CGTGGATCCACTGATGATCGCCGGTCGCGTCGGCGAAGAGGTTGATCCGCTGCTGGTCGACGACGAGCCAGTCGCTGGTGCCAAGCTCCGCACCCTCGGCGGCCTTCAGCTCTGCGATGCCGTTGAAAATCCTCACCGCGGTATCCCATCCTTTCTGTTTTCGAATTGAACATAAAATAGTTAGACTCGGGCTGTCAACTACACCCTGGCGCGATGCCGCGCCCGCACACGGCGAATCGGGAGAAACGGAATGGACCTCGGACTCAAGGACGCCCGGGTGCTGGTCACCGGCGGCGCGTCGAACATCGGCCGCGGCATCGTGCACGGCTTC
>WHSY01000358.1:341-728 GCA_009379815.1 Pseudonocardiaceae bacterium
GGCGCTCGAGCGGGGCGCGGCCGCCGCCGAGGTGGTGCGGATCGATCTCGCTGAGGTTGGTGCTGGCCGTCGCGCGGTCGCCTCGCTCGTGGACTACTGGGGCGGCATCGACGTCCTGGTGAACAACGCGGGAGTGAGCATTCCCGGATTCATCGCCGAGGACACCAGCAGGGACGACTGGCAGACGATGATCGACGTCAACCTCTTTGCCGCCATCGACTGCACTCAGGCCGCGATCGCGGCGATGCGGGACGCGGGCACGGGTTCGCTGGTGTTCATCTCGAGTGACGCCGCGTTCGGCGAGATCAGGCAAGGCGTTTACGGCACGACGAAGGCGGGGCTCATCGCGCTCGCCCGCACGGTCGCCAAGGAGCACGGCAGGCACGG
>WHSY01000359.1 GCA_009379815.1 Pseudonocardiaceae bacterium
GATCCATCGTGCATCCGGGGTAGCTGTTGACCGTCGCGGCTCAATAAGCCCACCATCAGAAACAACGGGACGCGCATATCAATCGCGATTCCGCGCAGATGATTGATGGATGCGAAGATGCCCGCGTGCTGCACGAGCAGGGTCAGAAGATCGTACTCCTTCGGCGACAGACGCACCTCGGCGTCGCGCAACTTGATGAGCCTGTGCACGAGGTCGACGCTCAAGTCGCCGATCTGGAAGACCGGCCATGCACCGTGCGCCTGAAATTGATGGCGAAGTGCAGCGCGCATCCTGGCAAAAAGCTCATCCATGCCGAACGGCTTGGTCACGTAGTCGTCGGCGCCCGCGTCGAGCGCGCGTACCTTGTCGCGCTCGTCGCCGACCGCCGAGAGCACCAACAGCGGCATCTCGCTCCACTCCCGGATCGAGCGACAGACGTCGACGCCATCGCCGTCCGGGAGCACCAGGTCGATGATCGCCGCCTCGGGCGGTCGCACGGCGACGACATCCAATGCTTCCTTGACGGTGTTCGCGGGGACCACCTCGAAACCAGCGTCGCCAAGGATGACGCGCAAGGCCCGCAGGATCTGCGCCTCGTCGTCGCAGATCAGGATCCGTGGCCGGCCGGTCATCCGCTGGGCGTCACCACGGGTTCGCGGACCGCGGGGAAATGGAAGGCGAAGGTGGTCCCGTGATCGGGCGCAGGCCTGAGCCGCAGCTCGCCACC
>WHSY01000035.1 GCA_009379815.1 Pseudonocardiaceae bacterium
CTGGTCGCCGCGGTCCTCGCGCTGCTGGTGCGGACGGAGAGCGCGCTCGTCCACGTCGCGCGCGCCGAGGCGGGCAAGCCTGTCGTGCAGGACACCGTCGCGGTCGCCGCGCCGCGCGCGTCCGCGCTGCGCCGGCTGCGCCGGGAGCTGCGCCGCCTCGAGCTCGCCACCGGCGGGGACCGTCCCAGCGGGGCACTGCTCGCCGAAGCGCTGCGCGAGCGCGACCCCCTCACCGCACTGGACGAGCGCGCCGCCGCTCCCGCCCGGCGGGTGGCCGCGCTGCTGTCCATCGCGGCGGCTGCGGCAGGGGAGGGCCGGCCCGCGGAAGAGGTGCTCTGGCGGGTGTGGAAACAGACCGGGTTGGCCGACCGGTGGGCCGAGGCCGCGGCGTGGGGCGGTCCGGCGGGGGCACAAGCCGACCGGGATCTCGACGCCGTGGTCGCGGTCTTCGACGCCGCCGCTCGCTACGCCGACCGGTTGCCGGGCGCGGACGGCGGTGCTGCCGGGGTGCTCGGATTCTGCGAGTACGTGGCCGACCAGCAGATCGCCGGGGACACGCTCGCCCCGCGGTCACCGCAGGGCGAGGCCGTCGCGGTGCTCACCGCGCACGCCGCGACCGGGCGGGAGTGGACCGTGGTGGCCGTGCCCGGCGTGCAGGAGGGCAGCTGGCCGGACCTGCGGCTGCGCGGTTCGTTGCTCGGCGTCGAGCACCTCATCGACGCGGTCGACGGCGTCGATGCGGCGCACGCCGTCTCGCGCACCGCTCCGGCCCTGGCCGAGGAGCGCCGGCTGCTGTTGCTGGCCGCGTCGAGGGCACGCCGGACGTTGCTGGTCAGCGCGGTTCGCGGGGACGACGAGCAGCCCTCCCGGTTCCTCGACGAGCTCGAGGGCACCGACGCCGACACCCTCGCTCGCCCGGTCGCCGAGCCCGGCCGGGCGCTGAGCCTGCCCGAGCTGGTTGCCGAGCTGCGCCGCGCCGTGTGCGACCCCGGCCGCGACGCCGCCGTCCGCGAGCGAGCCGCTGTCGGGCTGGCCCGGCTGGCGGATGCGCGGGTCCCGGGCGCGCACCCCGACTCCTGGTACGGGCTGGCTGCGGTGTCCACCGAGGCCCCGTTGCGCGCGGCCGGAGAGGTTGTCGGGGTGTCGCCCTCGGTGGTCGAGCTGCTCGCGACCTGCCCGCTGCGGTGGCTGCTGACCCGCCACGGTGGTGACGATCCGCGCGAGCTGCCCGCCGTCACCGGGTCGCTGGTGCACGGGCTGGTGCAGGCCGCCGCGGCCGGCGCCACCGACGCGCAGCTCGAGGAGGCGCTGCGCGACGCCTGGGCAGGCGTGGACGCCGGGGCGCCGTGGTTCTCCCGCAGCGAGCAGCAGCGGGTGCGGGAGATGGTCGAGGCGTTCCGGGGCTGGCTGGCCGGCACCCGTGGCGAGCTCACCCAGGTGGCACTCGAACACGCCGTCGAGGTGGCACTGCCCGGGGACCCCGAGGTGGTGCTGCGCGGCCGGGTCGACCGGCTGGAACGCGACCACGACGGCCGCCCCGTCGTGGTCGACGTCAAGAGCAGCAAGACCCCCATCAGCAAGGATGCCGCCGCCGCCAACCCGCAGCTGGCCACCTACCAGCTGGCGGCCGCACACGGCGCCTTCACCGGGCTGGGCTGCTCCGACGACCCCGGCGGGGCGCGGATCGTGCAGGTGTCGAAGACCGCCAGGGGGGCGGCGGCGGAGCGCATCCAGCCGGCGCTGGACGCCGACGCCGTGGCGCAGTGGCTCGCGGTCGTGCGCGAGGCCGCCCGCGCCACCGCAGGTCCGTCGTTCCGGGCGGTGGAGAACGCCGACTGCGATCGTTGCCCCGCGCTGCGCGCCTGCCCACTGCACGACCCCGGCCGGCAGGTGACCGAGTGATCACGCCGCGGCAGCTGGCCACCGCGCTCGGGGTGAGCCCACCGACCCCCGAGCAGGCCGACGTGATCGCCGCCGATCCCGCGGCACCCGCGCTGGTCGTCGCAGGCGCCGGATCCGGCAAGACCGAGACCATGGCCGCACGGGTGGTCTGGCTCGTCGCCAACGGTCATGTCGACCCCGAAGGGGTGCTGGGGCTGACCTTCACCCGCAAGGCCGCGCAGCAGCTCGCCGAGCGGGTGCGGTCGCGGCTGCGGCGGCTGGCAGGATCCGGGGTGCTGGACGGGCAGCGCCGGTCGGACGTGCTCGCGAGCGAGCCCACCGTGCTCACCTACCATGCCTACGCCGGACGGCTGGTCGCCGAGCACGCGCTGCGGCTGCCCGCCGACCCCGGCGCCCGGCTGCTCACCGAGACCGGAGCCTGGCAGCTCGCCCACCGGGTGACCTCCAGCTGGCAGGCCGATCTCGAGCTCGATCGGGTGCCGCGCACCGTCACCGGCTACCTGCTCGGCCTCGGGGGTCAGCTCGCGGAGCACCTGTGCGAACCCGACGACCTGCGGCGCGTCACCGGCGCGTTGCTGGACGCGGTGCAGGCGGCTCCACCGACGAAGAGGCAACGGGGTGCGCTGTTTGGCAATCTCGCCGAGTACGTGACCCCGCAGCGCACCCGGCTCGCGCTGCTGCCGCTGGTGGAGCGCTACGCGGAGCTCAAGCGGGCCGAGGGCGTCCTCGACTTCGGCGACCAGATGGGTATCGCGGCCCGGCTCGCCGACGCGCATCCCGAGGTCGGAGCGGCCGAGCGGTTGCGGTTCTCGGCGGTGCTGCTCGACGAGTACCAGGACACCGGGCACGCGCAGCGGATGTTGCTGCGAGCGCTCTACGGAGGCGCGCCCGCGCTCCCGGTGACGGCAGTCGGGGACCCCTGCCAGTCGATCTACGGCTGGCGCGGCGCCTCGGCCGCGAACCTGCCCCGGTTCACCACCGACTTCCCCCGCGCCGACGGGCAGGCGGCCGTCACACAGGGGTTGCTCACCAGCTTCCGCAACCCGCCCGAGGTGCTCGCGCTGGCCAACGCGGTCTCCGGACAGCTGCGCGCGCACGGTGTGCAGGTCGGCGAGCTGCGCGCGCGCGACGGTGCGCCGCCCGGGGACGTGCGCTGCGCCCTGCTACCGGACGTGCGCGCCGAGGTGACGTGGCTCGCCGACGGGGTGGCGTCACGCTGGCACGCGGTGGTCGCAGAGCGTGGCGGCCCGCCGACAGCCGCGGTGCTCGTCCGCAGGCGCGCCGACATGGGCAGGATCGCATCGGCGCTGCGTGCGCGCGGTGTGCCCGTCGAGGTCGTCGGGCTCGGGGGCCTGCTCGACACCCCCGAGGTGCGCGACCTGGTCAGCGTGCTGCGGCTGCTCGTCGACCCCCTCGCGGGCACCGCCGCGGCACGGCTGCTCACCGGGGCGCGGTGGCGGTTGGGGGCCGCCGACCTCGCCGCACTGTGGCGCCGTGCCCGCGAGCTGGCGCTGGGCGGGAACGGGTCCGCGCCCGCGGCACAGCCGGCGGCTGCCCAGGAGGTGTTGGCAGCGCTTCCCGGCGACCTTCCCGGTGAGCACGCCGAGCAGGCCGGGCTCGTCGATGCGGTGGACAGCCCGGGCGAGGCGCGGCGGTACTCCGCGGCCGGGTACGCCCGGGTGCGCCGGCTCGGCGGCGAGCTGCACTCGCTGCGGCGCCGCGTCACCCAGCCACTGACCGACATGGTCGCGGACGCCGAGCGCAGCCTGCTGCTCGACACCGAATCGCAAGCGCGCCCCGGCCCCGCGGGACGCGCCCACCTCGACGCGTTCGCCGACGTCGTCGAGGACTTCGCCGCCGCGAACCCCACGGCCTCGCTGCCCGCGCTGCTGGACTACCTCGCCACCGCCGAGGACACCGAGGACGGCCTGGAGCCCGGTGAGGTGGAGGTGGCGGCCGACCGGGTGCAGGTGCTGACCGTGCATGCGGCGAAGGGCCTGGAGTGGGAGGTCGTCGCGGTGCCGCACCTGGTCTCCGGCGTGTTCCCCGGCCCACGGCTGTCCGCATCATGGGTGCGCACCGTCACCGAGCTCCCGGTCGAGCTGCGCGGGGACCGGCCGGACCTGCCGCCGTTGCTGCTTCCGGCCGGCGGGGACCAGAAGGAGCTCGCCGAGGCGCTCTCCGCGCACGACACCGCGTTCGAGCAGCGCCGGCTGGCCGAGGAACGCCGGCTGCTCTACGTGGCGCTGACCCGCAGCGAGCGCGTCCTGCTGGCCGGCGGCCACCACTGGGCCGACAGCGGCGCGAAGCCCCGCGGGCCGTCGGAGTTCCTGCTCGAGCTGCGCGATGCCGGCGCCGATGTCGACCAGTGGGCCGATCCGCCGGCGGACGGGGATCCCAACCCGCTCGACACCACGACCCGGGAGGCCAGCTGGCCCGCCGACCCGCTGGGGTCCCGGCGCGAGGGTGTCGAGCAGGGTGCCGAGCTCGTGCTCGCCGCGCAGCAGGCCGCATCCCGGCCGGGCGACGATCCCGAGGGCTGGCAGGCCGAGATCGACGTGTTGCTCGCCGAGCGGGAGGCACGCCGCGCCGAGGAGCGGGTGGTGCTGCCCGCGCACCTGTCGGTCAGCCAGCTCGTGGAGCTGAGGGAGGACCCCGGCGCGCTGGCGGCCCGGCTGCGCCGTCCGCTGCCGTACCCGCCCAACCCGCTCGCCCGCCGCGGCACCGCGTTCCACGCCTGGCTGGAGCGCCGGTTCGGTTCCACCCGGCTGATCGACCTCGACGAGCTGCCGGGTGCCGCCGACGCCGACGCGGCCCCCGACGCCGAGCTCGTCTCACTGCAGCAGGCGTTCCTGGTCAGCGAGTGGGCGGCGCGCAGCCCGCACGACGTGGAGGTGCCCTTCGAGACCGTCGTCGACGGGGTCGGGCTGCGTGGCCGGATGGATGCGGTGTTCGCCGACCCCGATGGGGGGTTCACCGTGGTCGACTGGAAGACCGGTGCCGTGCCGGAGCGGGCGAAGCTGCCCACGGTGAGTATCCAGCTCGCCGCCTACCGGCTGGCGTGGTCGGCGCTGTCCGGTACACCACTCGAGCAGGTGCGTGCCGCGTTCCACTACGTCCGCCACGACGTCACGTTGCGCCCCGCCGACCTGCTCGACGCCGAAGGCCTCCGCGACCTGCTGCGCAGCGTCCCGGCTGCCTGAACCCACGCCATGCCGATAGCCTCGCGATCATGACGGCGAGGATCGTGCTGCTCGGCGCCACCGGGTACACCGGACGGCGCACTGCCGAAGAGATGGTCGGGCGGGGGCTGCGGCCCGTGCTCGCTGGGCGCAGCCCCCGCAGGCTCGCCCCGCTGGCGCAGCGGCTCGGCGACCTCGAGACCGCGACGGCCGACGCCACCGATGCCGCCTCGGTGCGTGCCCTGGTCACCGAGGGCGACGTGCTGGTCAGCACCGTCGGGCCGTTCGTGCAGCTCGGTGAGGCCGCGCTGGCTGCGGCGGTGGAGGCCGGGGCGACCTACCTCGACTCCACCGGCGAGCCGCCGTTCATCCGCCGGGTCTTCGAGGAGTTCGGTCCGCTCGCCGAACGGACCGGGGCAAGCCTGCTCACGGCGTTCGGCAACGACTACGTGCCCGGCAACCTCGCGGGTGCGCTCGCGCTGCAGCTCGCCGGTGAGCAGGCTCACCGGGTCGAGGTCGCCTACTACCTCACCGGCGGCGGGCGCTCCCAGGTGTTCAGCCGGGGCACCCTCGCCTCGCTGGCCGGGGTGGCCACCGAGCAGGTTTTCACGTGGCGCGACGGCATCAGCGCCGAGCCCGCGGGCCTGCGGATGCGGACCTTTCCCGTCGCGGGGCGCGAGCGGCCCGCGCTGACCATCGGGTCCTCCGAGCACTACACGCTGCCCCGGTTGCACCCGGGACCGCACGAGGTCGACGTCTACCTGGGGTGGTTCGGTCCCGCCACCAAGGCTGTGCACCTCGGCTCCCGGGTGGGTTCATCGTTGCTGCGGTTGCCGGGAGCCCGCCCGCTGGTGCGCCGGCTCGGGGAGCTCGCGACGAGCCGGGTGGCCGAGGAGCCGGACCCGGCGGTTCTCGAGCGGGTGACGTCACACTTCATCGGGGCCACGTTCGACGCTGCGGGCACGCCGCAGTCGGAGGTCCGGTTGGTGGCCGGTGATCCCTACCGGCTCACCGCACGGCTGCTCGCGTGGGGCGCGGGCCGGGCGGCCGAGCGCGGTGTCACAGGTCTCGGTGCCCTCGGCCCCGTTGACGCCTTCGGGCTCGACGTCCTGGAGGCCGGCTGCGCGGAGATCGGCCTTCGCCGCACCTGACCTGACCTGACCCGACCCCTCCCGCCCGCGGCCGCCGCGCGGTGACGCTACGAAGGCCGGCCTCGATGGCGGTCAGCCGGGTGCCGTGTCCCGGGAGGCGTGCAGCGCCCAGAGCACCAGCGGCAGTTGCAGCGGCAGCCGCCCGTAGGCCACCAGGCGGTGCGGCAGCGGCCGGCGACGCCAGTCCAGAGCCAGTTGCACGTTCGCCGGGAACACCGCCACGAACAGCGCCGCGGCCGCCAGGCCGCCGAGCCGCCGGGTGCGCGGCGCCGCGACCATCACGGCCACTGCCAGCTCCGCCGCGCCGCTGAGGTGGGTCCACCCCCGGCGCGGTGGCCCCGGCAGCGAGCGGGGCACGATCATGTCGAAGGGCTGCGGCGCGACGAAGTGCAGCACGCCCGTCGTCGCCACCGTCCCGGCGAGCACGGTGGCGGGTCGCATGTGACGGCGGGACATGCGGTCCAGCGTCCCATGCACCGAGGCTCGGCGGGATGCTCGCGGATATGCTCGGTCGCTGTGAGCACCGAGTCCCGCGAGCGCGCCGCGGTCGAGAACAGAGCGGCGCGGTTTCTCGATGATCTCCGTGACTGGCTCGCCATCCCGTCGATCGGCGCCGACCCCGATCATCACGGGGAGGTGGCCCGCTCGGCGCTGTGGCTGGCCGACGAGCTGCGGATGGACGGCTGGCCGACGGTCGAGGTGTGGAGCGGCGACTCGCAGGGCGAGCCCTGCCTGCCCGCGGTGTTCGCCTGCTGGCCGTCGACCGATCCCGAGGCGCCGTCGGTGCTCGTCTACGGCCACCACGACGTGCAGCCCGTCGACCCGCTCGACGCCTGGGAGCACCCGCCGTTCGAGCCGACGCTGCTCGGGGCGGAGCTGCACGGGCGCGGTGCGTCGGACGACAAGGGCCAGGTGCTGATGCACCTGCTCGGCCTGCAGGCACACCTCGAGGCGACCGGCGCGGACGCGCCGGCGGTCACCGTCAAGCTGTTGGTGGAGGGGGAGGAGGAGTCGGGCTCCCCGCACATCGCTGCACTGCTCGCCGACCACGCCGACGAGCTGGCCTGCGACGCGATCGTGGTCACCGGCACCGGCATGTTCTCCCGCGACACCCCGAGCATGTGCACCGGTATGCGGGGGATGGCCGATGCCGAGGTGGTCTTCCGCGGTGCCGCCATGGACCTGCATTCGGGCCAGTTCGGGGGAGCGGTGCCCAACCCCGTCACCGAGCTCGCCCGGATGCTCGCCGCGCTGCACGACGGCGAGGGCCGGGTCGCGATCCCCGGCTTCTACGACGACGTGCGCGAACCACCCGCCGCGGAGCGGGCGGCCTTCGCCAGGCTGCCGTTCGACGAGGCGGCCTGGCTGTCCGGGCCTGCGGGCGGGTCCCGCTCGTTGCGGGGCGAGACCGGCTGGTCCACGGTCGAGCGGCTGTGGGTGCGACCCACCGCGGAGGTCAACGGGGTCTCGGGAGGCTATGCCGGGCCCGGTCACAAGACCATCGTGCCCGCCGAGGCGGTGGCCAAGGTGTCGTTCCGGCTGGTGCCCGACCAGCAACCGGTCCCGGTGCAGCGGGCCTTCGCCGAGTTCGTCGCGGCGCACACCCCGGAAGGCATCCAGCCCGAGGTGCATTTCACCGGCAGCGGCGTGTCGCCGTGCGCATCCGATGTGGACCATCCGGTGACCGAGTCGGTGCGCCTGGCGCTGCAGACGGCCCTGGGCACCGAGGTGCTCTACGCCCGTGAGGGCGGCTCGGGGCCAGAGGCGGTGATCGCCGAGGCGCTCCGCGCTCCGCTGGCCTTCCTCGGCGTGGGCCTGCCCGACGACCGCATCCACGCCCCGAACGAGAAGGTCGTGCTGCCGTTGTTGCACCGCGGTGCCGAGGCCGCTGCTCACCTGTGGCGGCTGCTCGGCGAGCGCCGCGGCGAGGTGAAGGGCAGGTCGTGATTCTGTCCCGCCGGCAGCGCGACCGGCTCACCGAACGGCCGGACCATGCGCTCGTCGGGGTCGTGCGGATGCCCGAAAGCCGGGTCGGGCCGGCGCAGGCGATCGTCCGGCGGGTGATCGGAGCGCTGATCGCGCTGACCGCGGCGGCGTTCATCGTCTACCTGGACCGCGACGGCTACGTCGACAGTGGCCCGGGCAACCTGACGTTGCTGGACTGCTTCTACTACGCGGGAGTGTCGCTGTCGACGACCGGGTACGGCGACATCCTGCCGGTCTCGGAGTCCGCCCGGCTGGTCAACGTTCTGATCTTCACTCCGCTGCGGGTGCTGTTCCTCATCGTGCTGGTCGGCACCACGCTCGAGGTGCTCACCGAGCGGTCCCGGCAGGCGCTGAAGATCCAACGATGGAGGCACAAGGTGCGCGAGCATGTCGTCGTCATCGGCTACGGCACCAAGGGCCGCTCCGCGGTGAACTCGCTGCTCGGCGACGGCGCCGAACCCGGGTCCATCGTGGTGGTCGACACCGACCCGGCCGCGCTGGAGGCGGCGTCCTCGCTGGGCCTGGTGACCGTCAACGGCAACGCCACCCGGTCGGATGTGCTGCGGCTGGCGGGCGTCAGCCGGGCACGCTCGGTGGTCATCGGGGCCAACCGCGACGACGCCGCGGTGCTGATCACGCTCACCGCGCGCGAGCTGGCACCGCGGGCGCACATCATCGCGGCGGTGCGGGAGGCGGAGAACGTCCACCTGCTGCGCCAGTCGGGCGCCGATTCCGTGGTGGTGTCCTCCGAGACGGCGGGCCGGCTGCTCGGGATGGCGACCCGCACGCCGTCCGTGGTCGAGCTCGTCGAGGACCTGCTGACCCCCGACACCGGCCTGGCGATCGCCGAGCGACCGGTGGAACCGACCGAGGTGGGTGGGTCGCCCCGGCACCTGCCCGACATCGTGCTCGGCGTGGTGCGTGGGGGCATCCTGTTCCGGGTCGACTCGCCCGAGGTCGATGCCGTCGAGACGGGTGACACGTTGCTCTACGTCCGCAAGGTCACCCCGGCCCAGTCCGACGAGCAGCGGGCCAGGTCGGGCTGAGCGCGCACCGTCACGCTGCCCGCAGGCGGCGCGGATCTGCCACGATTCCCGCCGTGGCGCGTGGCACGGGCTGGCCGGCGGGGGTGCTGGCGCTCGCGGTGGTCGGCCTGCTCGCCGTGTCGGGCTGGCTGGTGTGGCCCTCCGGTGCCGACTACCGGTCCGCCCCGGCCACCGTCGTCGAGTCGGCCGAGTGCGGTCCGTCGGATGCCAGCGACGTCGTGCGTGTCGACCTCGAGGGGCGTGCCGTAGCGGCCGCGCTCGACGCCTGCGGGCACCGCGTGGGCGCGCGGGTCACCGTCGAGATCCTCGTGGGTGCCGTTCGCGACGGCATGACGGTCCGCCTGGCCGGCACCGGGGTGCCCGCCGGAGCGACCACCGCCCAGCGGGTGGCCGCAGTGCTGCTCGTGGTCGCCGGGGGAGCGGGGGCGCTGCTCGGCTGGCAGCTGTCGCGACGCAGGCGGTAGCCCGCGGAGGCCCCCTCGCCCGGTACCGGCGAGCCCGTAGGCTGCCGGGCATGGCCCGCATCCCGGCACCGAAGCTCGAGCTGCACCGCGAGACGTTGCCCAACGGCCTGCGGGTGGTGCTGGCTCCGCACCGGCTAGCTCCGGTGGTCGCGGTGAGCATGCACTACGACGTCGGGTTCCGCTCCGAGCCGCAGGGGCGCACCGGCTTCGCCCACCTGTTCGAGCACCTGATGTTCCAGGGCAGCGAGAGCCTGGACAAGCTCGCGCACTTCCGGCACGTGCAGTCCTCGGGCGGGATCTTCAACGGCTCCACCCATCCGGATTACACCGACTACTTCGAGGTGCTCCCCTCCGCCGCGCTGGAGCGGGCGCTGTTCCTCGAGGCCGACCGGATGCGCGCACCGCGGATCACCACCGAGAACCTGCGCAACCAGGTCGACGTGGTCAAGGAGGAGATCCGCCTCAACGTGCTCAACCGGCCCTACGGCGGGTTCCCGTGGATCACCCTGCCGCCCGTGCTCTACGACACGTTCCCCAACGCGCACAACGGCTATGGCGACTTCACCGAGCTGGAAGCCGCCACCGTCGAGGACTGCGCGGCGTTCTTCGACGCCTTCTACGCGCCCGGCAACGCCGTGCTGACCGTCGCGGGGGACTTCGACGTCGAGCATGCCCGGGAGCTGGTGGCGCGCCATTTCGCCGACGTCCCGGCGCGGCCGGTGCCGAGCCGACCGTCGTTCGCCGAACCCGCGCCCGACGGCGAGCGGCGCCACGAGCAACCCGATCCGCTGGCTCCGCTGCCGGCACTGGCCGTCGGCTACCGGTTGCCCGATCCGGTCGCCGACCTGAAGACCTACCTCGCCCACGAACTGCTCGCGGCGGTGCTCTCCGACGGCGACTCCTCGCGGCTCGAGCAGCGCCTCGTGCACGCCGACGAGCTGGTCACCGACATCGGGGCGGGCTGCGGGCTGATGGGTGCCCCGCTCGACGCCCGCGACCCGGACACGTTCACCGTCACCGCGATCCACCCGGCCGATGTCGAAGCCGAGCGGGTGCTCGGCGCGACCGACGAGGAGATCGCCCGGCTGGCCGACCAGGGCCCGGATCCCGACGAGCTGTCCCGGATCACCGCGCGCTGGGCGGCGACGCTGTTTCGCGAGCACGACCGGCTGGTCTCCCGCACGCTGGCACTCGGCGCCTTCGAGCTGCTGCACGGCCGTGGCGAGCTGGTGGCCGAGCTGCCTGCGATGGTCGCCGCTGTGACGCCCGATCAGGTGGCCGCCGCGGCGCAGCGGCTGAGGCCGGACTCGCGCGCGGTACTGACCGTCCAACCCACAGGAGGCCCAGCGTGACGACGACCGCGGCCGGCCACGACGCGCGACCGGCGCACCGCAGTGCCGAGCAGATCGGGACCACACCGGCCGGGCCGCGCCCGTTGCCCCCACTGGGCACGCGGCGAACCGCGCGCGTACCGTCGACTGTGGACACCGTCCTCGAGAACGGGCTGCGGGTGATCGCCGTCCGACGTCCCGCCGTGCCGATGGTCGAGCTGCGGCTCGCCGTGCCCTTCGGCGGGACCCACCGCACCCACGCCGCCCGCGCGGAGGTGCTCTCGGCGACCCTGCTGCGCGGTACCGCACGCCGTGACCGCTTCGGTATCGACACCGAGCTCGCGAGGGTGGGCGGCGAGCTGTCCGCCGGGGTGGATCCGGAGTACCTGTCGGTGTCCGGATCGGCGCTGGCCAGCGGTCTGCCGGTGCTGCTCGACGTGCTCGCCGACTCGCTGTCGGACGCCGCGCACCGCGCCGGCGAGGTGGCGCGGGAACGGTCGCGGCTGGTGGAGCGGATCGTGATGGGCCGCTCGCAGCCGCGGGTGATAGCCCGGGAAGCCCTGCAGCGGCACCGCTACGGCGATCACCCGGCCACTCGCGAGATGCCGGCCGCCGACGACGTCGCCGCCGTCACCCCGGCGGCGGTACGAGCGCTGCATCGCCGGGCGGTGGTACCCGGCGGTTCCGTGCTGGTGCTCGTCGGTGACATCACCCCGGCGCGGGTGGTGGAAACGGTCGCGGCCGCGCTGTCGGGCTGGCGCAGCGACCGCGTCGCGACCGAGGTGGCACCGCTGCCCGACGTGGCGGGCGGGGACCTGGCCCTGGTGCACCGCGACGGCGCCGTGCAGTCACAGCTGCGGCTGTCCGGGCAGGCGCTGCCCCGGACCGACGAGCGCTACCCGGCGCTGCAGCTGGCCAACCTGGTCTTCGGCGGCTACTTCTCGTCGCGGTGGGTGGAGAACATCCGCGAGGACAAGGGCTACACCTACGGGGCGCACTCCGGCTTCGAGTTCACCCCGCACGGCGCGACGCTGCTCGCCGATGCCGACACCGCGAGCGAGGTGACCGCAGCGGCACTGCTGGAGACCCGCTACGAGCTGGGGCGGATGGCCGTGGTCCCGCCCGACGAGTCCGAAGTGGACAATGCCAGGCAGTATTCCACCGGGTCGCTGACAATCGGCACGTCGTCGCAGGCAGGGCTGGCGGGTCACCTCACCGCGCTGGCCATGGTCGGGCTCGACGTCGACTGGCTGCGCGCGCATCCCGCTCGGTTGCGGAAGGTCACCACCGAGCAAGTCGCCGAGGCCGCGGCGCAGTTCCTGGCCCCGACCCGGTTTACCGGCGTGGTCGTGGGCGATGCCGAGCGGCTGGCCGGCCCGCTTTCGGCACTGGGCGGTGTCGCGGTCCCGTGAGCATCGCCGGATCGTTCACGCTGCCCTCCTCGCCGCTGCTGTCCCGATCCACGGTCGACCGCCACGAATCGCGGCGCCTCGACGTCGCGCGGCAGCAGTCGCTGTGGCCCGGCGCGAGGGTGCTGCTGCTCGACGGCGAAGGCCGCACGCCGGTGCGCGGCGGAGCGCTGGCACTGCGCCCGTCCGCCGAGGTCGCAGCACAGCCCCCGGTGGACGCGGTGCTGCTCGGCGAGTCGGGTGACACCGCCTACTGGGCGGCGCCCCGCGAACACGGCGAGCGGGTGGCCGGCGAGCACTGGCGGGACCTGCGCGGCTGCGGGGCGGATCTCGACGACACCGACGCGGGATTGTTCACCACGGCGGTGGCGGTGCTGCGGTGGCACGACCGTGCCGGGTTCTGCGCGATCTGCGGCAGCCCCACCGCGCCGCGTTTCGCCGGGTGGGCCCGCTACTGCCTGCGCTGCGGGAACGAGGAGTACCCGCGAACCGATCCCGCGGTGATCTGCCTGGTGCACGACGCTGCGGACGCCCACGTGCTGCTGGCCCGCCAGTCCAGTTGGCCGCCGGGGCGCTTCTCGGTGCTCGCCGGGTTCGTCGAGGCGGGTGAGTCCCTGGAGTCCTGCGTGATCCGCGAGGTGGCCGAGGAGGTCGGGGTCGAGGTCCGCGACGTCCGATACCTCGGCAGCCAGCCTTGGCCGTTCCCGCGGTCGGTGATGATCGGCTTCGCCGCGGTGGCCGACCGTGACGCCCCGCTGCGCCCGGCGGACGGCGAGATCGCCCAGGCCCGGTGGGTCTCCCGCGACGAGCTGCGAGCGGCACTGGCCGAGGGCGGGTGGACCCACCGCGAGGACGGATCCCCCGGTTCCGCCGTGCTGCTGCTGCCCGGCGAGATCTCCATCGCCCGCCGCATGCTCGACGCGTGGTGCGCTGCGCGCCCGTGAGTGGTGATGCGAGTCATAGCTCGCATTACCACTCACGACCCCTGAGCAGGCACGACCGCGGTGATCTGGTCGATCGTGGGATTGGTGAGCATGGAGCCGTCGGGCAGCTGGACGGTCGGAACCGTCTGGTTGCCCCCGTTTGCGCTTTCCACGGCTGCAGCAGCCTGCGGGTCGTGCTCGATATCGACCTCGCGGAAGGCGATCCCGGCACGCTCGAGCTGCGCCTTGAGCCGGCGGCAGAAGCCGCACCACACCGTCGTGTACATCGTCACGTCCCTCACACCAGGTGCCAACACCGCACCGCCGCACCCTGTTCCGTGAGTGGCGATGCGAGTCATGACTCGCCTCGCCACTCACAGGGCCACTCACAGGGCCACGGTGTCGGGGCGCTCTGCGAGGATGCGGGTCGTGCGTGACCGGCCGGAGCTCGACACCGATCCCGCAGCGGTGCTGGACCCCGAGCAGCGGGAGGCGGTGCTGGCGCCCCGCGGGCCGGTGTGCGTGCTGGCGGGGGCCGGCACCGGCAAGACCCGCACGATCACCCACCGGATCGCCCACCTGGTGCGAAGGGGGCATGTCGCGGCGGGACAGGTGCTGGCCGTGACCTTCACCGCCAGGGCGGCGGGCGAGCTGCGCACCCGGCTGCGCGCGCTGGGCGTCACCGGCGTGCAGGCACGGACCTTCCACGCCGCCGCGTTGCGCCAGCTGCGGTACTTCTGGCCGCAGGTGGTCGGCGACGAGCCATGGCCGGTGCTCGAGCACAAGTTGCGCCTGGTCGGGCAGGCCGCGCACCGGGCCGGTGCGGACACCTCCGCCGACACGCTCCGCGACCTCGCGAGTGAGATCGAGTGGGCCAAGGGCAGCCTGGTCACCGCCGACGGCTACGCCGCAGCAGCGGCCGGCGCGCACCGCGACACGCCGCTGCCGGCGTCGCAGGTGGCCACGGTCTATGCGGGGTACGAGGAGCTCAAGAACCGCGCTCGCACGCTGGACTTCGACGACCTGCTGCTGCACACGGCCGCCGCGCTCGAGGAGCACACCGGCGTCGCCGAGGAGTTCCGGGAGCGCTACCGGTGCTTCGTCGTCGACGAGTACCAGGACGTCACGCCGGCCCAGCAGCGGGTGCTCGATGCCTGGGTGTGCCCGCGCGACGACCTGACCGTCGTCGGTGACGCGAACCAGACGATCTACTCCTTCGCTGGAGCAGCACCGCGGTTCCTGCTCGGGTTCACCCGGCGCTTCCCCGATGCGGTGACAGTGCGGCTACAGCGTGACTACCGGTCCACCCCGGAGGTCGTCTCGATGGCCAATCGGGTGATCTCCGCTGCACGGGATCGGCCGTCCGGGACCCGGCTGCAACTGGTCGGCCAGCAGCCGGGGGGACCCGAGCCCGTCTTCGCCGAGCACGACGACGAGCCTACCGAGGCACGGGCGGTGGCGGACGCGATCGCCGACCTCGTCGCCGCCGGGGTGCCCGCGGGCGAGATCGCGGTGCTGTTCCGGGTCAACGCCCAGTCCGAGGTCTACGAGGAGGCGCTCGACGCCCGCGGCATCCCGTTCCAGGTGCGGGGCGGGGAGCGGTTCTTCCGCCGCACCGAGATCCGAGCCGCGATGCGGGCGTTGCGTGCCGCGGCAGCCTCGCCCCCCGACAACGCCGACCTCGCCACCGCGGTGCGGGAGGTGCTCGCCGGCCAGGGGCTGTCGGGCGAGGCGCCGGGGGGCAGCTCCGCGCGGGCGCGCTGGGAGTCGCTGCGGGCGCTGTCCGAGTTGGCCGACGACCTCGCGGCCACCGTGCCCGACGCCGATCTCGACCGGTTCGTCGCCGAGCTCGACGCCCGTGCCGACGCGGCCCATCCGCCCGTCGTGCGGGGCGTGACGCTGGCCACGCTGCACGCCGCGAAGGGCCTGGAGTGGGATGCCGTGTTCCTGGTCGGGCTGGTCGAGGGCACCCTGCCGATCCAGTACGCCGAGTCCGGCGCGGCGATCGAGGAGGAGCGGCGACTGCTCTACGTCGGGATCACCCGGGCCCGCCGGCAGCTGTCGCTGTCCTGGGCGCTGTCGCGTTCCGAGGGTGGCAGGCGGCACCGGAGGCGCAGCCGGTTCCTTCACGGGCTGGCGCCCGAGGACCGACCGGCTGCCCGGCTGCGCCCGGCGAAGGGCAAGAAGCCGGTGGCGCGCTGCCGAGTCTGCGGAGCGCCGGTGGCCGGGACGGTCGCGGTCAAGCTCTCCCGCTGCGCTTCGTGCCCGTCGGATGCCGACACCGATCTGCTGCAGCGGCTCCGCGACTGGCGCACCGGCCGCGCCAAGGAGCTGAAGGTTCCCGCGTACGTGGTGTTCACCGACGCGACGCTGACCGCGATCGCCGAGCAGTGTCCCGCAGACCTGGCCGCCCTGGTCGCGATCCCCGGCATCGGCTCGGCCAAGTCGGACCGCTTCGGGGCGGACGTGCTGGCCCTCGTCCGAGGTGAGCAAATCACAGGGTGACGAGGAATCTGGAAAAACCTGCGAAATTCCGTTGCCGCGCGGCTGCGCTGGTTCTAGCCTCTGAGGTGCGGTCGTCATCGGCGGCTGACCAGGAACGATCGACCAGCTCAGCGAGCGCGGGCAGCGGGGAGGTGTACGACATGGAGATCATCATGACCGTCGGCACCCGCGACCTCGCGCTGTCCGGGTCCCTCGCCATGCCGGGGACCGTTCGCGGCGGGGATCCGGCACGGCTGCGTGCCGGCGAGGTCAAGCAGGCAGCCGGCGACGGGTGGCAGGCCATGTGCCAGCCGGTGCACCCCGTCCAGTTCCGCAACCCTGTCGCGCCGATCGGCACCGATGTGCCGGTTGCCGGCCGTACGCGCGTGTCCGCGCCAGAGCCATAGATCGCGAGCCGTCACCACAGGCTCACGAAGGCCGCGGACCCGCACCGGGATCCGCGGCCTTCGTTTATCTCCGGCCCCGGGTCCACCACATGTCCACCACCACGGAAGCAGTACCACCGCACCCGAGGAGGAGACACCGTGTTGAACGCCACCGTCCCGCTGGACTGCGGGGCGTCACCGGACTTCAGCGCGGGGGCAGACCTGCTCCGGTTGCTCGACGCGGGAACCGACGTCGACACCGCTCTGCCCTGCCGTCTGCACGACCCCGACCTGTGGTTCGCAGAGGCACCCGCCGACCTGGAGCGCGCCAAGGCGCTCTGTGCCGACTGCCCGATCAAGGACGCCTGCCTGGAATCGGCGCTGAGCCGTCGCGAGCCGTGGGGCGTCTGGGGCGGGGAGATCTTCGAACGCGGCGCCGTCGTCGCACGCAAGCGGCCGCGTGGCCGGCCCAGCAAGGCCGACCGCGAGCGCGACAACGCTGCGAAGGAGGCCGCCGCGTGACGCCCACGTGCACCCATCGACTCATCAGGAGAACGCCATGTTGTTGCACGAGGTGCTCGCCAGAGCGCGAATGCGCGAGGACCACCGACTCGCCCGCGAGGCGCGGCTGGCGCGCCGGCTCACCGTCGCGCGCCGCTGGCGGTGGTTGGCCCGCTACGCGAGCCGCCGCGCCTCGCGGGCCACCGACAGGCTGTAGCCCGGGTCCCGCGGCAGGGCGGTCGCGATGGTCAGTCGGCGAATCCGGGTTGCCAGCGCGCGGCGATCGCGCGGAACGGCGCCTCGGCGTCGAGCTGGCACAGGATTCCCATCGAACCGCTGGTCACGCGGTGGATCAGCAGGTACTGCGGAGGCAGGTTCAGCGCCCGGCCGGTGTCGAAGTCGGCGCTGCCGAACTCCCCGATCCGCTCTGCCTGGGACAGCATCCAGTCACGGCTGAAGTGGAAGCGCTCCACTCGCAGTGGCTCGACGAGCGGGGCGAGGTAGGCTTGGACCTCCGCGGCACCGAGCTCACTGCCGGACCGCACGAAATGCTCGTCGCGCAGCAGTTCGAGCAGCTCGCCGGAACGTCCCTCCACGGCCAGCCGGGTCAGCACACCGAGGGTTCGGGGCAACCCGTCAGGCATCCGGGCCACGGCACCGAAGTCGATCACGCAGAGCCTGCCGTCAGCCAGCCGCAGGAAGTTGCCCGGATGCGGGTCGGCGTGCAGCAGCCCGGCCCTCGCCGGGGCGGAGAAGTGCAGCTCGGTGAGCTGACGCGCGATCTCGTCGCGCTCCGGTTGGCTGCCGCCGCGGATGATCGCCGAGAGCGGGGTCCCGGTGACCCACTCGGTGACCATCACCTTCGGTGCGCTGGCCAGCACCCGGGGGACGGTGATATCGGGGTCGTCTGCGAACGCGGCGGCGAAGGCCCGCTGGTTGTCGGCCTCGTCGCGGTAGTCGAGCTCCTCTTCCATGCGGTCCCGCAGCTCGGCGAGCAGTGGTTTGACCTCCAGCCCCGGCACGATCGCCTGGAAGAGCCTGCTGAACCGCTGCAGCTGCCGCAGGTCCGACCGCAGGGCCTCGTCCGCGCCGGGGTACTGCACCTTGACGGCGATCTCGCGGCCGTCGTGCCACACCGCGTGATGCACCTGCCCGATACTGGCCGCCGCGGCGGGCTGCTCGGCGAACTCCGCGAACCGGCGTCGCCACGTCGAGCCGAGCTGCTCATCGAGTACCCGGCGCACGGTGGACGGTGCCATCGGCGGAGCGGCGGACTGCAGCTTGGTCAGCGCCTCACGGTAGGGCGCGACGAACTCGTCGGGGATCGCCGCCTCGTACACGCTCAGAGCTTGCCCGAACTTCATCGCCCCGCCCTTGAGCTCGCCGAGGACGGCGAAGACCTGCTCGGCCGTCCGCGCGCTGAACTCGGCGCTGATCTCCTCCGAGGTGCGGCCGCTGAGCCGCTTTCCCCAGCCTGCCGCGAAGCGGCCTGCCGCCCCGAAGGGGAGGCTTGCCAGGCGGACGGTGCGGTGCGCGCCCCCGCGGGGGATGTCGGTCACGACTGGATTCTCTCCCGGATCGGCTCCGAACCGCAGGATAGTTGCGGCCCGCAATCCTGCGCTGCGGGCGACGCCGGACGCGCTGCGGCCGCGGTGCCCGCGGCGCCGCATCCGCAGTGGGGGTGGGGCGACCAGTTCCGGCGGCGGAGCTGCCCGCGCAGCGGGTCGAGCTCCAGGGTGGCATCCCAGGTCGGCGGGCTGGCCAGCCCAGCGGACGGTCCGGCGAGTACCGCCAGGACCTGCTCGGCGGCCAGTGCCGCCGCCCCCTGGATGCAGCCGAGATCCGCAACGGGCTCCGCGTCGACGAGCTGTGCGGCGAGCTTCGGCCATGCCGGGTCGACGTCGGCACGGCGCAGCTGCACGCAGCGTAGGCAACTGCTGCGCCCGGGCAGCACCAGCGGCCCGACGACCGCGACACCTTCGTGCGCGTGCACGGCGAGGTGCGGCAGCCGCCGGGCAACCAGGTCCTGCGTGACCTCGGGATCGGGCACCAGGGCGTCGGCGAGTACGACCAGGTCGGGGTGGTAGCGCGGCGTCGCCACGGTGCGCACCGTCGCGGCGGCGCGTCGCAGCGCGTCTCGCGTCGCATCGCGGCGCCGCCTGCCCACGTCGGCGAGCTGGTAGCCGGTGCCGATGTCGGCCGGCTGCACCGTCCCACCAGGGTCGACGACGACCCCACCGACGCCGGTCGCCGCGAGCGAGGTCGCGAGCGCGACCATGAGACGGGTCGAGCCGTCGATCCGGACGGTGGCGGCGCCGCGCCGGTGGCACAGCTCGTCGGCCGGTAACGTGCTGTGCACCGACCATGCCCCCGCGTCGACGTCACGAGCGGTCGGGCCCGCGGTCGGGTGGGCACCGTCGGTGACCAGCCCGGCCCGCCGCAGGTCCTCGAGGACCGCGCGGACCTCGGCGGCGTCGGCTCCGGCGGCGACGGCCTCGGCGAGCAGGCTGGCGGTGCTGCGCGTCCCGTCCATACCGCGCAGCAGCGCGGCGAGCGGCTCCGAGAGGTCTTCGAGGACCATCGCGTGCGAGTCCGTCAGGCCGAGCTGCACACAGTCGGGCGAACGCCACAGCACCGACCGACCCGCCGCGAGCCGGGGATGGTCGGGCGGCGTTGCGGGTTGAGTGCAGCGGGTCACGCCCGCAGCGTGCCTGGTCGCGCCACGATGTCAATCGAGTGTCCACAGGGCACTCGATCCATCCACAGGCTGGCGGTGTCCACAGCGGGTCGCAGCCCGCTCGACGTCGCCGGTGGTCCGCTTCGACGGGTCAGGCCTTGCCGAGGATCCGGTTCATACCCGCCACTACCCAGGCAGGCCCAGGGCGACGCGGGAACATGCAGGTCAACAGGCCCAGCGGCGCAGACCAGCATCACCCCGGCGCAGGCGCGCGCACGCTCATTCTGGGGGTGATTTTCGGTGGGCACAGCGGCCCCTCACTCGACACCCAGAACAGGCCCAAGCTCGTCGCCATCGCCCCCGTAGTCGCTCAGCACCGGGCAGCGTTGCGTCCCGGGGCTTCGTGCTGTGGGCCGCCTCGGCTACCGTTGCTGCCATGACCAACCAGGTCGGCGAGGACCTGCCGCCGCTGCCCGGGCCGGACGCCACCGACGACGAACGGGGCCGGGCCATCGAGGCCCGCCTGGCCGCGCGCTACGGCGCGCCGTCGCTCGAGCACTTCCGCCACACCTACGCCAGCTGCGGCGCCGAGTGGCCCGGCGACGAGGAGATCCGCCGTCGCCACATCGTCGCCTCGTGATCGGGAAAGTCCTCGACAGTTCCTTCCTGGCCGCGCTGGTCCGGGGGAGCGTCGCCGCGGAAGCGTGGCTCGGCACGATGCGCGCGCTGTCGCTGCCGCTGTACCTGCCAGCGCTCGCGCGCGCCGAGGTGCTAGCCGTCCGCCCCGCCGCCAACCCGGTACTCGCCGAGCTGCTCGGCCACCCCTCGGTCGTGCTCGGCGAACTCGACGCCACCGCCGCCGCCCGCGTCGACCAGCTGCTGGCCACCGCCGGCGTGTTCGACGCTTTGGCCGGTCACGTCGTCCACATCGCCCACACCCGGGGCTGGCCCGCGCTGACCGCCGACCCCGGTCGGTTGCGCCGCATCGATCCTGAGATCGAGATCGACCTGCTCTGAATCTGAAGCGCAACGCCGGAAAACTGCTTCCCGTCATGTGGCAACACGGTCGATCAAGGCCCACCGCGTCACGGCCGGTCGCGGCCCTCGCACGAAGCACGTCGAACCTGCTCCACGAGCTCCCGGATGAGCGCTTCCTCTCGCCGTCCCATCAACCCGGAACCACGTTTTCGGGGCGAGGAGTTGCCCAGAACTCTTCACGAGCTGCGGAAGCCAGGTGATCGCCCGCGCATGTTTGAGCGCCGCCCACGGTGTGATCGGCGGGAAGGTTCTCGACGCCTCGGCGCTGGCCGCGCTGGTCAGTGGCCTGCCTCCTGTAGTTGACCCCCATCTAGCAGGAACAGCGTGTACGCGGCGAGGGTCGAGTCGTCGGTGATCGCGCCTCGACGGATCATGTCTTCGACGTCGCGGCGCGGGAACCAGCGGTGGCGCAGGTCTTGCTCTTCAATCTCCAGTTCCTGCGTGCCGTGCGTCAGGTCAGTCGCTACGAACACGTCGAATCCTTGACTGGCCAACCCTTTTGCGCAGTGCAGGTAACCGAGGTGACGCATCACCTGGGCGGCCATGCCGGTCTCCTGGCGGAGTTCTTCGCGAGCGAGCTGTTCGGGCGCGCCGGTAGCCATGTCGGGGAAGGTGCCTTGGGGGAACTCCCAGGAGCGGCTGCGGACGGGGTAGCGGTACTGCTCGATCAGGTGGAACCCGCCGTTCTCGATCGCGATGATCAGCGCGAAGTCTGGCTTTTCGACGTAGGAGTAGATGCCGTCCGAACCGTCGGGGCGCCTGATCTGGTCTTCGCGCAGCCGCATGTACGGCGTCTCGTATACGACTCGCGTGGACATCTGCCTGATCGTCTGCTCTTCAGTCTCTTGCACGTCTCACGCTCCTGGTCCGTAGCGGTACAGCAGTTCATGGCGGTCGCCGACGACGATGCGGTGCGTCGCCTCGATGATCCGCCCTGTCTGGTCGTAGGCGCGGCGCCACAGTGTCAGCACAGGCTGGTCGGCACCGACCTCAAGAACTGTCTGTTCGTCGTCACGCGGCATCCGGCAGGTCACACTCTCCTCAAAGATCCCGACGCTGTGCCCGATCTCCTCCAGACGCGAGTAGATGCCGCCTGGCCCTGTGTCCACGTCCAGCAGCCGCGGGATCTTCTCGACGAATTCCCAGTTCACGTACGTCGTGGATGTCTGCGTGGGCGGGTCTCCGACGAGCCCCTGAACCCGGGAGCGCTCCAACACGCGGGATCCGGTAGGGGCTCCGAGCCATCGGGCCAACGTGGCGTCCGCCTGTACCTCTCGGACCGTCGCCCGGGTAAACGGCTCACGGCCGGCTTGAAGCGCCGACGCCGCGAACCCCCGCCAACTCCCCACCTGGCGGGTGATGTCCGCAGCGTCACGGCGGACGGGCTCGGTTCCTCTGACCTGCGTCCCAGCGCTGCGGTGAATCGTCACAAGCCCCCGCGTGGCCAGCAGATTCAGGGCGCGGCGCACAGTCGAACGATCTACTGAGTACTCGCTCGCTATTTCGCGTTCGGAGGGTAGCCACGTCCCCGCTGGATAGGCACCGTCGACGATCTTCGCGGCAAGCGCGTTCGTGATCGTCTGAGCTTTCGCAGGTGGTCTAGGCATGCACCGTTCCTACTGTGCACTCCGTGACGGGGTGGGTGGGCTAGGGGCGCGGCGGGTCATCCTCGGACCAAACCATAGACCGTCCGCTCGTCGCTCTTGACAGTGCCTGGCAGGTCGTGGTTGATTCATGGTAGCCCTACCAAAAACCGACCAACGGACCAGACATGGCTGAACAGGCCGCATCGAGCCAGTACGACCGGCTGCAGCCGGGTGTCCGCGTATTTTTTTCCAGCACGACTACGGGGTGGAGCTGCCGGGGACGGTCACGAGGCCGCCCGCCCCGCACCTCGGTGGGGGCCACGCGGTGTGGGTGGCGTTGGACTGCCGCCTGGACCACACCCCGAGGGGCTGCCGTACAGCCCGCACGAGGTGCGATTCGCCGAGGGTGTGCGATGAAGTTGCGAATCAGCGGCACCCGCGAGGAATGCGCGGCCACGGTGCAGGCGGTGTCTGCCGTGCTGGTGGTTCGAGAGGTCAGCGACTTCTACCCCAACCGGGGCGCGACCGTGCTCGGCAGCGTCTACCTCGACGCCGAGGCGCCCGCCAGTGCGATGCAGGCCGGCGCCGAGCGCACCGAACGGACACCGAGCCGGCGCGAACTCCCTCGCACTTCGCCCTGAGACCCCCCGGCCCGGCGGTTAACGCCTGGACAGCACCCGCCGGGCCGGGGTTTCCAAATCCACCACAAGTAGCAGATGAGGAGAGGTGTGATGTTACAGACGCATGCCCAGCCGCAGGTGGCCCGCGGCTACTCCGGAGACGCCCTACCCGCCGACAGCCCGCTGCGCAGCGTCGCCTGGATCGCGAAGCGGTTCCACGGCGATGACGGCCACGCCGCCTGCGAACGCGTCCGGCTGCTCGTCCGCACCGGGAAGTTGCGCGCCCGGCTCGTCGGACGCTGCTGGATGGTTCACGTCGACACCATCGATGCCTACGAACGCGGCGCCGACGACCCCTCGATCACCCGCCACCCAGCGTCCCGGAAGGGCGTGTGATCGCCGTGGGCACGTTTCTGACCGGCTACGGGACCGCCGGCTATGACCATGAGGGCTACGCCGCCCACGTCCTCGACGACGGCAGCCTCACCGGCACCCACAGCGCCGACACCCGGCCGCGGATGGTCGGTGCGGTGGTGGCCGCGTGCGACTGCGGCTGGACCGGCGCCACCCGCTACCCGAGGCGGACAGAGTTCGACGAGGACGCCGAGGAGTTGGCGCTGCAGGAGTGGGAACGGTCCCACGCCCGCCCGGTGCTGGAGCGGGCCCAGCGCGGCGAGCTGTGGCGGCTGGAGGCGCAGCTGCGCGAGCTGGCCACCGTGGCGCAGCAGCTGTGCGGCGCCGACCGGCCGCCGCTAAGGGCCGGCCAGCTCAGTCGTGTGGTCGACGCGCTGGAGGCCGCTACCGCCTTGGCGCGCCGACTGCAAGACCAGGCCCACGAGCAGGCCGAGCGGAAGGGCGATGCGTGATGACTGTTGCGCTGATCCCCGGTCTTCCGGGCGCACCGCGCTGGCACGCCGACCCCGGAGGAGGACCGGTCGCTGTGAGTTTGAAGGCGATGAACTGGGTGTGGGATCACTCCCCGGCCGCGGGAACCGAGTTGCTGGTGTTGCTGGCGATCGCTGACAACGCCGACGACGCGGGCGCCAACGCCTACCCGTCGACCGACACGCTGGCCCGTAAGACCCGTCTGGATGCCCGCACCGTGCAGCGGGTGATCCGCCGGCTGCAAGACGACGGTCGCGTGGTCGTCGACCGTGGCGGCGGCCGTGCCGCCAACCGCTACTCGGTGCCGCTGACAGCCCCGCACCAGCCTGTGGACAATCCGCCTGATTCTGAGGATGAGTTGCCCACACCCCCGGCAGGCTGCCACCCCCGGCAAATCGCCACCGGTGACGCGTGCGCCACCCCTGGGGTGGCACAGCTACGCCACCGCAGGGGTGGCACAGCTACGCCACCGCAGGGGTGGCACAGCTACGCCACCCGAACCCTCCTATAACCGTCCTAGAACCCCCACCCCCCGCGCGCAACCTGGCGGCCCCGCGGTTGCCGACGCCGAGACGATCCCAGCAGGCGGCGGGGGAGGGGAGCCGGTCGCGGAGGTCTTCGACGCGCTGGGACCGGCCTGGCGGCTGAGCCCGGCCCAGCGTGCCCGGCTGGCGCCGGGCGTCACGCGGGCGCTTGCCGCCGGCTGGTCACCTGCCGCGCTCGCCGAGCTGCTCCGAGCCAACCCGCACGGCGTCCGGTCCGCGGCTGCGGTGCTGGAGTCCCGGCTGGCCGACCTGCCACCCGTCGAGGCGTCCGAACCTGCCCGGCCTGCCTGGTGTGGCGGCTGTGACGAGCCCACCCGCCACCGCGAGACCGACACCGGCGCCCCCTATCGCTGCCCGACATGCCACCCGTTGGCGGTGTCGTGATGAGCGCGGTCGCACAACCTGGAAGGAGCACCGACCCGATGAGCATTGTCGCAGGTCAGCACGAGAGCCGGGAGTCCCCGGCGTGTGCCGGGCGCGACCCGGAACTGTTCTACCCCGTCAAGGACACCGACGGCACGAAACCCAACCGGAAGGAGCGCCGCGCGCTGGCCGTGTGCCGGTCCTGTCCCGTCCGGGCCGCGTGTCTGACGACCGCGCTGGAGTTCCCCGCTTCCGATCAGCACGGCGTGATCGGCGGGATGACCGCCGGGCAACGTCGGGCGGTGCTGGCGCGCGAGCGGCGGCGGCCGACCCGCTCCTATCTCGACGCGCTGGTGGGGCTGCCCATCGAGGCACGCCGCGAACCCGCCGACATCGACGGCCTGGTGGTGATGCAGCTGATGGCCGGCCAGCCCGCGCCGGCGGCGACCCGTCCCGAAGCTGCGCACGCCGCCGTGATGTTGCACCGCAGCGGCTACAGCGCGGGGCGGATCGCCGCGCAGCTGGGTACGCATGACCGGCAGGTCTATCGCTGGATCCGGCGTTACGAGGCCGGTGAGCCGCTGTGCCCCCCGGCCGGGCCGCACCGCCCGCAGCAGGGCGGCGAGCAGGACGGGGCGGCGGCATGAACCTCACCGACCGAGCCCTGCACTGGCTCCAGGACCGATGCGACCGGCGTGCCGAGCGGCGCAGCCTCGCGGCCACACATCATCTCGATGACGCCGCCGATCTGGGCGCCATCGCCGCCCGCATGACAGTGGACTACCGGGTCGCCGTCTCCCACGGCGCCGACCGGACGGTGCTGGCCGGCATCCTGACCGGCATCGGCGGCTGCGACCTCGCCGCCGCCCGCTGCTACACCGCCGCCGGGTGGGACCCGGACCCGCAGCCGGGCAAGCCCAGCCACGCCGAGGACACCCGGCTGGCCGGGCTGCTCGCCCAAGAACTCGGCTACGCCGCCGCTGAAGGACTCGACTACCAGGGCCCGCGTGCCGTCGAGTACCAGACCGAGCCGGTCGCGGGCGGGCTGCGGGCGGTGGCGCTGGCCTACACAGGGTGGATCGCCCACTCACACGGGGTGCTCGGCGAGCCCGCCGAGGGGCCGGTCAGCGTGGAGCAGCGTCTCGACGAGCTGCTGACCGTCATGCTCGGCCGGACCGGCGGTGCGACCGTGGAGACCCTGGCCAGGTTGACCTCCGCGCACCGCCGCGTCCGGGTAATGGCAGGTGCGTCATGACCACCCGGTGCCCGCGGCCGGGCCGCCCGGTGCGGCTGCCGACCGCGCAGGCCGCCGCCGTGCGCACCCGGATGCACACCACCGCGCCCGGCCCGCAGACGTGCCGGGGCGGTTTCTGCCACCTGTCCAGCCACGGCGAGGTCGTGCTGTGCGAGCGCCACGCCGCCGCGCTGCTTGTGGGGGGGTGGGCGCCGATGACCGCGACCATCACCACCCTGCCGCCGCATCTGCTGGTGATCGATGTGGACCTTCAGCACCTGGCGGCGCTGCAGGCCGCTGGTGACGACGTGGACGAAACCGAGCGGGAACTGTGGTCATGGTCGATCCGCTGCCCGTATTCGGGCCGGGATTGGTCGCGGCCGTGCGTGTGCTGGCTGGAGTGCGACTGCGGGCCTGACCTGTCCGGCCCGCAGCGCGACACGCTGGATCGCGACGGTGGCGGGCCGTGCCCGGATTCGCCGACCGGGCGTCACGAGTTGCTCTGTTTCGACGGGCTGGACGGGCCCGCGCATCCGCTGACGTCGTGCTGGCTGCACGAGGACCTCGACGTGGGCGATGTGGTCGAGGATCTGATCACCCGGTGCGGGTTGCTGCCTGGTGAGCACCGAGTGGTGTTGGGCTGGGGCCGTGACGGCGGCACCGAGCTGACGCTGGCTTCCCAGGGCGGTGCCCGGTGAGCGGCGCGGCGTTGTGTCGCCGGTGCTGTCAGGGGCTGCCGGTGCATCCGGCCGGGTCACAGCAAGTCGATGCCGGCACCGCCTACAACCCCGACAAACCCGGGTATGAGTGGGCAGCACGGGCCTGCTGGCTGACCGACCCCGCCGAGCCCTACGCGCTGACCCTGCGCCTGCGCAGCGTGACCCGCTGGGTGAACTGGTGTGTGGCCCGCGAGCTCGTCGCCGAAGGCGCCGAACACGCCGCCGGGCAAGGCGACGTCCGCCTCGAGCTGCTCCGCGACATCAACGGGGATGAAGACCTCGATCGGCTCCTGATCGAGTTGTGTTCACCGGCGGGCCGGATGGTGCTGCTCGCCGACGCACAGTCCGCCCGCACGGCCCTGGGCCTGTCCTACGAAACGGTGCCCGAGCTCGACGAGGACTGGCTCGTCTCAGTCGCGGTCAACGAGCTGCTCGCCGACTTCGAGCGCGGCGCCCGTCAGCACCAGGCGTGGGTGCTCGAGCAGATCGGCGATCTGACCGGGCTGGGGCACGGCACCCCGAGGCGGTACACGCCGGTGCAGGTGCTGGCCGCCACCCGCAACCTGATCGAGCAGCTGCGTGCCGGGCGCTATGGCTACCTCGATGAGGCCCGCGCCCGGCACCTGCAAGCCGACCGGTACTGGGGCCAGCTGCTGGACCTGTGCTCGCACGAGGGCATCGACCCTGGCGAGGACCCGCACGCGGCACTGCTGGCCCACCTACGCGGCCCTGACTGGCACGACCACCCGGCCGGGCAGCCCTGCAACGGGTTCTGCGGGGGCCCGTCGTGAGCGCGGCGACTGTCACGCCCCCGGTGCGGTGGACCGCGGTGGTCACGGTGGTCGTCGTCGGTGCGGTCGCGGCGGCGATGTCGTATGGGCACCTGTACGCGGTGGCCTACGGGCAGGGCGAGTACGCCGCGGCGGTGTTCCCGCTGTCCGTGGACGGGCTGATCGTGGCCGCGTCGCTGGTGCTGCTGGTGCGGCGCCGGTCCGGGCAGTCCGGCGGGCTGCTGGCGTGGTCGGGCCTGCTGGTCGGCGTCGCAGCCACCGTCGCCGGCAACATCGCCAGCGCCGAGCCGACCGCGCTGGCCCGGGTGGTGGCCGCCTGGTCGCCCGTGGCGTTCGCGCTGTCCTACGAGCTGCTGCTGACCCTCACGCGGGCCACCGAGGCCACCACGGCGCCGGTAGCCGTGCCGGTGGCGGCCGCCGGGCCGGGCGAGGCCGCCGACCACGGCCCGGCCAAACCGGCCACCGCAGGGACGGACTCACCGACTGCCGAACTCGCTGAGCCGGTGCCCGCCGAGGTGCCGGACTTCGGCCCGGCGGCCGCCGCGGCCACCCAGCCCGCCCCGCCGGCGCTGGCCCGGCCCGCGTCGGCCGGCCCGGCCCGGCAGCCCGGACCGCGGGCGGTGTCGGCCGCCCGGCCCGCATCCGCGCCGGCGGCCGGGCCGGACGTGTCCGACCTGGCCACCGCGGGCCGGGCCGTGGCCGCCCGGCTGGCCCGGGATGGCCGGTCGCTGACGCGGGCCGCGCTGCTCGACGGGCTCTACGCCGATGGGCACAGCTGTTCGAAGGCCCGCGCGAGCGCGTTGCTGGCGCTGCTGCGGGCCGAAGCCGAGCCGGGCCAGCAGGCCCGGCCCGGGCCGCGGCCGGTGAGGGCCGCATGACCGCGATCTCCGGGTGGGCGGCCGCCGGCCACGGCCCGGCCGCCCACCCGGCCACCACGGCAGACCCGACAACGCAGGGAGGCAGTTATGGCGGCGCCGAAGCACTGGCGGGTGGTGCTGCGCGGCCCGGACGGCCGCCGGTATTCGGCCCGCGACGTCATCGAGGACATCGACCAGCCGGCCCGGTTTCGTGCGCATCTGTTGTTCATCGCCCGCATCGAGGACCCGGAGAACACCGACCGGGGCGAGAACTGGATCGGGCGTTTCGAGCTGGAGGTCATCGACCCCGACCAACCCAAGGTCGGGCCGGTGCGGGCGCTGCGGTGGGAGAAGCCCTCCTGATGGCTGGGCATCGCCGCACCCGGTCGGCCGCGCCCGGCGCGGCCGCCGTCCCGCCGGTCCCGGCCCGCGCCGAGGGGCAGTCCGGGCCGACGCAGCGCGCCGGGCGTCGTGACCGGCGCAGGGAGCACTTCGCCCGCCGCTACGCGCAGGCCGCCACTCCGGCCGCCCGGCTAGAGGCCGCCCACGACTACCTGCGGGGCGCGGCCGCCCGCCGGCAGCCCAACCCGGCCCGGGCAGGGCAGCTGCTCGACGACCTGGCCCGGCAGCTGCTCGCCGCCGGCGACCAGCTCCTGACCTGGCAGGCCCGCGAGCGCACCAACCCGACAGGAAGGAAGGACATATGAGCAACCCCACCACCACCGCGCCGGCCACCGGGCCCGACGGGCAGGAGCCGGCGGCGTCGCTGCATGACCGGCTGTCTGGCTGGGTCAGCGCGCAGCTCGCCACCCCGCCCCGGTTTGTCTCGGAGCGGCCGCCGTCGCTGCGCGAGCACATCGTCTATGCCCGTCGGGGCGAGTGGCACACCCAACCCGACGGCCCGGCCCGGCGCTGGCACCTGGCCTACACCTACGGCGCGGTGCTGCCGGTGTGCGCGGCCGCCGCGCTGGCCATGTGGGCGGTGGCCCGGCCGGGCCGGTTCTTTCCGCTGCTGGTCGTCGTGGTGGCGCTGGCCACCGCGCTCGACGCAATCTCGATCGTCGCCTGGTTCGTCCCGGACTGGGCATCGGCAACGAACTGGCCGCCGCTGTCGTGGCTGGCCGGGAAGGAGTGACCGCTATGAATCCTGGTGTAGCGGCAATCGCGGGCATGGCCCTGATCGTGGGGCTGTGGCTGTACTGGCATCACGACGCGCCGAAGTTCACGACGTTCCTGTTCCTGGTCGCCGGCACCGGCATCGGCGGCTACTTCGGGCAGCTGCTCGGTCAAGCGCTGAACACCGTCATCGGCTCGGTGGGCACGCAGACCGGCCAGTGGATCGGCATCGGCGCGTCCACGATCACCGCCGGGCTGGCCCTGGTCGCCACCTTGGAGATAGTGATCAAGGGGCTCTACAAGAAGAAGGCCAAGCCGCAGCGCTGGCACCCGTGGCTGGCGCTGGCGTTGCCCACGATCATCTTCGCGGCCGGTTTCCCGTTCCTGGTGCAGATCATGGAGGCGTTCGCGACCGGCGTGAACACCGTCGGCAACTCGTTTAGCGGGATCGGGGGCTGACCGATGGAAATGCTTCTGTTCGCCTGCCTGGTCGCCACAGCGGTTACCCGCTACGGCGTCACCGACCTGATCTCCACGATCAAGGGCACCGAATCGCCGCGGCACAAGGAACGGCAGCTGCGACTCGCGCAGCAGCACGAGCGCACCATGGCCGCCCTCAAGCAGCGGCAGGGGCCGACGATCAGCGAGGCCGTCGCCTCTCGTATCGCGGCCCGTATCGGCGCGCCACGGCCCCCGCGCGACCGCAGCGGCCAGCGGGCGGCCCGCCGGTATTTCGGCGCGCTGTGGGACGACGCCTGGACTGACGCCACCGAGCGCCACCAGGTGCGCCACGAACGCGCCCGGGTCGGCGACCTGCCCCGGCAACGGCCCGCCCGCGCGACCAAGAACGCCGTCGCGGCCCGGGCCGCGCGGTGGGCGCAGCGGCGCCGCCACGGGGCCGGCGATCCGGATGCCGGGCCCGGCGAGCCCGACATCACCGACGCGCCCGGACCGCAGCCGGCGGCCGGGACCGAGCACACCGACAACCACGGACAGCCCATGACCGATCGCGACGACCAGCTCGGCGAGGACCTGGCCGACGACGAGCAGGAACAGACCGAGCCCCCGGCCGGGCGCGGCTGCGACTTCACGGTCAGCACCGCGACGCCCTACGGCGAGAAGTGTGGACATGCGGCAGCAGGCAAGTGGCACGAGGGCGATGACGAGTGGTTCTGCGCCGGTCACATGGGCGACGAGGACGCCGCGGCCGAGATGTCGATCTGCCCGCGGTGCGGCGTCTGGCACGACTACCGCAGCCCGCGGTGCGGCAGCTGCGACTTCTTGATGGCGTCGGACTACCTCCTCGACCCAGACGACCCCGACCCGACCGACCCCGACGACGACCCCTCACCTGAGGGCGCTGAGCAGCCGGCGAGCCCGCTGGCGACCATCCACCCGATTGGAGCTACCACCACCATGCAGACCGGAGAGATCTATAACCCCGAGTCCGCCCTGGCCGACGCGACCGCGATCAGCGGCGAGGTGTCGCAGCTGGTGTCCCACCTGGATGCCTCTCACGGCGCGCTGGCCCAGCGCGGCGTGAGCGGCGCACCGCTGGATGCCTACGCGCAGATGCTCGACGCCGCACAGTCGCTGGTCGCCGCGGCCGACACGGCCGCGTCGAGCTTCACCGGCCACCAGGACATCCACGACGTCGTGCACTCCGACGACACCGTCGGCGACGGCGACTACCTGGAGCTGGCGCAGACCAACCGCTGACCCCAACCCGGCCCTGCCCTGCCCCCACGCACCTGGTGGCCCGTTCGCGACGGGAGCAGGGCACGCAGACCAGCACAACGCACGGCCACGGGAGGAACCCTCATGGCGCGCAAGTCGATGATCCGCCGGCCCGGCCGCCGGCCGGCCACCCCGGCGGCACCGGCCGGGCGGGCCGGGATGGCCGAGGCCGCCGCCGTGACCGCCCTGATGCGCTCAGTGCAGCAGGCCGCCGACCGCGCCTCCCAGCAAGTCGCCGACGCCCCCGGCCCGGACCGGGCACCGTCCGGGCCGCGGCAGGAGCCACCGGCCCGGACCGGGCGCCGTAGCGCCGCCGAGCAGGCCCGCCGCGAGCGCATCACCGCCGGGCAGGCCGCGCGACGGCTGCCGTTCAAGGCCACCGCCGCCACCGGGCTGGCCGGATACGGGGCGTGGGGGGCAGCGGAGCTGGCCGAGGTGGCCGCCGGCCCGGCCGGGCACCTGCTGGCCACCACCACCACCGGGACGCTGGCGCTGGGTGTGGCCGGCGCGGTCGGCGCCGCCTACCGCAAAAGCCTCGGGGCGTGGCGATCCCGGTTCTGGTGCGCCAGTGCGATGGGCGCCTCCTGGATCACGCTGACGTCGATCGACGGGGCCGGGTGGGGGCTGCTGGCCGCCCTGGCCGCCGGGGCGGCCGCCGCGTCAACAGGCTGGTTGCGCGCCCACGAGGTTCCGGTTCCGCCCATCGACGAGTCCGAGCCGGTGCCGGTGGTGGCCACGGCCGGCGAGTGCGAGAACCTCGCCGCCCGGTGGGCATCCGAGGTCGCCGGCAACCCGAAGCTGGCACCCCGTTCGCAGCTGACCGACGGGCGCCAGCACGGCAACCGCTGCGAGTACACCCTCGACCTGGCGGCCGGGATGACGCTGGACAAGCTGCGGTCGCTGCACGGCGGGATCGCATCGGCGATGCGGCTGGACCCGATGCAACTCACCTTCGCGCCGGTCGCGGCCGGCGAGCACGGCTTCCGCGACTCGTCCAAGGTCACGATGCAGGTCATCCTCTCCTCGCCGATCACGGGCGCGGTGTACTTCCGGGCGCCGAGCTTTTCCTACGAGCGCGGGTTCGGCCGCATCGGACTCGGCCCCTACATCGACGGTGAGGCCCAGGCCGCCTACGAGCTGTTCCGGCCGCGGGGCATGTTCTCCGGCGTGGTGATCGGCTCCACCGGAAAGGGCAAGTCATCGGTGGTCAACGGGATCGTGGCCTCCGCCCGCTCGTCGGGCATGGTCACCACCTGGTATCTGGACCCCAAGGGCAACAGCTCCCCGGACCTGGCCCGCCACGCCACCGTGTCCGAGACCGGCCTGGAACGCGCCGAGGCGTTCACGGTCGCCGCCGAAACCCTGGTGCGCTGGCTGGGTAAGCAGGCCGCCGCCCACAACCTCGCCGGGTTCGCACCCAGCACCGAGCGGCCCGGCTATCTGATCGTCATCGACGAGTGCGACATGCTGTTCGCGCTCAAGGGCATGGCGCAGCGCTGGGGCCAGATCGCCAAGACCGGACGATCCCTCGGGGTCGGGCTGCTGCTGGCCACCCAGTACGCCGGGATGACGGCGTTCGGCGGTAGCGAGCTGCTGCGCTCCAGCGTGCGGGTGGGCAACGTGGTGCTGATGCGCACCGAGTCCAACACCTCCGATGCGCTGATCGCCCCGGATCTGCCCCGCTCGACCACCCTGCCGTCGGCGCCCGGCTACGCCTACCTCAAAAACGAGGGCGCCGCCCCGGCGGCGCTCAAGTCGAGCTGGCTGCTCACCTCCGATGAGCCGGTGCCCGACGGCTTCCCGACCGAGCTGGCCGACTTCAACGCCGACGTGGCGCTGGCCGCGCATCCGGATGCCGGCATGTGTCCCATCGGGGCCCAGGCCGCGTCGCTGCTGACCGAGGTCGGCGGCCGGGAGCGCGAGGAGGCCCGCGCGGCGCGGCTGCGCGCCGAGATCGCGGAATTCCTCGAGCAACCGCTGACGGCCCCCGGCGCCCCCGGCGCGAGCCGGGAGGCAGCGGTCACGGCCGCCGTGCTCGACGGCATGGGCGCCCGCTTCGCCGCACTACCCGGCCCGCTGGCCGAGGTGGTGCCGCTGCACCCTCAGACGGCTGCTGAGACGGCCACAGCGGCCGCGCCGGTGGCGCTGGACCCGAACGCCCTGCCCGGAGCGCAGCGCGCCGTGCTGGCCGCCCTGAACGCCGGCCACACCAAGTCCGGCGAGATTGGCCACGCCACCGGCCTGGCCGCCGCCACCGTCTCCCGGGCGCTGACCGCGCTCGGCGAGCACGGCCTCGCGCAGCGCCGCGGATTCGGCGAGTGGACCGCCACCGACGGCGACCAGCAGCAAGCCTCATAGGCAAGCCAAAAACCCATGATGAGGAGCCACCCATGAGCATCCAGACCCACACCTGCATCACGATCGTCTGCAACGGCTGCGACACCGGCCCCGAGTGCGACGAGGGTGAGCCGCACTACCCGTCGGCGGCCGAGGCCGAGCGTTACCTCGTAGACGACGACAGTGACCCGGCGCGCTGGGATGTCGCAGACGGACACCACCTGTGCCCGGACTGTCTCTGCAAGCGCGACGGCCACATGTGGGAACAGCCGCGCCAGTGCCGCTGCAACGGCCGGATCCAGCTACCCGGCCACAGCGCCGACTGCCAGGTGACCAACCGGTGGTGCGCCCGTTGCATCCGCATCGACGAGCACATCGGCAGGCCGGTGGGCGGGTCAACGCCGGTGCAGCCATGAGGGCGCTGTCGATCCGCCAGCCGTGGGCGTGGGCGATCCTGCACGCCGGTAAGGACGTAGAAAACCGCAGCTGGCCGATCCGGCATCGCGAACGACTGGTCATCCATGCCGCCAAGACGGTCGATCATCAGGCGATGGTGGTCGCGCTGCGCTGCTACGACGTGCCCTCGGGGCTCTACGCCACCGAGCGTGGTAGCCGACCTCTGATCGGGGTGGCGGGGACAGTGTCCCAGTCGACGCCGCAGTGCAGTAGGAGGCGGAGCCGGTAGTTGTCGAAGTTGCGGAATCCGTGGCCGATTAACCGGCCCTCGGGTCTGGGTCAAGCCCTGGGGTTGAGGTCGTCGTGTTCTTGAGTCGGTCGAGATGGCGCTCGAGGCTGGCGATGACGCGGGCGTGGCGGGCGACCTCGCTGTTCCAGCCGCGGGCCTCGGCGTCCTCGCGGAGTGCGAGCTCGTCGGCGAGCTGGGCTTCGAGCTGCGGGAGGAACTCGGTGTTGGTGGTGAAGTTGTCGCACTGCTCGCAGATGTTGGCGTAGGGGCAGGCGTCGGCGGCGAGGTGGCGGGAGCAGTAGCCGTGCGCGATGCGGGTCTTGAGCATTTCCGCGTGCAGCCACTGCACGCGGTCGGGGACTACCGGACGGTCGGCGACGATCAGCGGTAGCTGCTGGCGCGAGCGGACCTTGGCCATGGTGGCGTCGTAGGCGCCGCGGACGGTGGGGCCTGCCAGGCTGGCGTAGCGCAGCGTCATCTCTGGGGTGACGTGTTTGACCCATCAGTTCGCGCAGCACCAGCAGGTCGATCCCGGCCGCGGCCAGCTGGGTCCCGTAGGTGTGGCGCAGCCGGTGCGGGCGCACTCGCGGAGTCCCTGCCGTCGCCCGGTGGCTGCGGAAGGTCCGCCGCAGCCCCGCCTCGGTCAGCGGCCCGCCGGCCGTCGGTCCGCGCAGCACCACGAAGCACTCAGGGGTGCGGCAACCCGGCGTCCGCTCACGACGCAGATAGCCGGCCAGCTCGGTGAAGAACACGCCGTCGACCGGGACGACCCGCTCCCTGCCGCCCTTGCCGGTGACCCGCACCCGACGCAGGCCCTGGTCGACATCGGACAGCAGCAGTGCGCGGACCTCGCCGGCGCGCAGCCCACCGAGCAGCATGAGCAGGGCCATCGCCCGGTCCCGGGCAGTGCGGAGGTCGGCGATGAACGCCGCCACCTCTGCCGCGTCGAGCGCCTCCGGCAGCCGCCGCGGCGTCCGCACCAGCCGCCCGCCACCGCGAGGCCGTCCCGGGCCGAGATGGCCCAGCAGGCCGCGGCGCACCCGCGCCCCGCTGGAGCGGCGCGCCGCCGGCACCGGGTTGTCGGCGCGCACCCCGGCCAGCACCGCGTACTCGCACAGCCCGCGCAGCGCTGCGATCCGCCGGTTCATCGTCGCCGCCGCCCCGCGGTAGTCCCACAGCGGCACCACCGTGCGCGTCCGCTCGTCGCCACCCGGCCGCCGCGGCGCGCTCTGCCAGTCCAAGAAGTCGAACACGTCGGTCGGCGTCAACGCACCAATCGACAGACCCCGCTCCACGCAGAACCTGCCGAAGATCAGAAGGTCGTATACGTAGGCCCGACGCGTCGCCGCGGCGAAGTTCCGCGTCGACAGATGCTTCAAGAACCGGTTGATCAGCTCAACGTCGACCCCGTCGCCAACCAGCCGGTGACCCGCCTCGGTCGCTTCCACCTGCAGCCGCATCGGCACCTCCACAGAGGACACCCAGCACCAGTGTCGACGTACACCCGGTCCCACGGTGGGACCTCACGCCGCCTCGGCGCGTCCTGCTCCCGAGGGCCGGTTAACCGATACGCGCTTGATCTTTTTGATCGGGAGGTTGATCGCTTCGGTGGGTCCGTTCGACACGCCGTCTGGGGGCTTCTCCCTCGCTGGCGGATCGGGTTCCTCAGGCCGCGACCTACTTGGAGCGCCTGGCGACGTCGGTCGGGCAGGCTGGTCGGGGCCGCCGCTCTCGCCCGTGTCGATATTGACACCAGAATGGGTGTCGTCGCCGGGCCAGCTCGCCTCGCCCTCATCCACCCCTCTGCTCGGGCGACCCGCGTGCTCATCGATCGCCATCTGATGTGACGCCGCGCGCCGCAGCTGGTTGCTGAGCTGCTCGGGCAGTAGTTCTGCAAGCTGACGCGCCACGGTGTCCGGCAGCTGCTCGCCCAGCGTTGCGACCGTGGCGCGCACGGCGCGCTCGACGTCGTCGCGGCCGGACAGGTCCGCCTTGTCTTGTACCTTGGTGATGAACTCCGCGTCTCGCACCAAACAACCTCCGCACTCACTGCGTAGGTTGGGTACCCACGCTGACGCCGTCGTACACGACACGGCCCCACCGGCCGAAGCCAGCACCGCGCGGGGCATAGACCCGGCGCGCCGAACGTTGCCATGGCAGCACCCCCATTGCCTCGATCGATGGAGGTCGCCGCCAACGGATTGTCGGACAGCGGCTGCCCCCGCTGGTGCATCCGCTGTCGGAGGGGAGGACGCGATGAGCCACCAGCTCGAGATTCGCCATACGCAGCTGCGCCAACAAGCGCTCGAGGAGGTCAGCCTCACCACCGAGGAGCGCCGGGAGACGCTGATCCAGGCCGCCCATCTCGCCGCTCACATCGCCGCCACGACCGAATCCACCGACCCCGCCGTATCCGCGCGCTGGACAGCCACCGCCACCCGTGACCGCGCCCAGGCAGCCGCCCAGAGCAGCAATCCGCGGTGGTGGGCGGGAGAATGACCGTGGGACTGGACCACGGACACCTGACGTGAGGTGGCCTCGGCCACCAGGAAGGATGTCCCGGTGCCTGCACCACACCCACCTGAGTTCCGTCAGCGTGCCGTTGGCTCGCGCCGGCCACACACCCATCGCACAGCTGGCCAAGGAGTAGCGCATCAGCGACTCGTGCCTGCGGAACTGGATCGCCCAGGTCGACGCCGACGACAACGGTAGCGCGACGAGGCTGACCAGCGTCGAAAAGCACGAAGTCGCCGAGCTGCGCAAAGACAAGCGGCGCCTGGAGATAGAAAATGAGATCCTCAAGCGCGCCGCCGCGTTTTTCGCCCGGGAGAACGTCCTCCCAAAGTAACGTTCCGGCTGGTCCATGAGCTCGCCACCGACGGAATCGACGTCGCGGTGGCCTGTCGGATACTGACATGCTGCTGCGTCGCGCCCACACTCACCACTCCCAGCGATCCTGGGCACGGCTGCTGGCCGGGCTCGACGCCGGCGACACCGACGACGAGCAACTCGCCCGCACCTGGATCGCCGCCCCTGCGGCGCATCTACCACAGCCCCGATCGGGCCCACGCCGCCCACGCGTTCTACCGGTGGCTGGCCTACTGCGCCGACACCGACATCCCCGAGCTCACCCGCCTGGCCCGAACCCTCGATTCTTGGCGCCCCGAGCGCGCTCTTGCGCTCGGCGACTATCGCCCGCGTGCGCATCTACTCCAATGTGGGCGGACGGGCCGACGAGCACGCGATGGGAGACTGCGGGAGCAGAGCCATCACCGCTAGCTCGCCGAGCCGCGGCCGTCGTCCTCCCTGGTCTTGGGTCCGTGTTCGGTGCTCGTGTATGCTGGTGGTGCAAGCTTGCGGTCGCTGGCCGCCGATAGCGCTAATTGCAAGGCTGCGGCCAGCACCGCGACGAGCACGAGCCCCAGGTGCAGGAAGTTGTCCGCAGCGTTGAGACCGAGCATGGTGTCCTGGTTCGGGCCTGCGCTGGAGCTGGTTCCGGTCACGTAAACAGCCAGGAACCCGAGGGCCTGTAGCGCGATCCACAACCGCATCGTGCGCCGCCGCGCCGTGGCGAGCGTACCCAGCGCCGCTGCCGCGAGCAGTATCGCGCTGTGCAGGGCATTCAACTGAAATCCCAGGACTTGACCTGGTTCACCAGAGACCACGGCGACGATCACCCCGGCGACCCCGAGCCCACCGACGAGCAGCCCTTGGGCAACGAAGACGCCGCGCACAGCACCATGCACTCGCTCGGACGCGGTCGCATCGTCCCCGTCAGCCGGGTCGGACGTGACGTCATCAGCGTTCGAGACGGATGGTCGCCCCGCGGCACGGGCCTCCGCACCGGTCTCCTCCGCGTATCCGAGGTCATCTCCGGCGGCTCGGCCCACGAACAGCTCGTTCTGCGTGGTCCCAGTGGTGGTCCCCGCATCTCTGACGCTGCCGCTGCGATGCGGAGGCCCTCCGTGGGCGCGGCTATTCGCGACCTGTTCATCCCGGGCCACGTCGCTTTCCGACGCCGGGCGGTCGACCCACCCTGTGGCGCGCAACCTCGCCCAGACCCTGCGCAGTAGCCGCACCGGCCGACGGTGCATTCCAGTTGCTCCTTCGCTCGACACAGCAGCCGATCCGATTGTCCGGCCTCCACTGCTGATCCGGCGCGACGGGGAGTGCACGTCGTTCCGGCGCGAACGTCTAGCGGACCAGTATGCGGTGGGACTTCGCGGCCGGCCGGTGGAGTGACCGTTGTCACCGTCGCGCAGGTCGTCGAGGGTCCTGCCATGCACGGCGTCGGCGCCATCCCGGTTGAAGTAGGTATGGGCGCCGGCATTCTCGACGACCACGCCTGGGATGACGCCCGGTCGCGACGCTGACGTCCACGCCGGCGCTGCCCAGCCCGGCTGCAGCTGCACGCGAACCGCCGCCCGCGGGCGTTACCGCGGAGTTCACCCGTTGCCAGGTTGACCCCCGCGCTACGCCGCCTACGGTCGAGGATGCGGTGACACTCCGGTCGGCACCACGATGTTTCAGCGCGGCCCGACAGGTCTCCCCCGCGGAGTGTCGGCATGTGGGCACGCCACCTCACCCGATCGTCTGCCACCGCGCCGAGCGCAATCACCTCCGTGCCGTCCGTGAGAGGAGTTAGACGTGGCTGACCAGGGCACCGCATCGGCTGGCCTCTCGATTCACCTCGGCTGCGCCCTCCAGACAACTGAGACCGAGCAGTCCGAGAAGCTGCTCTCCCTGAGCCTGGGCCGGCCCGCACCCGGGTTGCGGGTGCTGCGGGCGGTCGGGGAGGTCGACGTGCTCACCACCCCGCGGCTGGCCGCGGCCCTGCAGTTGCTGCTCAGCACCCATCCACGCACGGTCGTCGTCGACTTCACCGGCCTCACGTTCCTATCCGCCGCCGGGCTGGGCGCACTCGCCGAGACCGCAGTCGCCGGACACGACCACGGAATCGTGCTGCGCCTGGTCGCCCACAGCCCAGCGGTGTTGCGCCCGATGCAGCTCACGCGCCTCGACGAGTACATTCCCCTGGACGCCACCCTCGCCGACGCGACCGACGACCCCACCAACATCCCCTCACCGCGCCCAGCCCCTCCCCGGGCGCGGGAGTGAACACCGCCGCCGGTACGGGACTCCGTCGAACGCCGAGTTCGGTGGTTCACTCGGGATCGGGTCGGTCGCTGAGCCGTAACTCGCGATGCCCGCCCTGGACATCGGCGTCCAGCATCTTCCCGTGCAGGGCAGCCGCGGTCCGAAGCGGGAAGTACATGTGCGCGCCGAGGTGCTCGATTGCCTCGTCATTAGCTTCAGGGCCAGCGACGACGGTCACGTGCAAGGTCAACCGGACACCACCCCCCGGTGGCGCCGCGTTCGGAGGCGACCAGCATTCGCACTGCCTCAGCCGCTGAGTCCGTTAGCGTCAGCATCGCGATACCTTCAGCCGAGGGATGAGTGGGTTCCGGCGTAGCAAAGTGTTGCGGCCGTTATGTGTGGCCGCTTCCGATGTGCCATCCGCGGAAGCGGCCAGCAGGGCGGATGCGCTGCGAGTTCGTGCTACACCGGAGCGCTGCCACACGGCGCTGCCCCTACCCCGCCCGCTCAACCGGTGCTGGCTACCCACTCGTCACGCCACTGGTATACACCCGCCACCTACCCAGAACTGCCTCGCGCCCCGACGCTGCCGTGCGACGTTTGCCGACCGCGCCGGTCGGGCAGGCCCGACACAACAACGGAGGGAGGTGGTGCGATGACGTCCCCGGGAACCAGGCCACGAGCTCGTTGTGGTTCGGGGTCGACGGCTCGAAGGCCCTCCAGGGCCGCGCTCAACTGGGCCACACGACATGGCCGTAACGCCGGGGCCATGGTGGCTCTTCAACTTTGAGCGGGTACCGCGGTGTTGCTCGCTGGCGCTCGGCCTTCGCCCCAGCGGCTATGACCGATAGCGCTGGTGGAGTTCGCTTAACCAGCGCGTTCGAGGATGGCGGCCATCTCGTCGGCGAAGTCGCCGATGCTGACCACACCCACGACCCGGTCACCGTCGACAACCGGCAGGCGGCGTACGGCCTTGTCCCGCAGCAGCCCCACAGCGTGATCAACTTGCATGTCGGGGGTGATGGTGGCCAGGTCTTGGTTGCTGCAGACGTCCCGTACGGGCGTGGCGTGATCCTTCTGATCGGCCACGGCGCGGATGACGATGTCGCGATCGGTGACGATCCCAGCGACGCGAGCACCGTCTAGTATCACGATGTTGCCGATGTCGGCGGACCGCATCCGCCGGGCCACCGCGCTAATCGGCTCGTCAGCCCCGATCGTCTGCGGGTCCCGGGTCATGACCTCTGCCACGGTAGTAGCCAATCGCTGCTCTCCTCGATTCTCGTCGGTCTGAGTACGTCGTGGCAAGTGTTACCCCTCAGGTGCGGGCGTAAACCTCTTGTGCCGCCTCAGCACCGAACGCCGTCGGCGGCGACATGCACGGTCCACAGCCGCGGCGGCGCCGGCGCGGGCCTGCACATGAAGGTGCTCAGCCTTGCCACCGGAGGTTGTCCCGAGCTCCGTGGAACTTCGGTGGCGGCCCGATGATCATTAGGCTGCGTTGACGGTTTGATTCTGCTGGCGCCGACAGTTTCGGTGATGCGCTGCAGCGTGTCGTGCAGGGCACGCAGGTGCAGGTGGCCGTTGATCCGGCGGAACTGCTTACCGGCCTGCCCCCGACGAGCACCAGGCGCGCCGTGCCTGCGCGCAGCCCCCGATCCAGCGCGAGCTGGGCGTGGCGTCGGGCGTCGGCGGCTGCCGACTCCGCGCCTGCTCGTGTCGCAGGCAGTCGACCTTGGCCCGGACCAGCGCGCGGTAGGCCACGTAGTGGTGGCGCAGCGCGGCGGGCCCGGGCTCGGCGGCGACGCGGCGTAGTCATCGGCGAGGTGTCGTGCCAGGTCCGGGTGGCCGCGGCAGTCGAGATCCATGACCAGGAACGAGACGTCGTCGGGGCTGTCGAGCCACCGCAGCCGGTCGTCGAAGTCGAGGCAGAAGATGTCGCCGGCGAGCAGGTCGCCGTGCCCGTCCACGATCTGGCCCTCGTTGATCCGGCGATCGAACAGCGGTTGCCTGCCGTCCAGGAAGTCGCCGGCGCGGCGCTGGATCTCGGCCAGCATGCCCTCCCGCGGCCCGCGGGAGGGCATACAGCATGTCCCGTTGGCGTAGCCCTACCGCTGCACCGAGGGGTGGCGGCCGTTGGCGCCGGGAGCAGGGTTGCTGGGAGGCCGTGATTTATCGGCTGGGGTTGACACGCCCTGTGCGAGACCAACACGGTCGGACGCAGTGGAGCCTATGGATGCCTGGGTCGTAATTGCCCACCGGGCGTAGGTGAACGCTGCGGATGCTAGCCGCTCGATCCGGGAGGTTGATCGAGATGCGATTAGGTGCCAATGACTCACTCGTGTCCCTACTGCAGCCACAGGCCGTCGAGTCGTTGTCGGTCTCGATCACGCAGAGCGACGATATTGCGGTAGCCACCGTGGAGGGCGAGATTGACCTGCTGACGGCCCGGCTTCTGTCTCGACGGTTGGCCGAGTATGGCAACGTACGCCACCTCGTTATCGATCTTGACCGTGTTCGGTTCCTGGGCTGTTCGGGGCTGACTGTGCTGCTCGACACCCGCGACGACGCCGAACGCGAGGGTGTGACGTTATCGCTGGTAGCCAGCGACAGGAGTGTCCGCCGCCCGCTTGAGGTCACCGAACTGAACCATGTCTTCGACATCTACGGTGAGCTGTCGCAAGCTCTGGCCGCGGTGCCCCTTGCCCGGTGCGGCCGGAAACAACAGCGCCCAGGACAGGGCCCGGGGCCGTGACGTGGGCGGGCAAGCATGCCGGCAAGCCGTGCACCGGCTCGCAGGTCGGGCACTTCCTGGCACTGACCCCGCCGCCAGGGTCAGCTCCCGGTGGAACCTCGCGTCCGCTCTCGCCCGAGCGGCGCCATCGGCGCACCTACGATGGTGCCCCCGAGCTGATCGATCACATGCTGGTCACGAGCCCTGGTCCACCGTTGACGGGGGGCTGCGGGGTGCGTCAGATAGATCAGATGCCCTCTGAGCAGGAACGATGAGGCTGTGAGATCACGTCGACCCTACCCAGCAGGGTCAACAGGGACACACAGCAGCGCCGGATCGAACAGGAGGCAACGTCGTGGCAGCCGTGCTCCCGCCACCTACCCGGCCCTCCCCGGTGCGGGAGCGCGAGCCACGGGGCTCGCAGCTGCTGGACTACCTGAGCACCACCGATCACAAGAAGATCGGGATGCTGTACATGGTGACCTCGTTGAGCCTGTTCGGCATCGCGGGTGCGATGGCGATGCTGATGCGGGGGGAGCTGGCGCAACCGGGGCTGCAGGTCGTGTCGAACGAGCAGTACAACCAGCTGTTCACCATGCACGGCACGATCATGCTGCTGCTGTATGCCACGCCGATGCTGTTCGCGTTCGCCAACCTGGTGCTGCCGCTGCAGATCGGCTCGCCGGACGTCGCCTTCCCGCGGCTCAACGCGTTCTCGTACTGGCTGTTTTTGTTCGGCGGGCTGCTGGTGCTGTCCGGCTTCCTGACCCCGGGCGGTGCGGCCGACTTCGGCTGGTTCGCCTACACCCCGCTGTCGGGGGAGGTCAACTCACCGGGCGCCGGTGCGAATCTGTGGATCTTCGGGCTGGTCATCTCGGGGCTGGGCACCATCCTCGCCGCGGTCAACATGATCACCACGATCGTGTGCCTGCGGGGGCCGGGCATGACCATGTTCCGGATGCCGATCTTCACCTGGAACATCCTGTTCACCAGCCTGCTGATCCTGCTGGCGTTCCCGATCCTGACCGCGGCGCTGCTCGGGCTGGCCGCCGACCGGCTGCTCGGCGCGCACGTGTTCGACCCGGCCAACGGCGGCGCGATCCTGTGGCAGCACCTGTTCTGGTTCTTCGGCCACCCCGAGGTCTACATCGTCGCGCTGCCGTTCTTCGGCATCGTCTCCGAGATCTTCCCGGTGTTCTCCCGCAAGCCGATATTCGGCTACAAGGGCCTCGTGTTCGCCACCATCTCAATCACCGTGCTGTCGATGGTCGTGTGGGCGCACCACATGTTCGCGACGGGTGCGGTGCTGCTGCCGTTCTTCGCGTTCACCAGCTTCCTGATCGCGGTGCCCACCGGCATCAAGTTCTTCAACTGGATCGGCACCATGTGGCGCGGCCAGCTCACGTTCGAGACGCCGATGCTGTTCTCGGTCGGGTTTCTGGTGACCTTCCTGTTCGGCGGGCTGTCCGGGGTGCTGCTGGCGTCGCCGCCGCTGGACTTCCACGTGTCCGACACCTACTTCGTGGTGGCGCATTTCCACTACGTGCTCTACGGCACCATCGTGTTCGCCACCTTCGCCGGCATCTACTTCTGGTTCCCGAAGATGATCGGCCGGATGCTGGACGAGGCGTGGGGCAAGCTGCACTTCTGGGCGACGTTCATCGGGTTTCACTTGACGTTTCTGGTGCAGCACTGGCTGGGCAACGAGGGCATGCCGCGCCGCTACTCCGACTACCTGCCCACCGACGGCTTCACCACGCTGAACGTGATCTCGTCGGTGGGGGCGTTCGTGCTCGGGTTGTCGACGCTGCCGTTCCTGTGGAACCTGTTCAAGTCCTACCGCTACGGCGAGAAGGTCGACGTCGACGACCCGTGGGGCTTCGGCAACTCGCTGGAGTGGGCGACGTCGTGCCCGCCGCCGCGGCACAACTTCACCGAGCTGCCGCGGATCCGGTCCGAGCGGCCCGCCTTCGAGCTGCACTACCCGCGCATGGCGGAGCGGATGCGAGCAGAGTCGCATGTCGGCGATCACTCTCCTACACCCTCGCAGGTCGGGGCCGAGGCCGCGGGTGCCGACGAGGAGAGGTCCGCCCGGGGCCCGCGCGACCGCTGACCCCAGCGGGCATGTCCGCAGGGCAGGGCGGGGCTCCGGCGCCACACCCAAGCTGTTCGACGGGGCGCCGGCTCACCCCCAACGTGGCGAGCTCCTTGGATCCGAGTTCCGCAGTTGGTGGGCACATGAGTGCGGTCGAGTAGGTGTCGGTGTTGGTCAGGGCGTCGCAGGTTCGCTCAAACGCAGCCCAGTCGCTGCGAGCGTCGCCCCAACCACGGCGAACTGCAGACCTACGCTGTGCTCGGCGGCGTCGCGGCATCCATCGCAGCAGTTCGCGGTGACCAACTATGGCGCCGGTGTCACTCACGGTACTGGCCGCTCGTTCCGTCGCGCGGCAAAGAGACCGGTCGTTGGTGCCGACAAAAGACAATCCGAACGACGGCATAAGGGGCATAGTCCCGGCGCGGCGCTGGCTTCGGCCGGTGGGGCCGTGTCGTGTACGACGGCGTCAGCGTGGGTACCCAACCTACGCAGTGAGTGGGGAGTAGACGATCGGGCGCACGCCCGAGCCATCCGTCAGCGCCACCCGCGGCCAACCATCGGACTGGACCAACTCCAACACCAGACTGGGCTCGGTCTCGGTGTGCTCCACAGCGTTGGTCACGATCTCACTCGTCAGCAGCACCGCGTCGCTGCGCTGCTCATCGTCGTCCCACTCCCAGGTACGGAGCCGTCTCGGTGACCAGCCGCCGCGCCCAATGCAGACTTCACAGGTGCTTTTGCGGCCCGGTCAGAGAATCGGTGCATCAGGCCGTGCGAAGGGTTCGATCCGGCCGTCCGGTGTGATGAGGTAGACCGTCTGCTGATGCAGGAATGCTTCCGCCGCGTCCGAGCCCAGGGCGGCGGCCGCGAGCAACGTCCCCCCGATCCGGTGCACATCTTGTACTACGCCGATGCTGAACAGCGCGCGCGTTTCGTTGATGACTTCGCCGCGTCCGGCCCGGAGGATCGTGCGAAGATCGTCCTGCATACCCAGGGCGGCCACGGCGATTGAGATATTCTCCACCTCTCGGCTTGTGACTGCCGCCAGTGCTTGCGCACGCTCGAGCGAGAGCCGCTTGAGAAGGAAGTGGCTCGCGCCTTGGCCGATGACGACGGGGAGCCCGTAGTTCTTCGCCCGGGCGACGTTGTAGCGGTTTGGGTTGCTCTCGACCGCTAGCACGGGTACACCGAGGTCGCGCAATAGCAGAGCCAGGCGTAGCCCAACCTGACCGAGGCCGACAACGACCACGTGGTCCTTGCGGGGAACCACCCGCGAGCCGACCAGAGCCGTCAGCCGCCGGTCGAGCAGCCGGTTGACCAGGCCCGCAGTAAACACTGCGGTCAAGCCAAGAGCCGCGAGCATGGCTACGGACGAGAAGACCTTGAACCAGCCGGGACCCGCGTCGATGGCCGGGTTCGGCCCTACGGTGACCATGACCTTCGTCACCGCGTAGAAGGCATCGACGGGCGATAAGTCGAGCACAAGCGCTGCCGCCGCCGTTTCGACGACGAGGATGAGCAAGAACCCGAAGAGACCAGTGGTCAAGATCCGGGCGGTGGGCTCGAAGGGCCGAATGAGCGAGCCGAGGTTGGCAAGCAGCCGTCCGCGGTGAGCCCCGGGTGTCTCGATATCGACGAGCCGCGGGTGGCCCTCGTCGGCCTGCACACCGAAGATACCCTCCGGCCTGCGCGTCACTGTGAGAAGGCCAGCGTCGAGACACGGTGCGGCCAGCGTGGGAGCAACGATCTCGGCTATCGACGTGACACGGATGTTGAGCACAGCCCCTCGCAGCTGGTCGGCGACGATGCGGCTGTGGACGGTGACGATCAGGGGCACCCCTGGCCGAATGTTCTCCACGACGAGCGCCAGCCGGAGCGCGATTCCATCGTCCCTTGAGATCACGACAACGGAGTCGATCTGCTCGGTCAGTGAGCTGCGGAGCTCGGCATCAGTAGGGTGCGTCAGACGGGTCACCCGCGCTGCAGCGGCCTCGAGGGCCCGCTGCGTGGCGTCGGGTAGCTCGTCGGACCCGATGACAAGGACGCTCCAGCCGCCGAAGCCGGCGCCCGAAGACCGGCTCTCCAATTCACGGTCCCTCCTGACCTCAGCTACCCACCGTAACACCTTGGTTCAGGCGCTCGCCTCATAGGTCCACCGCTGGCCTGCACCCTTTACTACGCGACCGGGACCGGTTCGGCATCGGGTGGGGGACGACGTGGGCCCCGGGCGTCGACACGGCGAGGGCGGCTGCGAACGTCGGGTGGTGGCTAGGGGAGTAGGCGGAAGGGTACC